>NZ_JBMDII010000006.1:0-173460 GCF_057808605.1 Comamonas sp. FG99
GCAGGGCAACTGGGGCGCGCGCGCGCGCCGCCCGTATCCCGGCGGCGGCCGTTCGCGCTGGGCGCCGCCGCCCCCGGCCCAGCCGCCCATGCCCAGCGTGGCCGTGTCGCGCGAGGATCAGGCGGTGCGGCTGCTGCTGTCGCACATGGACTTCCTGGAGAACTTCTCGCCCGAGGACATGGCGACACTGGCCCACCTCGACGCGCCCTACGGCCCGTTGTTCGGCTGGATAGAGCAGCAGTTCCTGGCCCATGGCGCCCAGCCCTGGGCGGTGCTGCGCGAAAGGCTGCCCGGCCATGCCAGCGCCGGCTTCGCCACGGGGCTGATGGACAGCCACCATGCCCAGGCCGAGGGGCCGCTGGCCGAGATCCGCCAGGAGCTGCGCGACGTGCTCGGCCGCATCGTGCAGGCCCAGCTCAAGCGCGAGAACACCGCGCTGGCCCTGCAGGCGGGCAGCGATCCGCGGGCCGTCGACATCCTGCGCCGCAACCTGGAGCGCATCCGGGTGCTGAGCACCCAGCTGCAGCGCTGAGATGGCGACGGCGCGCGCTGGCCGCACCAGGCCCATCCATCCACCTGCCACCCCGGGAGGCATCCATGCGCGGCAATCTTGATTTCGGCTCCTGGTCGGGCCTGCTGACCACCTTGCTGAGCCTGGTGCTGGTATCGCTGGTCGCGGTCGGCATCCGGCTGGTGTTCATGCAAACGCTGCAGCGGCGCCGCGAGCGCGAGAACCGGCAGATCAACGAACGCCTCAAGACCCTGATCGCCGCCTACAAGACGCTGGGCGGAGCCTTCACCGGCAACCTCGACGTAGACCCCACCCACCGCCGTGACCTGCTGCGCCGCGCTAGCGAGGCCGCACAGGCCGCAGATGCGGCCGCCCCGGCCCCGGCCGTGGGCCCCGCCCCATCCGAGGCCGGCCTGGAGCGCAGGCGTCTCACCCGCGATGCGGTGGAGGCCGCGCTGTCCGACATACTGCTGCTCGGCACGCAGGAGCAGGTGCGGCTGGCCGCGCAGGTGGCGCAAGACATGGTGGCCGGGCGCACGGTGCAGGTCGGCGCGCTGGTCACATCGCTGCGCATCTTCATCCGCGAGGCGCTGGACCTGGAGCCCATTCCCGCCGAGCTGGCGATTCCCAGCCAGGGCCCGCTGCGCAATTCGGCCGGCTCGGGCGCGCGGCGCAGCGGCGGTGCTGGCGGCGGGGGTGGTGGTGGCGGTGGCGGCGCAGGGATGGGCGCAGGAGCCGGGGGCGGCGGCATGGGCATGGGCATGGGTCTCGGCGCCGGCATGCACCATGCGGCGGATGGGCATACCAGGGATTGACCCTAGCCGTTCTGCTCTTGACATTGCACAAATCGCTATAATATAAGGCTCATCGGCAAGAGCGACAGCAGCACCTCCGGGCCGGGCCAGCGTACAAATTCGGATTCATACACGACCGATACGCCATTTGCCACCAGCGCAAGCGCCCATATATCCGCAAGGACTGCACTCCAAATGTTCGCCCAGACATCTTGCCCCTGGAGGAATGCTCCTCGTGCATTTGCCTGCCGTGGCGATGCACGCGGGCGCCACGCACCCGTGCATGGCGCCGCGCCGGTTCCATTTGTGTGTTCGTTTGTGTGTCTTCTTTGATTCTTGAGGGTCTCCATGCCTGCCACCAAGTCCGCGAAGCCAGCCAAGCCGTCCAAAGCCGGGGCTACCACCTCCAGAAACCCATCCACGACGGATGCGGCCGCCTCGCCAGCGGCCGCGCCCAAAGTTGCATCAGTGTCCAAGAAAGCGTCTGTGTCCTCTACCAAAAACCTCTCCAAGGCCGAGCTGCTGAAGGCGGCCGACGCGCTGCTGGAAGCAGCGGAACCGAAGAAGCGCGGCAAGAAGGCCGCCACCGACGAGGCCGCGGCACAAGCCAAGCCTGCCAAGAAGGCCGCCGCCAAGGCTCCGGCCAAGAAGGCCGCCGCCCCCGCCAAGAAGGCGGCTGCCGCCAAGGGCCGCAAGGCCAAGTCCGAAGACGAGGTCGACGACACCGATTTCTCGGACATCGAGGAGGATCTCGAGGTCGAGGTCGAAGCTGAGGTCGAAGTCGACACCACCGCCAGCAGCGAGCCCGCAGAGAAGGTCAAGCCACTGCGCATGAAGCTCAGCAAGGCCAAGGAGCGCGCGCTGATGAAGGAATTCGGCCTGGACGAGACCGTCCTGACCGAAGAGGAAATGTCCACCCGCCGCCAGCGCCTGAAGGCGCTGATCAAGCTGGGCAAGACCCGCGGCTACCTCACCAACGCCGAGATCTCCGATCACCTGCCCGACAAGCTGGTCGACGCCGAGACGCTGGAAGTCGTGATCTCCATGCTCAACGACATGGGCGTGGCCGTGTACGAGCAGACGCCCGATGCCGAGACCCTGCTGCTGAACAACACCGGCCAGTCCGCCACCACCGAGGAAGAGGCCGAGGAAGAAGCCGAGGCCGCGCTGTCCACCGTGGACTCCGAATTCGGCCGCACCACCGACCCGGTGCGCATGTACATGCGCGAGATGGGCACGGTCGAGCTGCTGACCCGCGAGGGTGAGATCGAGATCGCCAAGCGCATCGAAGGCGGCCTGCAGGACATGATGCTGGCCATCAGCACCTCGCCCGCGACCATCGCCGAGATCCTCGCCATGGGCGAGGAGATCCGCGAGGGCAAGGTCGTCATCTCCACCGTGGTGGACGGCTTTGCCGACGCCGACGAGAACGACGACTACGTGGCCGAGGAAGACTTCGACGAATACGACGAAGAGGACGACGACGACGGCAAGGGCGGCTCCAAGGCGCTGACCAAGAAGCTCGAAGAGCTGAAGAACGAGGCCCTGCGCCGCTTCGACAAGCTGCGCGAGCTGTTCGAGCAGCTGCACCAGATGTACGACAAGCAGGGCTACAGCTCGGCCGGCTACGCCCAGGTGCAGCAGAGCCTGTCGCAGGAGCTGATGACCATCCGCTTCACCGCCAAGACCATCGAGAAGCTGTGCGACATGGTGCGCGAGCAGGTGGACGGCGTGCGCCAGAAGGAGCGCAGCCTGCGCAAGATCATCGTCGACAAGTGCGGCATCCCGCAGGAGAAGTTCATCACCGACTTCCCCGCCAACCTGCTGAACCTGCAGTGGGTCGAGAAGGAGGCCCAGTCGAGCCAGCCCTGGAGCGCCATCATCGGCCGCAACATCCCGCCGATCCAGGAGCTGCAGCAGAACCTGATCGACCTGCAGGCCCGCGTCGTGGTGCCGCTCGACGAGCTCAAGCTCATCAACAAGCGCATGAACGACGGCGAGCGCGCCTCGCGCAATGCCAAGAAGGAGATGATCGAGGCCAACCTGCGCCTGGTGATCTCGATCGCGAAGAAGTACACCAACCGCGGCCTGCAGTTCCTCGACCTGATCCAGGAAGGCAACATCGGCCTGATGAAGGCGGTGGACAAGTTCGAATACCGCCGCGGCTACAAGTTCTCGACCTACGCCACCTGGTGGATCCGCCAGGCCATCACGCGCTCGATCGCCGACCAGGCGCGCACCATCCGCATCCCGGTGCACATGATCGAGACCATCAACAAGATGAACCGCATCTCGCGCCAGCACTTGCAGGAATTCGGCTATGAGCCCGATGCCTCGCTGCTGGCCGAGAAGATGGAGATCCCCGAGGACAAGATCCGCAAGATCATGAAGATCGCCAAGGAGCCGATCTCGATGGAAACCCCCATCGGCGACGACGACGACTCCCACCTGGGCGACTTCATCGAGGACAGCGCCAACACCGCGCCGGTGGACGCCGCGATGCAGGCCGGCCTGCGCGACGTGGTCAAGGACATCCTCGACGGCCTGACCCCGCGCGAAGCCAAGGTGCTGCGCATGCGCTTCGGCATCGAGATGAGCACCGACCACACGCTGGAGGAAGTGGGCAAGCAGTTCGATGTGACGCGCGAGCGCATCCGCCAGATCGAGGCCAAGGCGCTGCGCAAGCTCAAGCACCCGAGCCGCTCGGACAAGCTGCGCAGCTTCATCTAAGCCCGCGCTGCACCATAATCAAAGCCCCGCTGCCGCGGGGCTTTGTCCTTGGAGACCCCATGCCATCCCCTGCCTCCTCCGCCCCCCTGCACCTGCAAGACGACGGCACGCCGGCCGCGCCCTCCCTGCAGGCCGGCCCGGTGCAGGTGCTGACGGCAGACGGCCAGGAGCAGCGCGACGACTGGATCGCCGCCGAGGTGCCGGTGGCGCTGGTCTTCAACGGCCTGTCGCATGCGGTGATGATGGCCACGCCGCAGGACCTGGCCGCGTTCGCGCTGGGCTTCGCGCTCAGCGAAGGCATCATCGACAGCCCGGCTGACTGCTACGGCATCGAGGTGCAGGCCGGCAGCGGCGAAGCCATCGAGGTACGGCTGGACATCGCCAGCCAGCATTTCGCGCGCCTCAAGAGCCGGCGCCGCAGCCTGGCCGGGCGCACCGGCTGCGGCGTCTGCGGCATCGACAGCCTGCAGGCGCTCGACCTGCAGCCCCAGCCGCTCGCGCCGCCGGCCTGGGTGCAGCAGATCACGCTCGCCACGCTGGCGCGCGCCTTCGCCGAGCTGCCCGCGCACCAGCCGCTGAACCGCCAGGCCGGCGCCATCCATGCCGCCGCCTGGGCGCGGCTTGATGGCGGCATCGCCGTGGCCATGGAGGACGTGGGCCGCCACAATGCGCTCGACAAGCTGCTGGGCCACATGGCGCAGCAGCAACTGCTCGGCACGCCGGGCTTCGTCGCGATGACCAGCCGCGCCAGCTACGAACTGGTGCGCAAATGCGCCCGGCTCGGCCTGCCGGTGCTGGCCACCATCTCCGCCCCTACCACGCTGGCCATCCAGATCGCGCAGCAGGCCCGGCTGCAGCTCTACGGCCTGTGCCGCGGCAACCGGGCCGTGCGCTACGCCGCTTGAGCTTTACTACCAAAAACATAGCTGCCAGCGCCTACCAGCCAATGGATTCAATAAAAAATGTATTTAAAACCATTGCATGGCAAGCGCTTGCAGCTCACTTTTCTGAAGACTGCTCGTAACGCTCGCGCAGCTCGCGCTTGAGTACCTTGCCGATCTCGCTGCGCGGCAGCTGCGGCACCAGCAGCAGCTCGGCCACGCGCTGGGTCTTGCCGACGCGGCCATTGAGCCAGGCCTGCAGCTCGGCCGCGCCGACATCCGAGCCCGGGCGCAGCACTGCGTAGGCCACCGGCGTTTCGCCCCACTGCTCCGAGGCCACGCCCACCACCGCGCACTCCTGCACCTGCGGATGCTGCAGCAGCACCTGCTCGATATCGCTGGGGTAGATGTTGAAACCGCCGGAGATGATCATGTCCTTCTTGCGGTCGCCGAGCACCAGGAAACCGTCCTCGTCCAGGCGGCCGACATCGCCGGTGCGGATGAAGCGCAGGCCCGCGGCATCGAACCACTCGGCCTCGCGGGTTTTCTCGGGCAGGCGGTAGTAGCCGGTCATCATCGCCGACGAGCGGCCCACGATCTCGCCCGTATGGCCGGGCGGCAGCTCATGCCCCTGTTCGTCGACGAAGCGCACATCCACGCCGTCGCGCGGCCGGCCCACGGTGTGCAGCTTGTCGGGATGCCGCTCGCAATGCAGCTCACAGCCCACGCCGCCCTCGGTCATGCCGTAGTACTCGATCAGCCGGCCCGGCCAGCGCCGCAGCACCTCGGCCTTCAGCGCCGCCTTGAAGGGCGCGCTGGTACAGAACTTGGTCGTCAGCCGGCTCAGGTCGGCCGCGTCGAAGCCGGCGAAGTTCATCAGCCGCTGGTACTGCACCGGCACCAGCATGGTGTGCGTGGCGCCCTCCTGCTGCGCCAGGCGCAGGTATTCGGCGCTGTCGAACTTGCGCATCAGCACCAGCGTGCCGCCCATGCCCAGCGTGGGCAGCGCCGCCACCAGCGTGGTGTTGGAATACAGCGGCGTGGCCGACAGCGACACCGTGCCCGGCCCGTAGCCGTTGATCTCGGCCCGCTTCAGGTGCGCCCAGCGCATGCCCCAGGACTGGATGATGCCCTTGGGCACGCCGGTGGTGCCCGAGGAATAGATCAGGTTGAAGGCCCAGTCGGGCTGCGGCGCGATGGCCTGCGCCGCAGCGCCGACCCCTTCGGCCAGCCAGCGCGACCAGGGCTGGCCGCTGTCGGAATCGTCCAGCGCGATGCAAGGTATCGAGGCGTCCGCCAGCGCCCACTCGGCGGCCACCTCGGCATCGCGGAACAGCAGCCGCGCCTGGGCGTTGGCCAGCATCGCGTCCAGGTGCGCGGCCGTGGCCGAGGGCGCCAGCGGCGCCACCACCAGGCCGGCCCGCAGCGCGCCCAGAAACACCAGCAGGTACTCCAGCGAGGTGCCGGCGCAGACCGCGATCACATCGCCGCTCGCCAGGCCTGCGCGCTGCAGCCGCGCGGCCACCCGCTCCAGCGCCAGCGCCAGCTCCGCATATGTAAGCGAGCGCTCACCCAGCACCACGGCGCGGTGCTGCGGGCGGTGCCGGGCATGCAAGCCCACCAGGGCTGGCAGCGAGCCGAAGGGCTCGGCCAGCGCCGTCTCCAGATATTCCATGTTCGTATCCATCTTCAGTCCACGGTGGCAACCAAGCCGCAAGCGTAGCGGATGCCCCGCCTCTTGCGCCCCCTGCCCTGGGGCAAGCCCGGTTTTCCATGTATCAACCCCCCATTAGCATCCGCAGAAGGGGCGGCTGCAGGCCGGGAAACTGCAGGCCCGCGCTCGGACATGTGCTCATACAAACGTAGCAGGCTCGCAACACTTTTTCCAGGTTTGGCACCGAATAGATGTATATGCCTATACACACTGCCGCAGGAGCTACTAAACTTGTAGCAAAATCCGTACTGTCCTATCGTTGGACCTGCGGCGGAACGATTTTTGAACGCATGCCACGCGGCCTGCTCTTCAACACTGCGCAAGGAGAACCATAGATATGAGCGCCAAGGAAAACACTGCAATCAACCAGCTTTTCGCGCGGCTGGAATGCCGTTACGCTTTGCGCGTCCTGTGGGCGCTGAGGGATGGCCATCCGCAGACCTTCCGTCTGCTGCAGGACAGCGTGGGGGGCATCACCCCCAACACCTTGAACACCCGCATCAAGGAGCTGCGCGAAGCCGGCTTCCTGGACCACAACAGCGATGGCTACACCGTGACCCCGTCCGGCCAGGATCTGCTCAAGCGCCTGTCCGACGTGCAGGCCTTCGCCACCCGCTGGGTGGCTGCGCAAGTCAAGAAGTGATGCGCTCCGGATGGAGCCAGCCCGCTCACGGCGGGTTTTTCCTTGGTCAGACTCTGTAAGCAGAGAGGAAGATGTCGATATGAGTTTCACAACCACCGCCAGCGGGCTGCAATACCAGGACGAGGTGCTTGGCACCGGCGCCGAGGCGGTCAAGGGCAAGCAGGTCACCGTGCACTACACCGGCTGGCTGTACAACGATGGCCAGCAGGGCGCCAAATTCGATTCCAGCAAGGATCGCAACGACCCCTTCGTGTTCCCGCTGGGTGCCGGCATGGTCATCAAGGGCTGGGACGAAGGCGTGCAAGGCATGAAGGAAGGCGGCAAGCGCACCCTGCTCATCCCCGCCAGCCTGGGCTACGGCGCACGCGGCGCCGGCGGCGTGATCCCGCCGAACGCCACGCTGAAATTCGAGGTGGAGCTGCTCAAGGCCTGAGCCCTTGCGCAAGCACGCATCCAGGGCCGCCCTCGGGCGGCCCTGGCCGTTTCAGCGGTTCCGCTGGCGCCATTTTTCATACTGGCTGGCCGCCACGGTGACCGCAAAGCCCACGGGCACGCCGAACACCCCCGCCTGCGTGGGCTGTATGCCCCACCACAAATGGCCCGCGCTGCCGCGCACCGCCGCCAGGCTGGGCAGGTTGAGCAGCATGTACAGCAGGGTCACCAGCAGCCCCGCGGCCATGCCGCAGCTCGCGCCCAGCCGCGTGGCGCCCTTCCAGTACAGCCCCAGCAGCATCGCCGGCACGAAGGCCGAGGCGGCGAGCGAGAACGAGGCCGACACCAGCACCAGGATCTCCGAGGTCTTGATCGAGGCCACCGCCGCCGCCACCAGCGCCACCATCAGCAGCGTGAACTTGCTCAGGATCACCCGCTGCTCCGGCGTCACCGGCGGCTGGCGCTGCTGCAGGTACAGATCGCGCACCAACGCATTGCTGATGGTCAGCAGCAGGCCGTCGGCGGTGGACAGCGCGGCCGCCAGCCCGCCGGCCGCGACCAGGCCCGCCATCACATACGGCAGGCCACCGAGCTCGGGCGTCGCCAGCATGATCAGGTCGGCGCCCAGCCGCACCTCGGCCCACTGCACGATGCCGTCGCCGTTGACGTCCTCGATGGACAGCAGCGAGCCATCGACCCGCGCCCACTGCGCGATCCAGTTGGGCAGCTGCTCGAACGAGCTGCCCACCAGGTTCTGCATCACCTCCAGCTTGACCATGGCCGCCAGCGCCGGCGTGCTCGCGTACAGCAGCGCGACGAAGAACAGCGTCCACCCCACCGAATGCCGCGCCCCGGCCACCGTGGGCGCGGTGTAGTAGCGCGTGAGCAGGTGCGGCAGCCCGGCGGTGCCCAGCATCAGGCAGAAGATCAGCGCCAGGAAGTTGCGCCGCGACAGCTCGAACTGCTGGCGCTCGGCCGGGCTGCCCTGCGGATCGCCGGCAAAGGCCAGCGCATACGGCGGCACGCCTCCCAGCGGCCGGGCGCGGGCCCGGTTCTCCTTCATCTGCGCGGTCCACAGCTCGCGCGCCGCGGCCTCGTCCTTGGGCAGGGCGGCCAGCGCGCGGCCGGCAGCCAGCACCTGGCCCAGGTCGGCATTGCTGATGCGCAGCTGGTGCACCTGCTCGCGCAGGCGCTCGCGCTCCGCCTCCAGCGCGGCCGGTATGTTGCGCAGGCGCGATTCATAGACCAGCGCGCGCTCCAGGTAGATGGTCTCCACCTGCCGCTCCAGCGGATCGGCCAGCAGCGCCTGCTCCTTCGCGGCGATCTGGCCGAGCTGGCTGGCATACACCAGCGGCGCGGCCGGATTGCCCAGCTGCTGGTAGGCCAGCCACGACACCGGTATCAGAAAGGCCAGCAGCATGACCGCGTACTGCGCCACCTGGGTCCAGGTGATGGCGCGCATGCCGCCCAGAAACGAGCACAGCAGCACGCCGCCAAGCCCCAGCATGATGCCGATCTCGAACTGCACGCCGGTCAGCCGCGACGCGATCAGGCCCACCGCATAGATCTGCGCCACCACGTACGAGAACGAGCACAGCACCGCCGCCCAGGCCGCCATCACCCGCGGCCAGCGCCCGCCGTAGCGCAGCTGGAAGAAATCCGGCAGCGTGTACAGCCGCAGGGCCCGCAGCTGCGGCGCGATCAGCAGCCCCACCAGCACGAAGCCGCCGGTCCAGCCCAGCAGGTAGGCCAGGCCGCCGGCCTGCTCGAAGGTGCCGGAAAAGCCCTGCAGGTACAGCGCGCCGGGCAGGCTGATGAACGAGGCCGCGCTCATCCAGTCGGCCGCGGCCGCCATGCCGTTGTAGAACGGCGGAATGCTGCGCCCCGCCACGTAGTACTGCTCGGGGTCGGCCGTGCGCCCCCACACGCCGATGACCGCATACATCATCACCGGCAGGAACAGGAAGATCGGCCCTATCCACTGCCGGGGCAGGCCCTCGCGCTCGGCCCAGACCATGCAGGCGATGAACAGGCATACGGCCAGCAGATAGATCGCGAAGCGGCGGTGGCGCTGCAGCATGGCCATCTAGCGGATATCCCGCTGCGGGTGGCGCCACAGGTACAGCGCATAGCCCGACAGCAGCAGCACATACAGCACCGGCAGGCCGGCCGCATAGCGGTAGGCGGCGGCCTCGCCCCACAGCCGGTCGATGTCGCGCGCGAAGTACAGGCCCCCGAAGGTGGAGGCGAACAGCGCCAGCAGCACCAGCAGCTTCACCCGGTTGAAGCGGAACACCACAAAGCCATGATCTTCATCGCGCATATTGCTATGGTTTTTACATATGGTAAGCGAACGACTATAGCGAGATTCTTTCCGCCGGCGCAGGGCATGCCGGCTCGTGGTTAACCCTGGGTCGGCCGCCGCGGCCAGGTTTCGCCTGCTTACAAACCGGTTGCCGCGATGCAACCCCTTTTGGGCGGCTGCCGCGTTTCAGTACTTGTCATCCACCACCACAGGAAGCATCCATGCCTCTCACCACCTCCCTTCGCGCCGGCCGCGCCGGCCTGATCGCGGCGCTGCTGGTCCTGGCCGGCAGCAGCCAGGCGGCCACCCTGGCCGATGTGCGCATCATCGACCGCGCCAGCGGCCAGAGCCTGCCGCTATACCGCCACCGTGGCGAATACTGGGTGGCGGGCCAGCCCGGCGCCAGCTACGCGATCGAGGTCGGCAACCGCACCGGGCAGCGCATACTCGCGGTCATCAGCGTCGACGGGGTGAATGTGATCACCGGCCGCAGCGCCGCGGCCGCGCCCACCGACGGCTATGTGTTCTCGCCCTGGGAGACTGCGGCCATCACCGGCTGGCGCAAGAACGAGCAGCAGGTGGCGGCCTTCTATTTCTCGGACCGCGACTCCTCCTACGCCAGCCGCACCGGCCGGCCGGCCGACGTAGGCGTGATCGGCGTGGCCTTGTTCGGCGAGCGCCAGCGGCCCCGCCCCATGCCGCCGTACCCGGCGCCCCGCTCCGCGCCCTATTCCGGCGAGGCGGATGCCGCCGCCAAGTCCAGCGAGGCGGCGCCGCCCGCCGCGGCCCAGGCGGAGAAATCCGCCGGCATGGCGGCGCCCGCGCCGTCGCTGGGCACCGGCCACGGCGCGATCGAGGCGTCCTACAGCGGCAGCACCGAATTCACCAGCGCCACCGCGCGGCCGGTGCAGCTGCTGCGCATCCGCTACGACAGCCATGCCAAGCTGGTGGCCCAGGGCGTGATCCCGCAGCACCGCCCCTACCCGCAGCCGCGGCCGAACCCCTTTCCCGCGGCGAGCAGCGGCTATGTGCCCGATCCGCCGCGGTGGTGAGCGGGCATGCCGGCATAATCGCCGGCATGCCCGAGCCCGCGCCGACCGACGAAGAGCTGATGCAGGCCTACGCGGCCGGCCACGCCGAGGCATTCGCGCCGCTGTACGAGCGCAACAGCCGGCGGCTGTGGCGCTATCTTTTCAGGAATACCGGCAGCGCCGCGCTGGCCGAGGACCTGAGCCAGGACGTGTGGTTCGCGGTGGTCGATAGCGCCGCGCGCTACCAGGTGCGCAGCAGCTTCGGCACCTGGCTGTTCACGCTGGCCCACCACCGGCTCGTCGACCATTGGCGCCGCCACCGGGTGGCGCTGAGCCTGTCGGACGACAGCGAAGAGAGCCGGCAGCTGGCCGACAGCCTGTTCGCCGCATCCGGCTTCGAGCCCGAGCGCCAGCTCGACCGCCGCACCGCGGGCCGGCTGCTGCTGCAGGCGCTGGCCGAACTGCCGCCCGAGCAGCGGGCCACCTTCTTGCTGCAGGCCGAGGCCGGCATGCCGCTGGCCGACATCGCCCGCGCCACCCAGGTGCCGCTGGAGACGGCCAGGAGCCGGCTGCGCTATGCCCGCGCCAGGCTGCGCGAAGCCCTGCAGGTGATCGCATGAGCCCAGACCGCCCCTCTGCGCCGCCGGCCGACCCGCTGGTCCAGCTCTACCGCGAGGCCAGCGCGCAGGACGGCGGCCCGGGCCCGGCCGCGCGCGAGCGGGTGCTGCAGTACGCCGCCGCGCAGGCCCGCCGGCGCCAGGCCCCGGCGGCTGCCAACGACGGGCGCTGGCTGCGGCAGGCGCTGGCCGGCATCGCCGCCATCGGTGTGGTGGGCGTGGCGGGTATGCTGGTGCTGCAGCAGCAGGGTCGGCAGGCCGGCGATGGGCCGGCCCTGGAATCGGCCGCGCCGGCCGCTTTGGGGGCGCCGGCTGCAGCGCCGCCGCCCCTCCAATCTCCGGCGCCCATGGCGCGCACCGATGCCGCAGCGGCACCATCCAAGGCCGCCGCGCGGGACTGCCCGGCCGGGCCGGCCCGGGAAGCAAAACGGGCGCATGCCGATGCTGGCGCACCTAGCACACACCCGCTGGAGGATGAGCACTGCGCGCCGCCGGCGCGCCAGCCGCAGGATCAGTAGATTTCCGGCACGAACATCTGCGCCGGCACCGGCTGGCGGATGTAGTCGGGGTGGCGCACCCGGTCGGGCAGCACCACCTGGTCGTGGTCGATCTCGGTATAGGGCATCTGCCCGAGCAGGTGCGCGATGCAGTTCAGCCGCGCCTTCTGCTTGTCCACCGCCTGCACCACCCACCAGGGCGCCTCGGGGATGTGGGTGCGCTCCAGCATCGCCTCCTTGGCCTTGGTGTACTCTTCCCAGCGCACCCGGCTTTGCAGGTCCATGGGCGACAGCTTCCATTGCTTGAGCGGGTCGTGGATGCGGCCCAGGAAGCGCAGGTGCTGCTCCTCGTCGGTGATCGAGAACCAGTACTTGATCAGCCGTATGCCCGAACGCACCAGCATCTTCTCGAATTCGGGCACCGAGCGGAAGAACTCCTCGTACTCATCGTCGGTGCAAAAGCCCATCACCTTCTCGACGCCGGCGCGGTTGTACCAGCTGCGGTCGAACAGCACGATCTCGCCGGCCGCCGGCAGGTGCGCCACATAACGCTGGAAATACCACTGCGTGCGCTCGCGGTCGTTGGGCGCCGGCAGCGCCGCCACGCGCACCACGCGGGGGTTGAGCCGCTGGGTGATGCGCTTGATCACGCCGCCCTTGCCGGCCGCATCACGCCCCTCGAACAGGATGACGACCTTCTCGCCGGTGTGCTGCACCCAGTCCTGCAGCTTCACGAGCTCGCCCTGCAGCCGCACCAGCTCGCGGAAATACTGGTAGTCGGGATCGGACAGCCCGGCGGCGGCGAATGGCGCGCCGTTGAGCAGGCCGTCCTCCATCTCCAGCTCCAGCGATTCGTCGTAGCTATCCATCACATCACGCGCGATGCGCTGCATGATGTCCTCGGGCATGAGTCTTAATTTGTCTTTCATGGCAAGCACTTCCACTATCCGGGAAATCATGCAACATGTCTATGACACCTTCATGACAACAGCATGTCATTTGGCAGAAACTTGTTACATCTTCTGTAACAACTCCAGCCGGTGGCGGATCTCGGGCGCATCGCCGGCGCCTTCCGCATGCTCCAGGTACTGGCCCAGGTCCGCCGAGGCCCGGTCCTTGACGCCCAGCTCGGCATAGGCAAGGCCCCGGTCGCGCACCTCGGCCCAGGCGCCGGGTTCAAGCACGACGCGCCGGTTCTGCACCTCGATCAGCCGCGGCCAGTTGCGCTCGCTGCGGTAAATCTCCTTGAGGTTGCCGAGCATGCGGGCGACGATGTCGCGCGGCGCCGCCGGCTGCAGGTACAGGCCCAGCGGCACCTCGTCATCGAGCGCGCGCAGCTGGGGCGGGCGCACCGACTCCAGCATCTCCGCCAGCATGCTGCTCGAAAAGGACTGGCCGGTCAGCGGGTCCAGCACCACCTGCCCTTCCGGCAGGCTCACCTTCAGCAGGAAATGGCCGGGGAACCCCACGCCATGCACCTGCAGCCGCAGCTCGGCCGCCAGCTCCAGCCAGATCACCGCCAGCGACACCGGAATGCCCCGGCGCTTGTGCAGCACCACGTTCAGGCAGCTGTTGTCGGGTGCGTAGTAGTCGTTGGCATTGCCCTGGAAGCCCCACTCGCCGTAGAACATGTGGTTCAGGAACTTGAGCCGCGCCAGCGGGCTCTGGCTCGTGCTGTCGCGCTGGCTGTGCAGCTGCCCGCTCAGCAGGTCGACCTCGTGCAGCACCTGCTGCACGTCCAGCTGCGGATACTCGATGCAGGCCAGCGAAGCCGCGGCCTCCAGCAGCGGGAATTCGCTGTCGCTTTGCACCAGCGACGAAAAATGCTCCAGAGGAGTCGGCAACGAAAAGCTCAGATCCATACCCGTCCCATGTTCCCCGCTATCTTCGCAGCAGCTCCCTCAGGCGCATGCCCGACAGCGCCAGGGCCCCGAAATACAGCACCACCGAGGCGGCCAGCCAGCCGGCCATCAGCGCAAAGCGCCGGATGCGCTCCGCGCCCAGCGCCACCCAGTCGAAATGCTGCGCACCGTACACCAAAAATATAGCAAGCAATGCGGACGCGAACAGCACACGGGCCGCAAACCCCTGCCAGCCGGGCAAAGGCCGGAAGCTGCCGCGGCGCACCAGGCCGATCAGCAGCCACAAGGCATTCACCAGCGCGCCCAGGCCGATCGACAGCGCCAGGCCCGCATGCGCGAGCCAGGGCACCAGCATCAGGTTCAGCAGCTGCGTCACCACCAGCACGCAGACCGCGATCTTCACCGGGGTGCGGATGTCCTGGCTGGCATAGAAGCCCGGCGCCAGCACCTTGATCGCCACCATGCCGATCAGCCCGGCGCCATAGCCCATCAGCGCTACCGCGATGCGCTCCACATCCGAGCCCTTGAGCGCGCCGTAGTGGAACAGCGTCGCCACCAGCGGCGTGGCAAAGGCCAGCAGCGCCACCGCGCAGGGCATGGCCAGCAGCACCACCATGCGCAGGCCCCAGTCCAGCATCGCGCCATAGCGCTCGGCGTCGCCCGCCGCCCTGGCGGCCGACAGCTGCGGCGTCAGCACCACGCCCAGCGCCACGCCCAGCAGCGCCGTGGGAAACTCCATCAGCCGGTCGGCATAGAACAGCCAGGTCACGCTGCCCACCGCCAGGTAGGAGGCGATCTGGGTGTTGATCATCAGCGAGATCTGCGCCACGCCCACGCCCAGCAGCGCCGGCGCCATCAGCCGCAGGATGCGCCGCACGCCCGCGTCGCGCCAGGCCGCGCGCACCGCCGCCGGGCTGAACGAGATGCGCGGCAGCATGTGGATGCGCCGCAACGCCGGGAACTGCACCGCCAGCTGCAGGATGCCGCCCAGCATCACCCCGGCCGCCATCGCATAGATGGGCTCCTGGCCCGCGCGCTGCAGCCACGGCGCCAGCAGCAGCGCGGCCACGATCATGCTGAGGTTGAGCAGCACCGGCGTGGCCGCCGGCACCACGAAGCGCCGCCAGGTATTGAGCACGCCGGCCGCCAGCGCCACCAGCGACATGAAGCCGATGTAGGGGAACATCCAGCGCGTCATCAGCACCGCGGCATCGTAGCCGTGGGGCGCCTGCCGCAGGCCGCTGGCCAGCAGCCACACCAGCAGCGGCGCGCCCACCACGCCCAGCACGCAGCTCGCCACCAGGATCCAGAACAGCACCGTGGCCACGCTGTGCACCAGGTCGCGCGTGCGCTCGTCGCCCTCGGTGGTGCGCGTGGCGGCCAGCACCGGCACGAAGGCCTGGCTGAATGCGCCCTCGGCGAACAGGCGGCGAAACAGATTGGGAATGCGGAAGGCGACGTTGAATGCGTCGGTCAGCGCGCTGGCCCCGAAGAGCGATGCCATCAGCAGATCGCGGGCCAGCCCGGTGATGCGCGACAGCAGCGTGAACAGGGAGACGGTGGAGGCGGCTTTGAACAGTGACACCCGGCGAGTGTAGCGCCGGCCATGCCCTCCCCGCGCCCGCCTTGCCGCCCCTGCATGGCAAATGTTGGTAAACACGCTATAATCGCGGGTTCGCTGACAACATCCTCAGACTTTCAAGGAAAACCATCATGGCAGGAAAGCCAGTCAAGAAGAACCCTCGTTTGGCATCGGGCCGCAAGCGCGCCCGCCAGAACATCAAGCTGAACGCAGCCAACACCTCGCTGCGTTCGAAGTACCGCACCGCAGTCAAGAACGTGGAAAAGGCCGTTGCCGCGGGCGACAAGGCCAAGGCCACCGAGCTGTTCGCCAAGGCCCAATCGGTGATCGACACCATCGCCGACAAGGGCATCTTCCACAAGAACAAGGCTGCTCGCGACAAGAGCCGCATCGCCGCCAAGGTCAAGGCCTTGGCACTGGCCGCCTGATACCAGGCCGCCACACCAAGACAACAGCCCGGGCGGCATTCGCGCCGCCCGCCGTTTGAATCGGGTGCGCTGTCAGCAGCAAAAAAGCCGTCTCCAGGGACGGCTTTTTTGCGCCCGGAACTAGCTAAAAATATAGCTGCTTGCGCTTACACAGCAATGATTTCAGATACTTTTATATCTGAAATCACCTGTACACAAGCACAAGCAGCTATATTTTTTAAAACTTCTCAGGCGCGGCGGGCGGTGGCGCCATAGTGGTCGTCGAGCAGCGAGCAGGCCTCGGAAGTCTGCAAGTGGTTGTCGCGGGCAAAGCCCATCACGAAATCCCAGGCCATGGGGTTGGACTGCCGCAGATCGGAGTGCACGATCACGCACTTCACGCTGCCCACCATGGTCGGGACGCACCACGGCGAATAGCCCAGGTGGCTGCCCGGCCGGGCGCCGCCAGGGCGGAACTGGCTCATCACGCCCGCCAGCCGCTCGGCCCAATCGCTGGGACGAAATGTCTTTCCGTCCTCGGTGATACCTTGGATGAAAACTTCTTGAGCTGTTGGCGATACCATGGGTGTGTAGTCTGTTGTATTGCCCGCGGCCAGGATCGCTGCGCCGGAGCAAAGCGGGTATTTTAACTCTTATATAAGAGATAGGGTTTCCATCAACATCAATTGCATGCATGCCTTTATGCGCAAAACGCATGAACCACCGATGGTGCACCGCAATGCTGTGATGCGGATTCTTCAATAGTCCTGCCGGCAACACCCCCTAGAATGGCTGCTCCCATCGATGCGATTCCTGCATTGATGGGGCTTGCAACCCCGCTTTTTTCTTTTCATTTCTTTGCCTGGAGATTTTCCATGAACGACATTGCCCAGCCAACCGAGCCCCATGTGATGACGACCTATGGCCGCGTGCCGGTCGCCCTCGCGCGAGGCCAGGGCGTGCGCGTGTGGGACGTCAACGGCAAGGAATACCTGGATGCGCTGGCCGGCATCGCGGTCAACACCCTGGGCCACAACCACGCGCGCTTCGTGGCCGCGCTGCAGCAGCAGCTGGCCACGCTGATCCACTGCTCCAACTACTACTACGTGCCCGGCCAGGAAAAGCTCGCTGCCTTGCTGACCGAGCGCGCGCAAATGAGCAACGCCTTCTTCTGCAGCACCGGCCTGGAAGCCAATGAGGCGGCCATCAAGGTGGCGCGCAAGTTCGGCGTGGACAAGGGCATCGCCGAGCCCGCGATCATCGTGTTCGAGCATGCCTTCCACGGCCGCTCCATCGCCACCATGAGCGCCACCGCCAACCCCAAGGTGCGCAACGGCTTCGGCCCGCTGCTCGACGGCTTCGTGCGCGTGCCGGCCAATGACTTCGCGGCGCTGAAGGCCGCCGCCGACGCCAACGGCAACGTGGTCGCAGTGATGATGGAGCCCATCCAGGGCGAAGGCGGCCTGCACCCGATGCGCGCCGAATTCATGCAGCAGGTGCGCCAGCTGTGCGACGAGCGCGACTGGCTGTTCATCGTCGACGAAGTACAAAGCGGCATGGGCCGCACCGGCAAGTGGTTCGCCCACCAGTGGGCCGGCATCGTGCCCGACGTGATGAGCCTGGCCAAGGGCCTGGGCTCGGGCGTGCCGATCGGCGCGCTGCTGGCCGGCCCGCGCGCCGCCAAGGTGCTGCAGCCGGGCAACCACGGCACCACCTTCGGCGGCAACCCGCTGGCCATGCGCGCCGGCGCCGAGACCGTGGCGATCATCGAGGCCGAGGGCCTGCTGGCCAATGCCACCGAAGTGGGCGCGCACCTGAAGGCCGCGCTGCAAAAGGAGCTGGCCGGCGAAAGCGGCGTCATCGAGGTGCGCGGCCAGGGCCTGATGATCGGCGTGGAGCTGAACCAGCCCTGCGGCGCGCTGGTGAACCTGGGCGCCGAGGCCGGCCTGCTGTTCAGCGTGACCGCCGACACCGTGATCCGCCTGGTGCCGGCACTGATACTGACCAAGGCCGAGGCCGACGAGATCGCTACCCGGCTGGCGCGGCTGGTCAAGGATTTCCTGGCCAAGAAGGACTGAGAGGCGCCCATGACCGACAAGACCATCAAGCACTACCTGCAATTCCAGGACTTCGGCGCCGACGAGTACACCTACCTGCTGGCGCGCGCCGCGCTGATCAAGCGCAGGTTCAAGAACTACGAGAAGCACTACACGCTGGTGGACCGCACGCTGGCGATGATCTTCGAGAAGGCCAGCACGCGCACGCGCGTGAGCTTCGAGGCCGGCATGTACCAGCTCGGCGGCTCGGTGGTGCACCTGACCACCGGCGACAGCCAGCTCGGCCGCGCCGAGCCCATCGAGGACAGCGCGCGCGTCATCAGCCGCATGACCGACCTGGTGATGATCCGCACCTTCGGCCAGGACAAGATCGAGCGCTTCGCGCAGTACTCGCGCGTGCCGGTCATCAACGGCCTGACCAACGAGTTCCACCCCTGCCAGATCCTGGCCGACATCTTCACCTTCATCGAGCACCGCGGCTCCATCCAGGGCAAGGTGGTGGCCTGGGTGGGCGACGGCAACAACATGGCCAACACCTGGCTGCAGGCGGCCAACCTGCTGGGCTTCAAGGTGCATGTGAGCACGCCCAGCGGCTACGGCATCGACGAGCAGCTGGCCTTCGGCGGCCAGGCCTTCGATGCGGGCTGCTACCAGGTGTTCGACGATCCGATGGACGCCTGCCGCGGCGCCCACCTGGTGACCACCGACGTGTGGACCAGCATGGGCTACGAGGAAGAGAACGAGGCGCGCCGCAAGGCCTTCGCCGACTGGTGCGTGGACGCCGAGATGATGGCCGTGGCCCAGCCCGACGCCTTGTTCATGCACTGCCTGCCGGCGCACCGTGGCGAAGAGGTACAGGCCGATGTGATCGACGGCCCCCAATCCGTCGTCTGGGACGAGGCCGAGAACCGGATGCACGTGCAAAAGGCACTCATGGAGTACCTTTTGCTCGGCCGGCTGTCATGATGGGTTGAGCGTTGAGCGTTGAGGGTTTTGGGTTGAGCGTGGAAGTCGCAAAACGCAAAACGCACAACGCCCGGGGGCGGCCCGGCGGTGAAAAAGGCCTCAAGCCTTGCGGCCGGCCTGCGCGCCCTTGTCGGCGCAGCTGTCGCCGCCGCAGGCGCTGCAGCCGCCGCAGCCCGAGTCCTTGGGCGCCAGCGCCGGGTGCAGCCGCGCCGCCTTCTGGCGCCAGCCCACCGGCAGATAGCGCCAGACCAGCGACAGGGCAGCGGCCGCCACGATCAGGCCCACGATGATCTCTTGCATGATTAGCCTCCTCCCAGCGCCAGCGCGACGCGGTAGGTGATGAAACTGGCCAGATACGCCAGGCCAAACAGATAGCCCACCATCAGCAGCGGATAGCGCCAGCCATTGGTCTCGCGCCGCACCGCGGCGATGGTGGAGATGCACTGCGGCGCGAAGATGAACCACACCAGCAGCGACAGCGCGGTGGCCAGCGACCAGCTCTGCGCGATCAGCGGCTCCAGCGCGCTGGCCACGTCGTCGCCCGAGGCCGACAGCGCATAGACCGTGCCCAGCGCGCCCACCGCCACCTCGCGCGCGGCCATGCCGGGCACCAGCGCGATGGAGATCTGCCAGTTGAAGCCTATCGGCGCCAGCAGCACTTCCAGCCAGCCACCGATGCGGCCCGCGAAGCTGTAGCGGATGGCCGCCCCGGCCGCGCCATCGGGCGCCGCCGGGTAGCTGGCCAAAAACCACAGCACGATGCTCACCGTGAGGATGATGCCGCCCACGCGGCGCAGGAAGATCAGCGCCCGCTCGTACAGCCCCAGCGCCAGGCTGTGCACGCTGGGCCAGCGGTAGGCCGGCAGCTCCATCAGCAGCGGCGTGGGGCCGGCATTCTTGCGCGCCAGCCGGGCCACGAAGGCCACCGCCATCGCGCTGGCGATGCCGCCCACGTACAGGCCGAACAGCACCAGCCCCTGCAGGTTGAAGATGCCGCCCACCGTGCGCGCCGGGATGAAGGCGCCGATCAGCAGCGCATACACCGGCAGGCGCGCCGAGCAGGTCATCAGCGGCGCGATCATGATGGTCACCAGCCGGTCGCGCCAGCTGGTGATCGAGCGCGTGGCCATGATGCCCGGCACCGCGCAGGCAAAGCTCGACAGCAGCGGGATGAACGAGCGCCCCGACAGCCCCACCGTGCCCATCAGCCGGTCCAGCAGGAAGGCCGCGCGCGGCAGGTAGCCCGAGTCTTCCAGCGCGAGGATGAAGAAGAACAGGATCAGGATCTGCGGCAGGAACACCAGCACCGCGCCGACCCCGGCCAGAATGCCGTCGACGATCAGGCTGTGCAGCACGCCTTCGGGCAGGTGCTCACCCACCGTGTTGGCCAGCGCGGTCACCCCGTCCTTGATGGCGTCCATCGGCGGCTGCGCCCAGCTGAACACGGCCTGGAACATCAAAAACAGCGTCGCCGCCAGCAGCAGCATGCCCCACAGCGGGTGCAGCACCAGCGCGTCGATGCGGTCGTCGCGCTGCGTATGCAGCGGCGGCTCCTGCACGCAATCGGCCATGATGCGCGACACCTGCCGGTGCAGCGCCAGCACCTGCTCGCGCGGGTCCGCCGGCTGCGCCGCGCCGGCGCCGGCGGCCACGGGCGCGGCCAGCGCCCGCACCTCGTCGCCGTCCAGCCAACCGAGCAGCTCGCGCGCGCCGTCCTGGCGCACGCCCACCGAGGCCAGCACCGGCATGCCCAGCGCGCGCGACAGGGCTTCGCGGTCGATCCGGATGCCCTGGCGCTCGGCCATGTCGCTCATGTTCAGCACCAGCACCATGGGCAGGCCCAGGCGCCGTGCCTCCAGCACCAGGCGCAGGTTCAGCCGCAGGTGGGTCGCATCGGTCACGCACACCAGCAGTTCGGGCGGCGCCTCGCTGGCATGCAGGCCCGAGACGATGTCGTGGGTGATGCGCTCGTCCTCGCTGTGCGCATGCAGGCTGTAGGTGCCGGGCAGATCGAGCACGCGCACACGGCGCCCGCTGGCGGTGGTGAGCCAGCCTTCCTTGCGCTCCACGGTTACGCCGGCATAGTTCGCCACTTTCTGGCGCGCGCCGGTCAGCAGGTTGAACAGCGCGGTCTTGCCGCAGTTGGGATTGCCCAGCAAGGCCAGGCGCAGCGGCGCCGCGCCGGCGGCGGCCGCCGCGCCCATAGGTTGGAGCGGCTGCAGGGGTGGGCGCGCCGTCATACGCCAGCCTCGCTCACGCGCACCTGCACCAGCGCGGCTTCGTGGCGCCGCAGCGCAAACGTGGCCTGGCCGACGCGCACCGCCAGCGGATCGCCGCCGGGAAAGCCCGCGGCCACGATGCGCACCGGCTCTCCCGGCAAAAAGCCGATCTCCATCAAGCGCAGCAGCAGGGCCTGCCCGGACGCATCGCTGGCCGGCACCAGGCCCACCACGCGCGCCGGCGTCTGGCGCGGCAAGGCATCGAGAAGAATCACATCGGCATCATGGGAGCCGGCCGGACGGCTGCCGCCCGGCGGCGTATTCACGGAAATCATCACAGGTGGTAGATATTGATAACTATTCTCATTTTTGACCCAATTGTCGCCGATGCGCCACGGGCCCCGCCGGAAGCAGACAAGCCCCAGGGGTCTTGGCAGCGCAGCGCCGGCCATGCTCGATGGCCTGCCGCGCGGCACAATATACCCCTGCCGACACCATCCGCCCCCCATGAGCCACCCCTGCCTGACCTGCGGCGCCTGCTGCGCCTCGTTCCGCGTGGACTTTTCCGTGCACGAATCCCAGGAACATGGCGGCCAGGTGCCGGCTGGGCTGATCGAGGAAGTCACCGCCCACACCTGCCGCATGCGCGGCACCGACTGGGCGCGCCCGCGCTGCGCGGCGCTGGCGGGCAAGGTGGGCGAGAAGGCGCACTGCGGCATCTACGAATGGCGCCCCTCGCCTTGCCGCGAGTTCGCCGCCGGCAGCGATGCCTGCAACCGGGTACGGCTGCGCCACGGCCTGCCGCCGCTGGACAGCGGACTGCTGTAGGGCGGCCTATTCCACCGGCAGGCCGCCGAGCTGCCCCTTGAACTCCTGCAGCGAGAAATGCGTGTGCACCTGGCGCACGCCCGGCAGGCGATGCAGCTTGCGCTGCAGCAGCTCGGAATAGGCATCGAGGTCGCGCGCGACCACCACCAGCAGGAAATCCTCCGGCCCCGAGATGCCATGGAACATCACCACCTCGGGGATGGCACAGACCGCCTCCTCGAAGCTCAGCGACGATTCCTCGTTCTGGTGGTCGATCGCCACCATCACGAAGGCCAGCACGCCGAAGCCCAGCGCGCGCCGATCCAGCGCCGCGTGGTAGCCGGTGATCACGCCCCCGTCCTCCAGCCGCTTGATGCGCCGCCACGACGGCGACTGCGACAGGTTCACCCGCTGGGCCAGGTCGCCGGAGGTGAGGCGCGCATTCTCCTGCAGCGCGCGAATCAGCAAACGGTCGGTCTTGTCGATTTCGATTGGCATAAAAATATTCTCATTTCACAAATAATTGGATTGATTATCCAATTTTTCTACATTTCATGGATAACCATTAATACCATCGCTGGTCCTGCACCTAGCATGCGCGCATCCACCAACCACGGAGACAAGGCATGCAGGCCTTCGAAGACATCGTCCAGCGCGAAGCCGGACTGAAACAACAACTGAGCGCCGGCCAGATGGCGATGATCGCCATCGGCGGCGCCATCGGCACCGGCCTCTTCCTGGGCAGCGGCTTCGCGATCGGCTTTGCCGGGCCCAGCGTGCTCATCAGCTATGCCGTGGGCGCGGTGATCTCGCTGCTGCTGATGGGGTGCCTCGCCGAGATGACGGTGGCCCACCCCACCTCGGGCTCGTTCGGCGCCTATGCCGAGCACTACATCGCGCCCGTCGCCGGCTTTCTCGTGCGCTACGCCTACTGGGCCGCCGTGGTGCTGGCCGTGGGCACCGAGGTGACGGCCATCGGCCTGTACATGGGCTACTGGTTCCCCGAGGTGCCGCGCTGGACCTGGGTGCTGCTGTTCTCGGCCGTGCTGATCGGCGTGAACATGATGAGCGTCAAGGCCTTCGGCGCCGTGGAGTACAGCTTCTCGCTGGTGAAGATCATCGCCATCGCGGCCTTCATCGTCATCGGCGCCTGGGTGGTCTTCGGCACCCGGCCCGAGGGCGTGGGCTTCGGCAACTACGTGAGCCACGGCGGCTTCTTTCCCAAGGGCGGCTGGGGTACCTGGGTGGGCGTCATCATCGCCATCTTCAGCTACCTGAGCATCGAGATGATCGCCGTCGCCGCCGGCGAGGCCAAGGACCCGCAGCGCGCCATCACCAGCGCCTTCCGCTCGACCATGGTGCGCCTGGTGGTGTTCTACCTGGCCACCATCGCGCTGATGCTGGCCATCGTGCCCTGGAGCGCCGCCGGCAAGGAGGGCAGCCCCTTCGTCAAGGTGATGGAGATCATCGGCCTGCCCGGCGGCGCCGGCGTGGTCAACTTCGTGGTGCTGGTGGCCGCGCTGTCGGCGATGAACAGCCAGCTCTACATCACCACGCGCATGATGTTCAGCCTGTCGCGCGCCGGCCATGCACCGGCCGTGCTGGGCCGCGTCAACGCGCGCGGCGTGCCGCTGCCGGCGCTGCTGCTGTCGTGCCTGGGCATTGCCGTGGCCACAGTGTTCAACATCGTCAACCCCGAGCAGTCCTTCATGCTGATGATGTCGGTATCGATGTTCGGCGCCATGTTCACCTGGTTCATGATCTTCGTCACGCACTGGTTCTTCCGCCGCCGCTGGGTGCGCCAGGGCAATGCCCCGCTGGCCTTCCGCATGTGGGGCTTTCCGTGGCTGACGCTGCTGGGCGCAGGGCTGATGCTGGCCGCGCTGCTGTCCACGCCGTTCATCGATGTGTTCCACCTCACGCTGCTCACCGGCGTGCCCTTCCTGCTGCTGCTCGCCGCCGCCTATGCGCTGTGGTACCGCAAGCCCGCCAGGCCCCTGGCCGCGGCGCAGGCGCAGTGACCCTTTTTTCCTTGGCTTTCCTCTGTAATCCACCATGACCACACCTTCCCTCTTCGCCCATGTCCCGCCCTACGCCGGCGATCCCATCCTGTCGCTGATGGAGGCCTTCCAGCAGGACAGCCACCCGTCCAAGGTCAGCCTGAGCATCGGCCTGTACTTCGACGAGCAGGGCCGCCTGCCCGTGCTGGACTGCGTGCGCCAGGCCGCGCAGGCGCTGAGCCAGAACACCACGCCCTGCGGCTACCTGCCGATCGAGGGCATCGCCCCCTACCGCCAGCTGGTGCAGAATCTGGTGTTCGGCGCCGGCCACGAGGCCGTGCGCAGCCAGCGCATCGCCACCATCCAGTCGCTGGGCGGCTCGGGCGCGCTTAAGGTGGGCGCCGACTTCATCAAGCGCTACTTTCCCGATGCCGAGATCTGGCTCAGCGACCCGACCTGGGAGAACCACCTCGCCATCTTCGAGGGCGCGGGCCTGCGCACGCACAGCTACCCCTACTACGACCCGGCCAGCGGCGGCCTGCGCTTCGATGCGATGCTGGATGCGCTGCGCGGCATTCCCCCGGGCAGCGTGGTGCTGCTGCATGCCAGCTGCCACAACCCCACCGGCGTTGACCTGTCGCGCGCGCAGTGGCAGCAGCTGATTCCGGTGATCGTCGAGCGCGGCCTGATTCCCTTCGTGGACATGGCCTACCAGGGCTTTGGCGACGGCCTCGACGAGGACGCCTGGTCGGTGCGCGCACTGGCCGATGCCGGCGCCCAGGCCTTCGTGGCGAACTCGTTTTCGAAGAACTTCTCGCTCTATGGCGAGCGCGTGGGCGGCCTGAGCGTGGTCTGCGGCGACGCAGCCACGGCCACCAACGTGCTGGGCCAGCTCAAGGCCACGGTGCGGCGCAACTACTCTTCGCCGCCGACCCAGGGCGCGCGCCTGGTGCAGCAGGTGCTGCAGTCGCCCGGGCTGAGCGCGCAATGGGCCGGCGAGCTGGCCGCGATGCGCGGCCGCATCAAGGACATGCGCGCGCGCCTGCACGCGGCGCTGCACCAGAACTTCGGCGAGCGGCGCGACTTCGGCTTCCTGCTCACGCAGCGCGGTATGTTCAGCTACACCGGCATCACCGAGCCCCAGGTCAACCGCCTGCGCGACGAGCATGGCGTGTACCTGATCCGTTCGGGCCGCATGTGCATGTCGGGCCTGTCGCAGGCCAATGTGCAGTATGTGGCCGACGCCATCACCACCGTGCTGGAGAGCGAGCGATGAGCGCACCTGCCAGCCCCGAGAGCATCGTGGCCGAGGAGCGGGCCCAGCTCGACTTCAGCCAGTCGATGAGCTACGGCGACTACCTGCACCTCGACGAGGTGCTCGGCGCCCAGCACCCGCTGTCGCCCGCGCACGACGAGATGCTGTTCATCGTCCAACACCAGACCAGCGAGCTGTGGATGAAGCTGATGCTGCACGAGCTGCGCGCGGCCACCGCCGCGATCGCCAACCCCTCGGACGCAAGCCGCCCCGACGCCTTCAAGATGCTGGCGCGCGTCTCGCGCATCATGGAGCAGCTGGTCAGCGCCTGGACCGTGCTCTCGACCATGACGCCCACCGAGTACACCGCCATGCGCCCCTACCTGGCCAGCTCCAGCGGCTTCCAGAGCGCGCAGTACCGCTGCATCGAATTCGCGCTGGGCAACAAGAACGCGGCCATGCTCAAGCCCCACGCGCACCGCCCCGACCTGCTGGCCCAGGTCGAGGCGGCCTACCGCGCGCCTTCGCTGTACGACCAGGCGCTGCGCCTGCTGGCGCGCCAGGGGCTGCAGATTCCGGCCAGCCACCTGGAGCGCGACTGGAGCCAGCCCTACAGCGCCAGCCCCGAGGTCGAGGCCGCCTGGGCCGCCGTGTACCGCGACCCGCACCAGCACTGGGACCTGTACCAGCTCGGCGAGAAGCTCGCCGACATCGAGGACGCCTTCCGCCTGTGGCGCTTTCGCCATGTGACCACGGTGGAGCGCGTGATCGGCTTCAAGCGCGGCACCGGCGGCACCGGCGGCGTGAGCTACCTGCGCAAGATGCTGGATGTCGTACTCTTCCCCGAAATCTGGTCCGTCCGCACCGCTCTTTGAGGCATTCCATGAAGCAAATCGTAGACACCGGCCTGCCGCCGCTCAAGCAACCGTTCTCCTGGGCCGTCAAGGCCAGCGGCCAGATGCTGTTCACCGCCCATGGCCCGGTGCGGCCGGACGGCAGCATAGACACCGGCTCCATAGAACAGCAGGCACGCCTGACCTTCGCCAACCTGCGCAATGCCGTGCAGGCGAGCGGCGGCACGCTGGCCGATGTGGCCCAGGTGCTGATCTACATGACCGACGTGGCCGACATGCCGGCCATCGACGCGGTGTACCGCGAGTTCTTCGAGGCGCCCTACCCCAACCGTTCCAGCATGGGCATCTCCGCGCTGGTGGTGCCGGGCATGAAGATCGAGATCGTGGCCTACGCCATGGTGCCCTGACATGACACGCCGCATCTGGGACATATCCCCCGCCATCCATGCGGCCAGCCCGGTGTTTCCGGGCGACACGCCCTACTCGCAGCAATGGTGCGCCACCATCGGCCCCGGCTGCCCGGTGAACGTCAGCGCGATCACGCTCTCGCCCCATGTGGGCGCGCATGCTGACGCGCCGCTGCACTACGATGCCGCCGGTGCCAGCATCGGCGCTGTCGATCTCGGCGCCTTTCTCGGCCCCTGCCGCGTGATCCATGCGATCGGCTGCGGGCCGCTGATCGAGTGGCGCCACATCGCCCATGCGCTCGCGCCCGGGCTGCCGCCGCGCGTGCTGGTGCGCACCTACGAGCGCGCCCCCGCTGGCTGGGACGGCGATCTCGCCGCCTATGCGCCCGAGACCGTCTCGCGCCTGGCCGACCTGGGCGTGCAGCTGATCGGCATCGACACCGCCAGCATCGATCCGGCCAGCAGCAAGACCCTGGACAGCCACCAGGTCATCCGCCGCCGCGGCCTGCGCGTGCTGGAGAACCTGGTGCTCGACGAGGTGCCCGAGGGCGACTACGAGCTGATCGCGCTGCCGCTCAAGCTGGTGCAGGCCGATGCCTCGCCGGTGCGCGCGGTGCTGCGCGCGCTGCAGGCACGATAGGCGCTGGAGACTCTTGGGGCCGCTGGAGCAGCGGCTATGATCCGGGCAACCGCCTGCGCGCGTGCCGCAGGCCCTGTCCGTCCATTCCTTCCAAGGCATCCGCCATGACCTTCCCCGACACCGGGGCCCGGCAGCAGCCCAGCGCCGCCGTGCCGGCCGAGCGCATCGCCATCCTCGACTTCGAGACCACCGGCATGAGCCCCGCGCACGGCGCGCGTGCGGCCGAGGTGGGCATCGTGCTGGTCGAGCACGGCCGCATCGCCGGGCGCTTTCAGAGCCTGATGAACGCCGGCCAGCACATGCCCCCCTTCATCACCCAGCTCACCGGCATCACCACCGCCATGCTGCAGGCCGCGCCGCCGGCCGAGGCAGTGATGCGCGAGGCCGCGGCCTTCGTCGGCGACGCGCCGCTGATCGCGCACAACGCCGCTTTCGACAGCAAGTTCTGGCTCGACGAGCTGCAGCGCGCCGGCTGCCACACGGCAACGCGCTTCGCCTGCACCGTGCTGCTGTCGCGCCGGCTCTACCCCGAGGCACCCAGCCACTCGCTGGGCCGCATCGTGCGCCACCTGCAGCTGCCGCCGGCCGACAAGGCCCACCGCGCGCTCGCCGATGCCGAGATGACCGCCCACCTGCTGCTGCGCATGCAGGCCGACCTGCGCGGGCGCTGGCACATCCCCGACCCGCACCACGCGCTGCTGCAGCGGATCCAGGCCTGCCCGCGCAAGCACCTGGCGCGGCTGCTGCAGCAAAGCTCGCAGGCACAGAGCCAGCCCACGCTCCTCAAGCCCGGCTCCATGCCAGGTTGAGCAGGCCCAGCAGCGCCACCGCCACCAGGTCGACGGCCAGCACCGCGCGCTGCAGCCAGCGCCGCAGCTCCGGCCCTTCGGCGCCCTGGTGCAGCAGCTGCAGCGCCATCTCCACCTTGCCCGGCGAGGCCATCAGCAGCAGCGCGGCGCTCACGTTGTGCACCGCCATGAAGGGCAGCAGCGGCACGCCCAGCGCATGCGCGATCTCGGCCTGCGTGGCGGCGAACATCGCGTTCGCGCCAGTGTTGGAGCCGGTCACGAAGCCGCCCAGCGCCCCCACGAAGGGCGCGGCCAGCACATACCACGGCCCGCCCTGCGCCAGCCCGCGCGCCAGCTGCGCGGCCATGCCCGAGGCTGCCATCAGCACGCCCAAGGCGATGAACAGCGCCGTCACCGGCGCCACCTGCGCCCAGGCGCGCCCGACGCGCCGCAGCGATTCGCGCGCCGGCCACCCACTCGTGAAAATGCCCCCACGCTTGCTCACTGCGTGTAGCCGCTGCCCCCCGAGGGGGCGCTTTTCATCTTGGGGCGGCCCGGCGATGAAAAAGCCCGCCGCCAGCAGCAGCCACAGCGCCGGCGATGCCAGCCCGTGCCAGGCCGCGGGCAGGTCCAGCGCGCGCAGCAGCCAGCCGGCCGCCAGCACGCCGCCCAGCAGCAGCGCATAGGCGGCCAGCGCCCGCCGGCCCAGCGGCGGCAAGCGTGCGCCGCCGGCGGCCTGGCGCCGCGTGCGCAGCAGGTGGAGGGCCACCACCACCAGCGCGCCCAGCGCACCGGCCGGTGCGGTGCCGGCCACCGCGTTCATCAGCGCCACCGCCGCGGTGAGCAGCAGGCCCGACAGCAGGCCCTGCAGCAGCGCCTTGCCACGCCCGCCCGGCTCGGCGGCCAGCCATGCGGCCGCCATGCCGGTGACCGCGAACGGGATCGCGCTCACCAGCGCCGAGGCCAGGCCCAGCGCGTCGAAGCCCAGGCCGGCCATCCTGGCTGCGATCAAGGTGCCGGGCCCCATCGAGCCCCAGGGCACGGCGCACAGCCCCAGCAGCCCGATGAGCGCCACCTTGCGCGCCGCCAGGCCGTAGTGCGCCAGCAGCGGAATGCCTATCGTCACGCCCACGCCAAAGCCGGTGACCGACTCGGCAAACGGGGTGATGCCATGCACCACCAGCAAGACCGCGCCGGTGCCGCTGCCGGTATGGTCCAGCAGCCACCGCGCCAGCGACTGCTGCGCCCCCGACTGGCGCAGCAGCTCGGACAGCAGCAGCCCGCCGCCAACGATGAGCACCACCTCCAGCAGCACCGGCAGCCAGGCCCGCGCGGCCTGCAGCCACACGCCGGCCGGCTGCGCAAAGGCCTGGCCGCTGGCCAGCGCCGCCGCGAGGATGCCGAGGCAGGCCGCCGGCAGCGAGCGCAACCCGGCCAGCAGCGCCGCGACCACCGTCAGCACCGGCAAGGCGCTCAGAAACAGGTACATTGCAATGACTCCGTGAAAATAATTTCCTATTTGCAAAATTATTTTCTCATAAGCAATTTTTAAACACAAGCAACAGCGACAAGGAGGCGGGCTTGAATCCCACCACAGCATTGGAAGCGCCGCAGCCGGATGCCCAGTTCGGCGCGGCCGTGCGCTCGCGCCGCGCGCAGCTGGGCATCACGCTGGACCAGCTGGCCCAGGCCAGCGGCGTGTCGCCGGGCGCGCTATCGCGGGTGGAGCGCGGCCTGCTGGCCACCAGCCTGCGCAACGCGATGGCGATCGCGCGCGGCCTGGGCTGCGAGCTGGGCGAGCTGGTGCAAAGCGCCGCGGCCGCCCAGGTCACCCGCGCCGGCGAGCACCTGCGCTATGCCGACGGGAGCAGCGGCGTGGAGCGCCTGGCCCTGGCCAGCCCCGGCGCGGGCGTGAACCTGGTGGAATACCGTTTTCCGCCGCGGGCCGAATCCAGCCCTTTCGCGGCCCACCGCGCGGGCACGCGCGAGGTCTTCCATGTGCTGGAGGGCAGCATCGCGGTCTTTACCGCGCAGGAGCAGGTGCTGCTGCACGCGGGCGACACGGCCACGCTGGTGGTGGACAGCGAGCACCGCCTCGCCAATGCGGGCGACGCGCCCGCGCGGCTGCTATTGCTGGTGCTGTCGCCGCAGGGCTGAGCCTGGTGTCAATGCTGCCGCCAATCAGTCCTGCAGCCCCAGCATGGCCATGCCGTACAGCGGCGCCCCCAGCCAGGGGCACCACAGGGATTCGAGCGCGAACCCCGGCCAGCCATAGCATTCCGAGGCGCTGTGCGCCTGCAACAGCCGCAGGCGCGGATGCGCATCGGCCAGCTCCTGCGTCTGCGCCACGCCCCAGCGGAACTGCGCGCCGGTAGGCCCTACGCTCGGGTGCATGCCCGCATGGCCCACGGCCCAGCTCGTCAGCACGTCGAGCAGCAGGCGCGAGCCGCGCGGCGCGCAGCGGGCGAACTCCGCCAGCACCGCCCGCACCTGCGCGGGCTCCAGGTACATGAGCACGCCTTCGCAGATGACCAGCACCGGCGGCGCGTCCGCGCCCTGCGGCAGGCCCAGGCGGCTCCACCAGCCGGGCCGGGCGATATCGATCTCGGCGCAGCGCATGCGCGGCCCACATGCCAGCAGCTGGCCGCGCAGCTGCACCACTTCGGGCAGGTCGGCATCCAGCCACTGGTTGGCGCCGGTGTCGAACCATTGGAAGTAATGCGACAGGCCACAGCCCAGGTTGGCGCCCTGCCCCGTGGGATGCTCGGCGAAGAAGGCCTGCGCCGCCTGCTTGATCAGCTGGGTGCGCCACAGCACGTTCAGCACCGTGGGCAGGTCGGCCAGGTAGGCCGAGGCGTCCTCGCCCAGGCGCCGCAGCAGGCCGGCGGCCACCGCGTCGTCGCAGGCCAGCCAGGGAAAACTGCGCCCCCCGTGCGCACGCGCGGCCAGCGGAATCAGCAGCGTGCTCGGCACGGCCGGCAGCCGCATGCGGCATGGCGGATCATCCAGGCGCTGCGCCGGGGCGCGGCGGCGGCTTCGGGGTTGCGGCACGGTCTCTCCAGGGTCGGGGCAGGCTCCATTGTGATCGCGGCGCAATGACCCGGGAGTGCGATATGAACTTGGCTATTGCCCCATGGCCGCAAAGCGCTCGAAGCACTGGCGCAGCTGCCCCAGCCACACGCTCTTTTGCGCCGGCGGCACGAAGCTGGCCTCGAAGCTGTTCGCGGCCAGCTGCCAGGCCTCGCGCGCGCCCATGCCGGTGGCGGCGAAGAGCTGCACGAAGTTGTCGTTCACATAGCCGCCGAAGTAGGCCGGATCGTCCGAATTGACGGTGGCCACCAGCCCCTGCGCCAGCAGCTGGGGCATGTTGTGCTCCGCCAGGTCGGGAAAGACCTGCAGCTTCTGGTTGGACAGCGGGCAGACGGTGAGCGGAATGCGCTGCTCGCGCAGCCGCGCCACCAGCGCCGCATCGCGCAGCGCCTGCACGCCATGGTCGATGCGCTCGGCATACAGCACATCGAGCGCGCCCCAGATGTAGGCCGGCGGCCCCTCCTCGCCCGCATGGGCCACGCGGTGCAGGCCCAGCTCATGGCAATGCGCGAACACGCTGGCGAATTTTTCCGGCGGGTTGCCGACTTCGCTGCTGTCCAGCCCCACGCCGCTGAAGTAGTCGCGCAGCGGCAATGCCTGCTCCAGCGTGAGCCAGGCATCGTCCTCGCTCAGGTGGCGCAGGAAGTTCAGGATCAGCTGCGAGCTGATGCCCCAGCGCTTTTGTGCCGCCAGGCAGGCGCGGTGCAGGCCGAGGATGACGTGCTTGATGTGCACGCCGCGCGCGGTATGCGTCTGCGGGTCGAAGAAGATCTCGGTATGCACCACGTTGTCGGCCGCCGCTCTTTCGAGGTAGGCCATGCCCAGCTCGAAGAAGTCCTGCTCGGTCAGCAGCACGCTGGCGCCGGCGTAGTAGATGTCGAGAAAGCTCTGCAGGTTGGTGAAGGCATAGGCGGCGCGCAGCGCCTCCACGCTGGGATAGGGCAGCTGCACCCCATTCCTTTGCGCCAGCGCGAAGATCAGCTCGGGCTCGAGCGAGCCTTCGATATGCATGTGCAGCTCGGCCTTGGGCATGGCGCGCAGCAGGGCCGGCAAATGCGCAGCGGCAATGGCTGGAATGGAATCGTTCATCGATGGGCTCCGTGGGCAGACCCTAGCATTGTGTCGCAACTGGAGCCGCCGCAAACCGTTCACCCGGGGGCGCAAGCGCCTCCAGCAGCGCCTCCACGAACCGCTGGTTGTCTGCCGCAGCGCCTATGGATACGCGCAGGAAGTGCTCGAACCCCGGGTCCTTCCACGGCTTGACGATCACCCCGCGCTCCAGCAGCGCCTGGGCAACCGGGGCGCTGGCCCGGCCGATATCCAGGAACAGGAAATTGGCCGCCGATGGCGCAATGCGCAGCCCCTGCAGCGGCTGGCCGGGCGCGGCCAAGGCAGCCAGCTGCGCGGCAAGCGCCTCGCGCAGCTGCACCGTCCGCGCCACGGCATGCTCCATGTGCCCGGCATCCGACAGCGCCGCCAGCGCAGCGCGCTGCGCAGCCAGGTTGACATTGAAGGGCGAGCGCACCTTGTCGAGCAGCGCCGCCAGCTCCAGCTCGCTGGCGATCCCGTAGCCCACCCGCAGCCCGGCAAGCCCCCAGGCTTTCGAGAAGGTGCGCAGCACGATCCAGGGGCCGCGGCGCGCCGCCAGCTGCGCCAGCACGTCGGGATAGCCCGGCGCATGCCGCGCATACTCGTGGTAGGCCTCGTCCACCACCAGCACCGTGCGCTCGGAGGCGGCCTCCAGCACACGCGCGAAGGCGGCGGCATCCATCATGCAGCCCACCGGGTTGGAGGGATTGGGCAGGAAGGCGAGCTTGGGCTCGCGCCGCAGCGCCGCGCACCAGGCCGCCACATCGAAGCCAAGCTCCGCGTTCAGCTCCAGCAGCTGTACCCCGGCGCCCATCATCCGGGGATAGATCTCGTGCAGGCCAAACACCGGGCGCTGGGTGAGCGCCAGATCGTCCGGCCCGAGGAACACCTCGCACAGCAGCTTGACGAGGTCTTCGGAGCCGTCGCCAAACACCAGCCCGCCGGCCGCCACGCCCAGCCTCTCGGCCAAGGCATGGCGCAACGCCGTGCAGTTGGCATCGGGATAGTTGCCGACATCGCCGGCCAGGCCGGCCAGCGCGCGCGCCACCGCGGGGCTCGGGCCAAATGGATTTTCATTGCTCGCCAGCCGCGAGATCCGCTCGATCCGGTAGCGCTCGCGCACGGCGGCGTTCGATGGGCCGGCGTTGTATGCCGCAAGCTGCAGCACCTGTGGCCGGGCAAGCGCGGAAATGGTGGATGGGCGCATGTTCAGAAGACCTTTCCGGGGTTCATCAGGTTCAAAGGGTCCAGGGCCTGCTTGATCGCCGCCATCGCGGCGAGCTCCTGCGGCGTGCGGCTGCAGGCGAGATAGGGTTTCTTGTGCAGGCCGATGCCGTGCTCGGCGGAAACGCTGCCACTGCAGTCGCCCACCAGGCCATAGACCAGGCGCTCGACCGCTTCGCATTCGCCGCCCACGGTCTTGCCATCCACCGAGATATGCAGGTTGCCGTCCCCCACATGGCCGAAGAACAGCACCAGGCATTGCGGCCAGCGCGCGCGCAGCGCCGCCTCGCAGGCCGAGGCGAAGCGGCCAATGCCGGCGCGCTCCAGGCTGACATCGAAATTGATGGGCGGATGCATGTGCTGGTTGAGCTCGGCCGTGGCCTCGCGCAGCGCCCACAGCTGGCGCGCCTGGGCGATCGACTGCGCCAGCACCGCATCCGACACCCAGTGCCGCTCCAGGCATTCCTGCAGCTGCTGCTCAAGCTCGGCGAGCAAGCCATCGAGCGCATCGCCGTCGATGGCGACCAGTGCCGCCAGCGGGTAGCTGCCCGCCATGGGCTGCGCCATGCCGCGCCACTGCGCGGCCGCGTCCACGAAGCCCCGCCACATCAGCTCGAACGCGGCCACCCGGTTGCCGAAGCGCCGCTGCAGCGCGCCCAGCACCGACAGCGCCTCATCGAAGCCAGGCAGGGCCAGCAGCGCGGTGGCACTGCTGCGGGGCGCCGGCCTCAGCCGCAGCAGCACGCGGGTGATGACCCCCAGCGTGCCTTCCGCGCCGATGAACACCTGCTTGAGGTCGTAGCCGGTGTTGTTCTTGATCATCGGGCGCAACATGGGCAGCAGGCTGCCGTCGGCCAGCACCACTTCGAGGCCAAGCACCTGCTCGCGCATCATTCCATGCTGCAGCACGCCGTTGCCGCCGGCATTCGTGGCTACGTTGCCGCCGATCTGGCAGCTGCCGCGGGCGCCCAGGTCCACGCCGAACAGCATGCCCGCCTGCGCCGCAGCCTCCTGCACCGCCTGCAGCGTGGCGCCGGCCTGCACCTGCATGACCGCGCTGCGCCCATCCACGCTCTGCACCGCATTCATGCGCTCCATGTTCAGTGCGACCGCATGGCGCAGGGGCGCGGCGGCGCCAGCCAGCCCGGTGAGGCCGCCCTGGGACACGACCGGCACCCGGTGCCGGGCACAAAGCCGCATCAGCGCCTGCACCTGGCCGGTGCTGCTCGGCCGCACCAGCGCCAGCGGGCGCTCGGCGGCCATGCCGCTCCAGTCGCTCCAGTAGCGCTGCGGCACCTGCGGGGCGGCAAGCACCGCCTCCGCGCCCAGCAGCGCCGCCAGCGCCGCCACGAATGGTCCCGGGTCTGCGTTCTCGTCGCGCATGGTGTTCCCCTTTGGCATCCGGCTTCACAGCCCCGGCGATCGCGCCGGCCCGCCGCGCAGGCTGGGCAGGATCGCCCTGAGCGGCTGCGGCCACTCGGCCTGCAGCGCCCACAGCCGCATGGCCTCGATGAACGGCGCAAGATACACATCCCGCTCCACGAATGGCACCTTGCCGCGGATGAGGGCCAACTGCTGCTCCACCAAGACCGAGCTCTTGAGGCGGCGATCGAACTCCATGCCCTGGGCGGCGGCCATGGCCTCCACGCCGACGATGACCGCCGTGTTGTGCGCCATCCCGCCCAGGCGGCGCGCGCCGTAGGTGGCCATGGAGACATGGTCTTCCTGGTTGGCCGAGGTGGGCAGGCTGGTGACGCTGCTGGGATGGGCCAGGCACTGGTTCTCGGCGGCCAGGGCGGCGGCCGTGACCTGGGCGATCATGAAGCCCGAGTTCACGCCGCTATCGGCGATCAGGAAGGCCGGCAGGCCCGACAGGCCGGTATCCAGCAGCAGGGCCATGCGGCGCTCGGAGATGGCGCCGATCTCGGCCAGGGCCAGCGCGATGATGTCGGCCGCGAAGGCCACGGGCTCGGCATGGAAGTTACCGCCCGAGATCACGTCGCCGTTGTCGAACACCAGCGGGTTGTCCGATGCGGCATTGGCCTCGATCACCAGCACCCGGGCCGCATGGGCCAGGTTGTCCAGGCAGGCGCCCATGACCTGGGGCACGCAGCGGATGGAGTACGGGTCCTGCACGCGGCCGCAGTTCGGGTGCGAGGGGTCGATCTCGCTGCCCTCCAGCAGCTCGCGCACGACGGCGGCCACCGCGATCTGGCCGGCCTGGCCGCGCGCCTCGTGGATGCGGGCATCGAAGGGCTTGACCGAGCCCTTGATGGCCTCCAGCGTCAGGCAGCCTGCCACCAGGCCGGCGGCGAACACGCTCTCGGCCTGGAACAGCCCGGACAGCGCCAGCGCAGTCGACACCTGGGTGCCATTGAGCAGCGCCAGCCCTTCCTTGGGCTGCAGCACAAAGGGCTCGAGGCCGACGTGCGCGAGCGCCTCCTTGCCCGAAACCAGCCGGCCCGCCACCTTGGCCTGGCCTTCGCCGATCAGCACGCAGGCAAGATGCGACAGCGGCGCAAGGTCGCCGGACGCCCCCACCGAGCCCTTGGCCGGGATCACCGGCAGCACGTCCGCATTGGCCAGCGCCAGCAGCGCATCGGCCAGCTCCGGCCGTGCGCCGGAATGCCCGCGCGCCAGGCTGACGGCCTTGGTCGCCAGCACCAGGCGCACCACGGGGTCGGCCAGCGCCTCGCCGGTGCCCACGCTGTGCGAGAGCACCAGGTTGCGCTGGAGTTCGGCCAGGCGGCCGTGCTCGATCTTGGTCGAGGCCAGCTTGCCGAAACCCGTATTGATGCCGTAGACCACCTGGTCCTCATCGACGATGCGCTGCACATGCGCCTGCGCGGCCCGCATGGCGGCATAGGCCTGCGGGCACAGCGACAGCCTGGCCCCGCCGCGCTCGATCTCGCGCAGCTGGGCCAGCGTGACCTTGCCGGGGCTCAGCTCAAGCGCCTGGCCGGTGGACGGAACTTGCTCGGGGTATGCAGTATCTTTCATGACTATACCTGTCTATACATTTCAAGAAAACAAAGGTCGCTGTCTGAACAGCTCCCTGGCGGCTATCGGGCTTCAGCCCTCGTGGGGAGAATCGGTGCGGAACCGGCTGCCCAGCCGGTAGCGCATTCCTGGGTGCAGGCAATGCACCCAGGTGACGGGGGTGCCGCGGTACCAGGTGCGGCGCGTCAGCATCAAGCACGGCTGGTCCTGCGCCATCTGCAGGTGCTGCGCCTGCTCGGCGGTGGGCAATATCGCATCCACCACATGCTCGATCTGCTCGAACGGCACATTGCGCACGAGGTAGATCGAGGGCTGGATCTGCGAGAAATCCTGCGCGATGAAATCCGGGGCCATGCGGGGATTCACATAGCGGTCCTCCAGTTGCACCGGCACCTCGTTTTCAAAATGCACGCCCTGCAGATGAAACACCGAGTCGCCCACCGGCATGTCGAGCGCCGCGGCCACCTCGGGCGCGGCCGACACCCGGCACAGCTGGAGCACCTCGAAGCGATGGTCATGGCCGCGCTGGCGAATCTCCTCGGCAATGTGGGCAATGCGCAGCAGCGTGGACTGCGGCTTCTCCTCCGCGACAAACGACCCCACCCCCGCCACGCGCACGATGACGCCCTGCTCGGCCAGTTCGCGCAGCGCGCGATTGACCGTCATGCGGGCCACGCCGAACTCCTGCACCAGCTCCTGCTCCGAGGGCACGCGCTCACCCGCGGCGAGGCTGCCATCGGATATCTTGCCCAGCACATAGTCCTTGACCTGCTGGTACAGGGCCACGGGCCCATCCCGCCCGAGAGCAAGCGGCTGGCGAAGTTCGGCGGCGGAGGAATTCATGGGTGTGAACCGTTCTATGCGACAACCCCTAGTGTGCAGCAGCCGCCAGGGCCTCGACGCGGATTTCCTCCGTGAGCCTGGCCTTGAGGTCGATGAACTCCGGCGAGGTCTTCACCGTGTAGTGCCGCGGATGGGGCAAACCCACCGGGATCTCTGCCTTGATACGGCCCGGGCGGGCGCTGAACACGGCCACGCGGCTCGCCATGAAGATGGACTCGTCGATGTCGTGCGTGACGAAGATCACGGTCTTGCGGTGCGTCTCCCAGATGCCGAGCAGCAGCTCCTGCATGACCACGCGCGTCTGGTTGTCCAATGCGCCGAAGGGCTCGTCGAGCAGCAGGATCTTCGGGTCATTGGCCAGGGCGCGGGCAATCGCCACGCGCTGTTGCATGCCGCCGGAGAGCTGCTTGGGATAGTGGGCCTCGAAGCCCTCCAGCCCGACGCTGGCGATGAAGTGCCCGGCCACCTCCTTTTGCTGCGCCGCCGGCATGCCCTTCTCGCGCAGGCCGAAGCAGATGTTCTGCCGCACGTCGAGCCAGGGAAACAAGGTATAGCTCTGGAAGACCACGCCGCGATCCGCGCCCGGGCCGCCAACGGGCCGGCCATCGAGCAGGATCTCGCCGCTGCTCGGCGTCTCCAGCCCGGCAACCAGCCTGAGCAAGGTGGATTTGCCGCAGCCCGAGGGGCCGAGCACGGTGATGAAGTCGTTGTCGGCCACCTCCAGGCTGGTGGGCTGCAGCGCCACGGTCGGCGCGTTGCCCCGGGTGCCGGGAAAGACCTTGGACACGTTGCGGATCGACAGGCGGCTCATCGCATCAGGCTCCAGGGAAACAGTTTCTGGTTGAGCTTCTTGAACGCCAGGTCCGAGGCCAGGCCCACCAGACCGATGATCACGATGCCCGCGATGATGTTGTCGGTGGCCATCAGCGCCTGGCTGTCCATGATCATGTGGCCGATGCCCGATGCAGCGCCGATCAGCTCCGCCACGACCACATAGGTCCAACCCAGGCCCAGCACCTGGCGCAAGGCCTCGGCGATCTCGGGCGCCGCGCCCGGCAGGATCACCCGCCGGATCACGCTCGCATCCCCGGAGCCCAGGGTATAGGCGGCCTCCACCAGGTCCCGGCGCGAATTGCCGACGATCATCATCACCATCAGCGTGAGCTGGAAGAAGCAGCCGATGAAGATGATGGACAGCTTCTGCGCCTCGCCGATCCCCACCCACATGATGAGCAGCGGAATGAAGGCCGACGCGGGCAGGTAGCGGGCAAAGGAGATAAAGGGCTCGAACACCGCCTCGACCGGCTTGTAGGCCCCCATGGCGATGCCCAGCGGCACGGCCACCGCCGCGGCCAGCACAAAGCCGCCCAGCACGCGCCACACCGTCATGCCCACGTCGCTCAGAAAGCCGAACTGCGCGAACAGCTTCCAGGCCGCCCCCACCGCCTGCAGCGGCGAGGCCAGGAAATGCGGCGCGACGATGCCGGCCGCCGTCAGGAAGGTCCAGAACAGCAGGAACAGCGCGAAGAAGCCCACGCCCAGGAACAGACGGACACGGGGATCGACCGGGTGCAGCAGCCGCATCTTGCGGGGCCCGCTGGCGCGGGGCGGGTCGGCGGGCAAAGCGCCCGCCGCCGGTTTGTCCATGGAGCTGATGGAGGCCATGCTCACTTCCTCAGGAACTGCGTGTCGAACAGGCGTTCGAGGTTGGGGGGAATGACACGGATCACGCCCGTCTCCAGCAGCAAGGCGGCCGCCTCCTTGTTGAAGGCCTGGATCTCGCCATCGAAGAAGCGGATGTTGGCCTCGCGGTCGGCCCACTTGATCTTGCTTTGCGAGGCCTCGAACTGCTCGGGCGTTTGCTTGACGTCGGCGCCCATGATGGCGAAGGCCTTGGCCCTGTCCTTCTCGATCAGCTCCAGCGCCTCGAAATAGCTTTCGGTCAGCCCCTTGGCGGCCTGGGGGTGGTCCTTGATGAACCCGGGCGTGCAGCCGAAAGTGTCGAACACCATGGCGTACTGCTTGGAGTCGGCGATCAGCCGGCCCTTGCCGGGCTGGCTGCGCACCAGGCCCAGGTAGGGCTCGTAGGTCACGGCCGCGTCCAGCCCGCTGTTGCCCGCGATCAGCGCGTTGGCGGCCTGCGCGGGCTCCAGTGTCACCATCTTCACGTCCTTGAGCGTCATGCCGTGCTTCTTGAGGATCCAGGCCAGCGAGAAATAGGGATTGGTGCCGGGCGCGGATACGCCGATGGTCTTGCCCTTGAGGTCCTCGACCCTGTCGATGCCGGGCCGCGCCACGATGCCGTCGGCGCCCATGCCCTGGTCCATCTTGAACAGCTGGGTCGTGGCCACACCATTGGCGTTCCAGACGATCCAGGTCTCGGTCGAGGTGGCGGCGCATTGCACATCGCCCGAGGCGATCGCCAGGTGGCGGTCCTTCTGGGGAACCTTGCGGATGCTCACGTCGAGCCCGTGCTTCTTGAAAATGCCGGCCTCCTTGGCCAGCGTCAGCGGGCCGAAGCCGGTCCAGCCGGACATGGCGACGGACACCTTGGTCTCCTGCGCCAGGACCGCCCCGCACAGGCCTACGGCCAGCGTCAGGCCCAACATGGTTTTCTTCATCATGGACATGGAAAATCCCCTTATCGACATTGACGACACTGTGCGGGCACCTGGCGCCTTGCAGCAGGCGGCCGGCTCCACCCCGGGTCCTAGGCCACCTGGGCGCCATCGCGCCAGACGACGGGGAACATCGGGTCGTCGAACGGCCCGCCATCCCGCATCGCCAGGCCCTTGATCGGCGGCGAGCCCTTGCCGCCGCGATCCACATACACCGCGTCATCGCCCACCCAGCGCGCCGAAAACACGCGGCGTGGCACCTGCGAGCGATTGCCCGGCGCGCCATGCACGGTGCGGAAGTTGAAGGCGATCACATCGCCGGGCTCCATGTCCCAGCCGGCAATATCGAACTGCCCGCGCGCGCCGTCGATATCGGGCAAGGCCTCGTAGCGGTCCTGCTCATACAGGCGCGTGCCGTCGAAGCGCATCGGGCGGAAGTCCTGGCCCCAGCGGTGCGAGCCGCGCACACACTCCATCACCACGCTGCGGGCCACGCGATCGAGCGGCGTCCACATGCTCACCGACTGCCTGCCGTCGACGCAGTAGTAGGGCTGGTCCTGGTGCCAGGGCGTGACGGTGCTGCCACCCGGCTGCTTCACCAGCACATGGTCATGGAAAAAGCGCGCGCTGCGCGAACGCATCAGCCGCGCGGCCAGCGCCCCCGCATGCGAGCGGGTGACGAATTCGCGGAACTCGGCAATGCGCTGCCAATTGCACAGGTCCTGGAAGAACGGCGCGCTGCCATCGGCCGGCACGACCGAGCGCTCCATGGGGCTGGGGCTTTCCATGAGCTTGCGCACCCCTTCGCGCAGCGGCTCGACCCAATCCGTGAACGCGTTGCGGATCACGATCACGCCGTCCTTTTCGAAGGCCTCGATATCGGCATCCGAAACCAAGCTCTGCTCAAGCATTGCCATGTCCATGTCTCCTCTCGTCTTGCCTATACATCAATGTGAAAAATAGCCCCGTCCCTTACTGTGGTGTTCCACGAACTCGGCGCGATGCTCAAGGCCGCATCTGTGGCCCTGCGCATTCCATGCCGGGTGGCGCAAGAATCGCTCAGCTGCATGTACCTGTATATACATATCTACCCTGTGCGGGTTTTCACCTGAGCTGGCAAAGCGCAAAAAGACGGTTCGCTGGCTGGCCGCGCACGCTCGCGGCAGCACCGTGGCGGCCCGGAGAATGCCCCAGACGCGACAAAGGCCGCAGATGCGGCCTTTGTCGATGGCGGCGCGAAGCCCGCGGCTTACTTGCCCGAGCCCGGCACCTGGCCTTCCACGCCCTGCACGTAGAAGTTGATGCCGCGCATGAAGTTGTCGTCGGCCACCGCGCCTTCGGCCAGCACTTCCTTGCCGGTGTTGTCCTTGAGGGGGCCCTTCCAGATGCTGAAAGTGCCGTCCTTCAGGCCCTTCTTGACTTCGTCGAGCCTGGCCTTGGCATTGTCGGGAACATCGGCGGCGAGCGAGACCAGATCGATCGAGCCTTCCTTCACGCCCCACCAGGTGTGGCCGCTCTTCCAGGTGCCGTTGAGCACGTCGTTCACGGTCTTGGAGTAGTACGGCGTCCAGTTGATGATGGCCGAGCCCAGGTGGGCCTTGGGGCCATAGGCGGTCATGTCCGAATCCCAGCCGAAGGCGCGCTTGCCCTTTTCCTCGGCGGTCTTGAGCACCGCGGGCGAATCGGTGTTCTGGAACAGGATGTCGGCGCCGCCGTTGATCAGCGAGGTGGCGGCCTCGGTCTCCTTCGGGGGGCTGAACCAGTCGTTCACCCAGACCACCTTGGTGGTGATCTTGGGGTTCATGCTCTGCGCGCCCAGCGTGAAGCTGTCGATGTTGCGCAGCACCTCGGGGATCGGCACCGAGCCGACCACGCCCAGCACGTTGGACTTGGTCATCGCGCCGGCGACGATGCCGGCCAGGTAGGCGCCCTCGTAGGTGCGGCTGTCGTAGGTGGCGACGTTGTCGGCGTTCTTGTAGCCGGTGGCATGCTCGAACTTCACGTCCTTGAAGTCGGGCGCCACGCGCATCACCGGCTCCATGTAGCCGAAGCTGGTGGCAAACACCAGCTTGTTGCCATTGGCCGCCATGTCGCGGAACACGCGCTCGGCATCGGCGCCTTCGGGAATGCTCTCGACGAACGAGGTCTGGATCTTGTCGCCGAACTCCTTCTCCAGCGCCTTGCGGGCCTGGTCATGGGCATAGGACCAGCCGCCGTCGCCCACCGGGCCGACATAGCCGAAGGCGATCTTCAGCGGGCCGCTGGCTGCGGGCGCCTGCGCCGCCGGTGCGGGCGCCGGGCTGGCGGCTGGTGCCGGAGCTTCTTCCTTTTTGCCGCAGCCGGCAAGCACCGCAGCTGTCAGTGCCGACAGCGCGGCGGCCTTCACAAGCGTGCGTTTCGCGATTTGAGTCATGGTTGCCTTTCCTTTCAGGGAGGATTATTGCGTGCCGGGGGCCTTGCCCTCCATGCCAGCCACAAAGATTTGCCAAGAACGTGTTTACGTTCTAAGAGCCAGGGTAGAAGGGCTTGCCCAGCGATGCCGGCATGTTGATGCGTATCCATGCCGGATTGCGCGATATCAGCACCAGCACCACGACGGTGGCCAGGTACGGCAGCATCGCCAGCAGCTGGCTGGCCACCTGCACGCCGGAGGCCTGCAGGTGGAACTGCAGCATGGTCACGCCGCCGAACAGGTAGGCGCCCAGCAGCACCCGGGCCGGGCGCCAGGTGGCAAAGGTGGTCAGCGCCAGCGCGATCCAGCCGCGGCCCGACACCATGTTCTCGACCCACAACGGCGTGTACACGGTGGAGATGAAGGCGCCCGCCAGGCCGCACATCGCGCCGCCGAACACCACCGCCGCCAGCCGTATGCGCCGCACCGGATAGCCCAGCGCATGCGCCGACTCGGGCGACTCGCCCACCGAGCGCAGCACCAGCCCCGCACGGGTGCGGTACAGGAACCAGACCAGCGCCGCCGCCAGCGCCATCGCGCCGTAGACCAGCGGATGCAGGCGGAACAGCGCCGGCCCCACCACCGGCAGCTCGCCCAGCACCGGAATGGCGAACTTGGGCAGCTCGGGCATGCGCGCCTGCACGAAGTCGATGCCGACGAAGGCGGAAAAGCCCACGCCGAACAGCGACAGCGCCAGCCCGGTGGCGTACTGGTTGGTATTGAGCCAGATCACCAGCCAGCCGAAGGCCAGCGCCAGCAGCGCGCCCGCCGCCATGCCGGCGGCAAAGCCCAGCCAGGGGCTGCCGGTCTTGACCACGGTGGCGAAGCCCGCGATGGCCGCGCACAGCATCATGCCCTCGGCGCCGAGATTGACCACACCCGATTTCTCGTTGATCAGCAGGCCCAGCGAAGCCAGCGCCAGCACGGTGCCGGCCGTGAGCGTGGCGCCCAGCAGCAATGCATACGATTCCATCATTGCCCTCCCTGCTTCAGCACCGGCGCGGCGCCGGGGCGCGCCGGCACCCAGCGCAGGCGGTAGGCGATCAAGGTATCGCAGGCCAGCAGCACGAACAGCAGCAGGCCCTGGAACACGCCGGTCAGCGACTTGGGCAGGCCCAGGCGCGACTGCGCCAGCTCGCCACCGATGTAGAACATGCTCATCAGCACCGCCGAGAACACCATGCCCACCGGATGCAAGCGCCCGACGAAGGCCACGATGATGGCCGCGAACCCGTAGCCCATGGGCACGAAGGGCGTGAGCTGCCCCACCGGCCCGGCCACTTCGAGCGCGCCGGCCAGCCCGGCGCAGCCGCCCGACACCAGCAGCGCCACCCACAGCGCGCGGCGCGAGGAAAAGCCCGCGTAGCGCGCCGCCGCCGGCGCCAGCCCGCCCACCTGCTGCGCATAGCCCGCGCGGAAGCGAAACAGGAACAGCCACAGCGCCGCCACGCCCAGCAGCGCGATCACCACGCCGATGTTCATGCGCAGGCCCTGCACCAGGCGCGGCACCTGGGTGACGCGCTCGAACATCTTGGTCTGCGGGAAGTTGTAGCCCATGGGGTCCTTCCACGGGCCGAACACCAGGTAGCTCAGCACCTGGGTGGCCACGTAGACCAGCATCAGGCTGACCAGGATTTCGTTGGCGTTGAACCTGTCGCGCAGCAGCGCGACGATGCCGGCCCAGGCCATGCCGCCCAGCACGCCGGCCAGCAGCACCGCCGGCACGATCCAGGGTCCGGTGCTCTTGTCGGCCAGCAGCGCCACGCCGCCAGCCGCCACCGCGCCGATGACGAACTGCCCCTCGGCGCCGATGTTCCACACGTTGGAGCGAAAGCACACCGCCAGGCCGAGCGCGATCAGCAGCAGCGGCGTGGCCTTCATCGTCAGCTCGGCCAGCGCATACGGCGACTTGATCGGCTCCCAGAAAAAGGCCTGCAGGCCTCGCACCGGGTCCTTGCCCAGCACCGCGAACAACAGCACGCCGAGCAGCACCGTGACCGCCAGCGCCAGCAGCGGCGATGCATAGGCCCAGTGCCGCGACGGCTGCGGCCGCGCCTCAAGCTTGAGCATGGCCCACCTCCTCCCACAATCCACTCATCCAGGCTCCTATCTGTTCCACCGAGGCATCGGCACGCGCCACCGGCGGCGACAGCCGCCCCTTGGCGATCACATGCAGCCGATCGCACATCTCGAACAATTCGTCCAGCTCCTCGCTCAGCACCAGCACCGCGCAGCCCTGGTCGCGCAGCGCCAGCAGCTCGGCGCGGATCTGCGCCGCCGCGCCCACGTCAACGCCCCAGGTCGGCTGCGCGACGATCAGCAGGCGGGGCCGGGCATCGATCTCGCGGCCGACGATGAACTTCTGCAGGTTGCCGCCGGACAGCGACTTGGCCGCCGCATGCGGGCCTCCGGCCTTGACGCCGAAGCGCTGGATGATGGCGCGCGCCTTCTCGTCGAGCTGCGCCATGCGGATCCAGCCGGCCTTGCCCAGCATGTCGCTGCGGGTGAGCAGCAGGTTGTGCGCCAGCCCCATCACCGGCACCGCGCCGCGGCCCAGGCGCTCTTCGGGCACGAAGTGCAGCCCCAGCGCGCGCCGCTGGCGCGGCCCCAGCCGCCCGGCGGCCACGCCGGCGACCTGCACCATCGCCGGCGCGGCGCGCCGGTCCTCGCCCGACAGCGCGTACAGCAATTCCTTCTGGCCATTGCCGGACACGCCGGCAATGCCCACCACCTCGCCGGCGCGCACCTCAAGGCCGATGCCCGACAGGTCGACGCCGAACTGGTCCTGGCGCGCGAGCTGCAGGCCCTGCACCCGCAGCACCGCCTCGCCGGGGTTCAGCGGCCGGTGCGTGAGCGCCGGCGGCTCGGCGCCGATCATCAGCCGCGACAGCGAGGCATTGCTCTGCTCGCGCGGGTCGCACACGCCGGTGACCTTGCCGCCGCGCAGCACGGTGCAGGCGGTGCACAGCGCGCGGATCTCGTGCAGCTTGTGGCTGATGTACAGGATGCTGCAGCCCTGGGCCGCCAGCTGGCGCAGCACCACGAAGAGCTTGTCCACCGCCTGCGGCGTGAGCACCGAGGTGGGCTCGTCGAGGATCAGCACGCGCGGCTCGGTCAGCAGGCCGCGGATGATCTCCACCCGCTGCATCTCGCCCACCGAGAGCGTGTGCACCGGGCGCTGCGGGTCCACCTCCAGCCCGTACTGGCCGGCGATCGCCTCGATGCGCCGCGCCACCTCGGCCAGCGGCATCTGCCGGTCCTGGCCGAGCCAGACGTTCTCGGCCACGGTGAGCGTATCGAACAGGCTGAAATGCTGGAACACCATGCTGATGCCCAGCTGCCGCGCCTCTTGCGGATTGCGGATCGCCGCCGGCTGCCCGTCGACCAGGATCTGGCCCTCGTCGGGCTTGACCGCGCCGTAGATGATCTTCATCAGCGTGGACTTGCCCGCGCCGTTCTCGCCCAGCACCGCATGGATCTCGCCGGCGCGCACCGACAGCGACACCCCGCTGTTGGCCACCACCGACGGATAGCGCTTGGTGATGCCCGCCAGTTGCAGGCGCAGCGGCGGCGAGGCGGCGGGAGCTGGTGCGGTGTCAGAACTCATGGGCGGCAATTGTCTCTCAGATTCATGGAATGTCAGGCGATGTAACGTTCGCGCCCCGGCTCAGCGCCACGGCCGTCTTCTTCAGGCACTCGCGCAGCCAGCCCACGGCCTCCGAACCGTGCGAGCGCGCATGCCACAGCTGGTAGTACTGCAGCGCGGGCAGCGCCACCGGGCAGGGCAGGATGACCACCGGCAGCCGGTCGGTGAAGCGCTCGCAGAACTGCCGGCCGGTGGTGAGCACAAGCAAGCTTGATGCCACGATGTTGGGGATCGCGCTGAAATGGGTGCAGCGCGCCATCACATGCCGCTGCACGCCCAGCGCATCCAGGTGGGCATCGATCACGCCGCGCGCGCCGGGGTAGGTGGGCGTGGGCGCGATGTGCTCGGACTCCAGCCAGCTGGCCATGTCCCAGCCGCGGCGCACCGCCGGATGCTGCTTGCTGACCATGCACACCACCTCGTCGCTCAGCAGGCTGGCGGTGTACAGGTCGTCCGTGGGCTTGAGCCAGTTGCCCACCACCACGTCGATGTCGCCCTGCTCCAGCTGCGCGTGGTAGTGCGTCTCGGGCGACAGCGAATAGATCTCCACCGGGCACAGCGGCGCCTCGTTCTTGATGCGCGCCACCAGCGACGGGATGAACAGCGGGTCCAGGTAGTCGCTGGCCGCGATGCGGAAGGTGCGGGTGGCGGTGCGCGGATCGAAGGTGCGCACATCGGAGAACAGGCCCTCGGCCGCGCGCAGGATGGCCGCCGCCGGCTCCACCATGCGCTGCCCCACCTCGGTCGGCATCATGCCCGAGCCCGAGCGCACCAGCAGCGGATCGCCCGCCAGGTCGCGCAGGCGCTTGAGCGCCGCCGACACCGCCGGCTGGTACATGCCCAGGCGCAGCGCCGCGCGCGACACGCTGCGCTCGGTGAGCACGGTGTGCAGCACCCGTATCAGGTGCAGGTCGATCTTGTCGAAAAGTGCTTGGTCCCGCATCGTTGGTATGGTGTCTATCGTGGTTTGGTTGCTCAGGGCAAGGCGTGGTGGATTTTGACACCGCCGCTCACCACGATGGTGCCATGCCGCGGTGCCGGCCCGGCACTATTTCGGTGCGGCGAGGGCCGGCAGGTGCCGGCTGTCGCAGTGCACGCCATCGCCGCCCGAGCGCTTGGCACGGTAGCATGCCAGGTCGCCCGCGCGCACCAGCGCCTCGGCCCCGGCATGCTCGCCGCTGACCGGCACCAGGCCGATGCTCAGGGTAAGCGGAATCTGCAGCAGCTGCGAGCGCGGCCGCCAGTGGCGCGCCTGCTCGCACAGGCGCTGCGCCAGCGCCATGGCCTGCGGCGCGCTGCAGCCGCGCAGCAGCAAGGCAAACTTGTCGCCCGACACCCGCGCCGCCCAGCCGCGGTGCGGCCACAGCAGCTGCAGCTGGTCGGCCACGTATCTCAGCACCCGGTCGCCTTCGGCCCGCCCGGCCACCGCGTTGATCGCGGACATGTTGTCGACATTGGCGTACAGCAGCATGCAGGGGGCTTCATCGCCATGCGCCGTGCGGCCGGCGGACTGCAGCAAGCGCTGCGCCTGCTCCAGCAGCGCCGGGTAGCCGGGCAGCTGGGTCAGCGCATCGATCGGCTGGGCGCAGTGCGCGCCAAGGGTGTCGCGGCCCGGCTCCTGCACGAAGCACAGCGTCCTGCGCACCGGCGCCGTTGCCACCGCAAAGGCCCGTACCCGCAGCGCCACCGGCTCGCCCCCCTTGCGCCGCACCCGCACCGCCACCCGGCAGTGGCCCTGCTGCTGCAGCGCATGCCAGGCCTGCGCCAGCGGCTGCTCGTCCACCAGCCAGCGGCCCACCGGCTGGGCGCGCAGCTCATGTTCCTCGTAGCCCAGGCTGCGGGCCAGCGCCCAGCCGCAGCGCTCCACCCGGTCGTCCTGCAGCAGCAGCACCCCTTCCTGCGCATGCTCGATCCAGGCTTCCACCAGCCGGCGCTGCTGCGTTGCGTCGGCCGCATGCCGGGCCTCGGTCGCGCTCGATTGCAACCACGCCTCCTCGATGGCGCGCAATTCATCGCCGGAATAATTGTTATGCCCCGCCACCAGGCCATGCAGATGGCGCAATCGGCGGGCATGCAGCCAGACCCAGGCGCCGGCCGGCAGCAGCACCGCCAGCGCGACGCCGGCCACCAGCCACCAGACGCCCGGCTGCCAGCCGGCCTGCGGCGCGAACCAGGCAAACGGCTCGCCACGCTGGCTGACCCGGGCCAGCAGCCAGCCGGACGAAGGGATCTCCGCCATGCTCACCGTGTAGGGGCCGAAGGCATGGGTCTGCGCCTGCGCAGGCGCGCCCGCCGGGCGCCGCTCGCGCCACCACTCCAGGGCCTGCTGCAGGCCGGGCTCGTCCCGCGCCTGGCCGAGCACCCGCGTCGGCTCGGGGTGCGCGAGGATCTGGCCGTCGGGCGTCACCACCACCAGCCCGGACTCCGCCGCCGGCGGCAGCAGCCCTTGCGACTGCAGCCGCAGCACGCCGGCCAGCGCGCCCTGCGGCACGCCCGACTTGTCGAGCAGCGGCATGCTGAAGACCATGCTGGCCTCGGTGGAGTCGCTGTGCACCGGCGCCGAGATCAGCGGCTTGCCCTGCACCAGCGTGCGCTTGAGCACATCGCGCTCGGCGGGGTCCACATCCGCCTCCTCGGCGGCCTTGCTGGCACGCAGGTTCAGGCGGAACACCTTGCTGCCCACCGCGATGACGATGCTGTCGAAATAGCGCGCCGCGGGCAGGCCCTGCTGCACCAGCCAGTCGACCGATGGCCGGGGATCGGCGGCCCAGGGGCCCAGGCCTTCGGCCACCGATGCCAGCACCTTCTGGCTCTGCTCCAGCTTGCTCGCCATCAGCTTGGCCAGCACCTCGATGTCCTCGCTTTGCTGCTCGAACAACTGGCGGGTGAAGGCCCGGCCCTGGTACTGCGACAACACATAGGCGGACAGGCCCGAGGCCAGGGCCACCGCCAGCGCCAGCACCGCCAGCAGCTTGGCCAGCCAGGGGCCGGGAAGCAGGCGAGGGCCATCGGCCGCCAGCGCTTCGCGGGCCTCCTGGGTGTCGTGCGGCATTTGCGGCTCGCTCACCGGCCGGCTCCTGCACATGGGTCCATCACATCCTCCTCATTGCACGCACTGTAGGCTCAAGCCGGCGCTTTGCTATCCGGTGAAAACACAGGGATGGGGCAAACCAGCATCCCCCCACAAACGCGCCTCAGGCAGCGCGCGTCTGCTGTATCAGCGCAACACTTGGGTAATTTCTAGAAGACGCAGCCCCGCTACTGATGCACAGTTGCGCCTGATTCGGGCAGCAGGCCCCGGCAAGCGCAGTTCGAGACGGGCGGCGAGCGGCAGGCGGATGCGGCGAATCGGCATGGTATTTGCTTAATAACAGGCCGCCCAATGCTGCGGATGCATGCGACGCGATGACCCGCGCCGAGCTCCCCCAGGCATGAGGCCCGGTCATCTTCCACATGCATAACAAAGGATGGGTATGAAAAAGTCTCTGCTTGTGCTGGCCGCTGCTGCGGCATGTGCCAGCGGCGCGCAAGCGCAATCGAACGTGCGGGTCACTGGCCTGACCGACGTCTATGTCGGCTCGATGAAAAGCCCCGGCGACTCCGGCCGCACCAGCGTCGTCAACAGCGGCGGCATGACCACCTCGTGGCTCGGCTTCCAGGGCACCGAAGACCTGGGCGGCGGCCTCAAGGTCGACTTTGCGCTGAATGCCTTCTTCCGCGGCGACACCGGCACGCCCGGCCGCTACAACGGCGACCCGTTCTTCTCGCGCGATGCCTATGTGCAGCTCAACGGCGGCTTCGGCGGCCTGCTGCTGGGCCGCACCAAGGCGCCCAACTTCCTGCCGACCATCCTGTTCAACCCCTTCGGCGACTCGTTCACCTTCTCGCCGCTGGTGCTGCACCAGAACGTGTCGCTGTTCAATTCCTCGGGCTGGAAGAACACCAACCCGTCGGACACCGGCTGGGCCAACCAGGTGGTCTACAGCACCCCCAACGTCGGCGGACTGACGGCCAACCTGCACTACCAGTTCGGCGAGCAGGCAGGCAGCAACAGCAAGAAGAACATCGGCGCCAACCTGCTGTACAGCGCCGGCCCGCTGGGCCTGACCGCGTTCTACGAGGACGTGGGCGTGTCCGACCCGGTGCCAGCCCTGCTGCCCGATGGCCGCAAGAACTGGATGCTGGGCGCCAGCTACGACCTCAAGGTGGTCAAGCTCATGGGCACCTATGGCCAGACCAAGGGCAAGAGCGACGGCTACAAGGGCAAGACGACTTCGCTGGGCGCCACCATCCCGCTGGCCGCCAACAGCCGCATCCTGGCCGCCTGGGCACAGACCAAGCTGGACCTGACCGACTCCAAGCGCAACACCGTCTCGGTGGGCTACAACTACGACCTCTCCAAGCGCACCGACGCCTACGCCATCGTGATGTACGACAAGGTCACGAACTTCGGCAACGGTACCAGCGTGGGCGTGGGCATCCGCCACCGCTTCTGATCGCCGCCATGGCCCTCAAGGGCCTGGCGCCGCGCAAGGAATGTGGGATCCACATTCCTTTTTTTATCGCCGGGCCGCCCCAAGATAAAAAGCGCCCCTCTCGGAGGGGCAGCGACCACACGCAGTGGAGAGCGTGGGGTGCCATTTTTATCGCCGGGCCGCCCCAAGACAAAAAGCGCCCCTCTCGGAGGGGCAGCGACCACACGCAGTGGGGAGCGTGGGGTGCCCGGTGCAGCGAGCAAGCGCGGGGACGATTTCTTTCTACTGCACCAGCCTGGGCGCCGGCGGATCGTTCCCCGGCTCGGTGAACAGATGCGCCGCGTCCACCGCGTCATAGCGGTACTGCTGGCCGCAGTATTCGCAGCCCACCTCGATCACGCCTTGCTCTTCGAGAATGCTCTCGGCCTCTTCGCGGCCCAGGTTGCGCAGCATGTTGCTCACGCGCTCGCGGCTGCAGGTGCAGGCGAAGTGCGGGCCGCCCTCGCCGTCCTCGGGCACGAAGCGCAGCAGCTTCTCCTCCCAGAACAGGCGGCGCAGGATGGTTTCCACATCCAGGCTCAGCAACTCCTGCTGCGTGAGGCTGGCGGCCAGGTGCGCGAGGCGGTTGTAGTCCTCGTTGAAGTCCATCTCGTCGGCCTGCTCGGCCGACAGATCGCCGCGCGCGAGGTTGGCCTCGCCCTTGAGCGGCATGCGCTGCAGCATCAGGCCCGCGGCCACCTGGTCGTTGGCCGCCAGCACCAGCACCGCGTCGAGCTGCTCCGACTGGCGCATGTACTGCTGCAGCACCTGGGCCAGGCTCTCCATGCGGTTGCCGTGCGCATCCGACAGCGGCACCACGCCCTGGTAGGGCTGCTGGCCGGGCAGTTTCTCCTTCGGGTCCAGCGTGATGGCGCAGCGCCCGCCGCCATGCAGATTCAGCAGCGCGGCCAGACGGGCATCATCCGGCACCTCGCCCACCACCGTGGCGGTGGCGCGCAGGCCCAGGCTGGACTGCACCTCGGCCACGGCCAGCTTGACCGGCCCGTCGCCGAACACCTGCAGGATCAGGGCGCCGTTGAACTTGATGTTGGACTGCATCAGCATGCCGGCCGCCGCCATCTGGCCCAGCAGCTCGCGCACCGGCTCGGGATAGGGGCCCGAAGCGGTATTGTTGGCGCGGCGGCGCAGGATTTCCTGCCACGCATCGGTCAGGCGCACGATCGCACCCCGCACGGGCAAGCCGTCAAAGAGAAACTTGTGTAATTCGGACACTACTGCCTTTCGAGACGCGCCTTCGACACCGCGAAGGCCGTTCAGTCGATTTTCTTCAATGTGGCACGAAACCGCCGGGCATTCGCCACATAGCCTTGCGCGCTGCGCTTGAGGCCGGCGATCTGCTCCTCGGTCAGGGGGCGCACGAGCTTGGCGGGCGAGCCCATGATCATGCTGCCATCGGGAAACTCCTTATTCTCGGTCACCAGCGAACCTGCGCCAACGATGCAGTTTTTGCCGATCTTCGCGCCGTTGAGCACCACCGCGCCTATGCCGATCAGCGTCTCGTCGCCGATCGTGCAGCCATGCAGCATGACCATGTGGCCGATGGTCACGTTCTCGCCGATCGACAGCGGCTTGCCCAGGTCGGTGTGCAGCACGCTGCCGTCCTGCACGTTCGAGCCGCGGCCGATGGCTATCAGCTCATTGTCGCCGCGCACCACCGCGCCGAACCATACGCTGCTATCCTCGGCCATGCGCACATTGCCCATCACCCGGGCGCTGTCCGCGACCCATGCCGACTCCGCGATCTGCGGCCTTACACCATTCAACTCGTAGCTTGCCATACCGTCTCCGTGGGGTTGCCCTGCATCCAATACCATGCAGTTACGCAACCTAGAATTGTAGAGATGGAGTTACGTCAACAAGCGCTGGCGGCGCTGCGCCTGAGCGATCCCGAGGCCAAATCCCAGATGGCGCTCGACCTGCATGCCCAGGTCGCTCACTTAAAAATAGCAATCGATGCCGAAATCCCGGCGCCGCCGCTGGCGGCGCTGCCCGGCCATCCGCCACGGCCCGAACTCAGGGCCCACACCGAGGTGGCGCGCCGCTCGCCGGCCACGCTGGCCGGGCGCGCCGTGCTGCTGCATGCGATCGCGCACATCGAGTTCAATGCCATCAACCTGGCGCTGGACGCGATCTGGCGCTTCGCCGGCATGCCCGAGGCCTACTACCGCGACTGGCTGCGGGTGGCGGGCGAGGAAGCCAAGCACTTTCGCCTGCTGCGCGCCCACCTGCAGGCCATGGGCTACGACTACGGCGACTTTCCGGCCCATCAGGGCCTGTGGACCATGTGCGAGCGCACCGCGCCCGACATCGTGGCCCGCATGGCGCTGGTGCCGCGCACGCTCGAAGCCCGCGGCCTCGACGCCACGCCGCTGATCCAGGCCAAGCTGCGCCAGATCGGCACCGAGGACGCGCTTGCGGCGGTCGCCATTCTGGACATCATCTTGCGCGAGGAAGTGGGCCATGTGGCAATTGGCAACCATTGGTATCGCCAGCTGTGCGCCCAGCGCGGCCTGGATGCCGAGGCGCACTACACCGAACTGGTACGGCACTACGAGGCGCCGCGGCCCAAACCGCCGTTCAACACCGCGGCACGGCGCGCCGCCGGCTTTTCGGAGGCCGAATTGAGCTCGCTGGACGGAAACAATAAATGACAAAATCCGTGGCGGCTCTGCCGGTGCGCTGCCGCCGGCCATACCAAGATAGAGGGATCTGTGGCAGGCCCTGGCTTCGGACATGGCCGCCGCCAGCCCCTATCGCTTGCCCATGACAACGACCGCCGCCAATCCCCAGCTGCTGCAGACCGTGCCGATTGCGCGGCAAGCCCTCGTGCAGGCTGACGGCGCCATCGCGGGCTTCGAGCTGTTCAACCGCTCCCGCCCGCACAACGGCCACACCATGGACTCGGACGCGGCCCTGGCCTTCACCGCGCTCTCGCATGTGGAGCCCGAGGCCCTCGCCGGGCAGCACCTGCTGTTCCTGAACTGCACGCATGAAACCCTGGCCGGCGAGCATCTGGCGCTGCTGCCGCTGCACCAGGTGGTGCTGGAGATCCCGCTGCTCGGCCATGCCGCGGGCCACGAGGTGCAGATCCGCCTGCCGATGCTGCAATCGCTGCGCAACCAGGGCCTGCGGCTGGCCTTCGACCGCTTCGTGCTGGAAAGCGCCTACGCTCCCTGGCTGCCGCTGGCCGACTTCATCAAGATCGACCTGTCGACGCTCAGCCCGGATCGGGCGGTGCTGCTGCTGCAGTATGCACGGCGCCTGTCCGGCGCCAGCCTAGTGGCCGACAAGATAGAAACCACCGCCCAGCTCAAGCTGGCCCGCGAACACCGGGTCGACCTGCTGCAGGGCTTCGCAGTGGCGCGCCCCACGCTCAGCCCTGCCCGGATCATGGTGCCCACGCTGGCGCAGGTGCGCCAGCTGCTGGCCCAGCCCAGCCTGCCCCTGGCCGCGGCCTATGTGCAGCGGCATGCCGTGCTGGCCTACAACCTGATGCGCCTGATGCGCTCGCTGCACCTGGATGCCAGCCACGCCTGCCTCACGGTCGACGAGATGCTGCAGGTGCTGGGGCCGCAGCAGCTCGGCCACTGGGCCAACCTGATGCGCTCCGTCACCCATGCGCGCGTATCCGAGGCAGCGCAAGACCGGCAGGCCGCCATGCAGGCCCGCTACATCGCCATGCAGTCGGAGCTCGATGGCGCGCCCATCGCCTTCGCCGTCGCGCTGGCCGCCGCGCTGACCCACGATCCCCAGATCTCGTCGCGGCAGCTGCCCCGGCAGGTGCAGCAGGCGCTGCACATGCAGGCCGCCGCGACGGCGGCCTACCTGCAGCAGGCCCGGGCCGCCGAGTCCTGGCTCGCCGATCCGGCGGGCCCGGCCCCACCCGCGGCGCAGCTGCGGCAGCTGCGCGCCGCCATGCAGTGGGCGGATTCGGTGCAGGCCGACTGAGCCCCATTGTTTCATTCAGCCACCGGCGCGGCCGTGCCCGCCTGGGCGCTGGCCTGCTGCAGCCAGCGGCCAAAATCGGCCAGCGCCACCGCACGGGGCTCACGCGGCTCACGGGACTCAAGCGGCTCATGCGCCCCGGACGCGGCTGCCGCCGAGTCGGGCACCACCCAGTAATATGCGCGCTCGCCGCGCAGCACGCGCGCGCAGGCCACGACCAGGTCGCCACGCGCCAGCTCCTCCTCGATCAGCATCGGCGGTATCAGCGCCACCCCCATGCCATGGCTGGCCGCCACCGCCAGCATCGAGAACAGCTCGTAGCGCGGCCCCTGCAGCGCCCGCGGCGCCTGCACGCCCACCGCCTCGAACCAGTGGCGCCAGCCCTCGGGGCGCGTGCTTTGCTGCAGCAGCGGCAGCGTGGCCAGCACCTCGGGCGCCACTTGCAGGTAGGCCCGGCCCCGGCCACGGCTGGTGGCCCCTTCCAGCAGGCGCGGGCTGCACACCGGAGCTATCACCTCGTCCATCAGCCAGGTGGCGCGGGTGCCCGGCCACTGCAGCGCCTGCTCGGGCGTGCCGGCGTAGATGGCGGCATCCACCGTGCGCTCGGCAAACAGGAAGGGCCGGGTCTGCACGTCGATGTGCACCACCACCTCCGGATGCAGCTCGTGGAACTGCGGCAGCCGCGGCAGCAGCCAGCGCGTGGCGAAGGTGGGCACCGCGGCAATGCTGATCGCGCCGCCGGCGCCCTGCTGCGCCATGATGTCCAGCGTGCCCTGCTCCATGCCCTGCAGCCACTGCGCCACCTGCCGGCTGTACTGGCGGCCGGCCGCGGTGAGCACCACACCGTGGCGCGTGCGCCGAAACAGCGCCAGGCCCAGCTGCGCCTCCAGCGCGATGATCTGGCGCGACACCGCGCTCTGGGTGAGCGCCAGCTCCTGCGCCGCGCGGGTGTAGCTCTCGTGGCGCGCAGCCGATTCGAAGCAGGCCAGGGCCTGCGTGGAAGGAATCATTTTCCGCATACTTGACTGCCATCCCTCCTAGAAAATTCAAAGGCAATGCCTTTATAAATGATTTTTACTCATTTATCGATGAGAAACAATCGTTTGCCACCCCGGGCATGCCGCCATACGATGGCGGCCATTGCAATCACTTTTCCACAGGAGCAACACATGGCCCGCTTTCAATGGGACGACCCCTTCCACCTCGACCAGCAGCTGAGCGACGACGAGCGCATGATCCGCGACGCGGCCTATGCCTACTGCCAGGAAAAGCTGATGCCCCGCGTGCAGGAGATGTTCCGCCACGAGAAGACCGACGCCAGCATCTTCCGCGAGATGGGCGAGCTGGGCCTGCTGGGCCCCACCATCCCCACCCAGTACGGCGGCGCGGGCCTGAACTACGTGAGCTACGGCCTGGTGGCGCGCGAGATCGAGCGCGTGGACTCGGGCTACCGCTCGATGGCCAGCGTGCAGTCGTCGCTGGTGATGGTGCCGATCAATGAATTCGGCACCGAGGCGCAGAAGCAGAAATACCTGCCCAAGCTGGCCTCGGGCGAGTACATCGGCTGCTTCGGCCTGACCGAGCCCGACCACGGCTCCGACCCCGGCTCCATGGCCACCCGCGCCTACCAGGTGGACGGCGGCTACCGCCTCAAGGGCAGCAAGATGTGGATCACCAACAGCCCGATCGCCGACGTGTTCGTGGTCTGGGCCAAGGAAGTCGACCCGGCAGGCAACGTGGGCGAGATCCGCGGCTTCGTGCTGGAGAAGGGCTTCAAGGGCCTGTCGGCTCCGGCCATCCACGGCAAGGTCGGCCTGCGCGCCTCGATCACCGGCGAGATCGTGATGGACGACGTGTTCGTGCCCGAAGAGAACGCCTTCCCCGAAGTGCGCGGCCTCAAGGGCCCGTTCACCTGCCTCAACAGCGCACGCTTTGGCATCGCCTGGGGCGCGATGGGCGCGGCCGAATTCTGCTGGCACACCGCCCGCCAGTACACGCTGGACCGCAAGCAGTTCGGCCGCCCGCTGGCTGCCAACCAGCTGATCCAGAAGAAGCTGGCCGACATGCAGACCGAGATCACGCTGGGCCTGCAGGCCGCGCTGCGCGTGGGCCGCATGAAGGACGAGCACCAGAACGTGATCGAGATCACCTCGCTGATCAAGCGCAACAACTGCGGCAAGTCGCTGGACATCGCCCGCCTGGCCCGCGACATGATGGGCGGCAACGGCATCAGCGACGAATTCGGCGTGGCCCGCCACTTGGTGAACTTGGAAGTGGTCAACACCTACGAGGGCACGCACGACGTGCACGCGCTGATCCTGGGCCGCGCCCAGACCGGCATCGCGGCCTTCGCCAACTAAGCCGCTGCGCGCATGACCGACGCCCCCAGTCCTTTGGCCTGGGGGCGTTGCTTCGTGCATGCTTAACAAACCCCTTGCGGGATGCGAATGGCGCCCACGGCCGGCTCTGCCGAAAATCGGCGCTTCGCATCATTGCTGCATCGCTGTTTCTTTTTTCCGGACACCCCCTCATGACGACTCCCCTCGCTCCGCTTGATGGCATCAAGGTTCTCGATCTTTCGCGCGTGCTGGCCGGCCCGTGGTGCGCCCAGATGCTGGGCGACCTGGGCGCCGACGTGATCAAGGTCGAGCGCCCGGGCGTGGGCGACGACACCCGCCTGTGGGGCCCCCCCTTCCTGCGCGACGACGCCGGCAACCTCACCAACCAGGCGGCCTACTACACCGCCTGCAACCGCAACAAGCGCTCCATCACCATCGACATGGCCACGGCCGAAGGCCAGGCGCTGATCCGCCAGCTGGCGGCCGAGTCCGACATCCTGGTCGAGAACTTCAAGGTTGGCGGCCTCAAGGCCTATGGGCTGGACTACGACAGCCTCAAGCAGATCAACCCCAGGCTCATCTACTGCTCGGTCACCGGCTTCGGCCACAGCGGCCCCTATGCCGAGCGCGCCGGCTACGACCTGATGGTGCAGGCCATGAGCGGCATGATGAGCATCACCGGCCATGCCGACAGCGAGCCCGGCGGCGGCCCGATGAAGGTGGGCGTGGCGGTGACCGACGTGTTCACCGGCATCTTCTCGTGCAGCGCCATCCTCGCGGCGCTGCATGCGCGCGACAACGCCCGCACCGGCAGCGGCCAGGGCCAGCACATCGACATGGCGCTGCTGGACGTGGGCATGTCCATCCTGGCCAACCAGGCGGTGGGCTTTCTCAACACCGGCGAGATCCCGCAGCGCATGGGCAACCTGCACCCCAGCGTGGCGCCGTACCAGGACTTCCCCAGCGCCGACGGCAACGTGCTGCTGGCGGTGGGCAACGACGGCCAGTTCAAGCGCTTTTGCAAGGCCGCCGGCGTGCCCGAATGGGCCGAAGACCCGCGCTTCGCACTGAACGCCGGCCGGGTGCTCAACCGCAAGGAGCTGCTGGCCCAGCTGATCCCGCTGATGAAGAGCAAGACCACGGCCGAGTGGATCAAGCTGCTGGAGAGCGAGGCCGTGCCCTGCGGCCCGATCAACAACATCGCCCAGGCCTTCGACGACGAGCAGGTACAGCACCGCCAGCTGCGCGTGGACATCCCGCGCAGCGCGGGCGACGGCATCTCGTCGATCGCCACCGTGGCCAGCCCGCTGCGCCTCACCGCCACCCCGCCGGTGGTACGCCGCGCGCCGCCGCTCACCGGCCAGCATACCGAGGAGATCCTGCGCGAGATGGGCCTGGATGCCGGGCGCATCGCAGCGCTCAAGAGCCAGGGCGTGGTTTAAAAAGAATAGCTGCTAGCGCTTATCTGTCAATGCTTTCAATATTGAAATCCCTTGATATTTCGGTGCTTCTTGCGCTGACAGCTATATTTTTCGCATAGAAGCCCAGGCCCGGCCCGCCAACGGCCAGCAAGCACACCAAGCTGCCGCAGGCATCAGATTCGCTTCATCTTGCGCTGCGAGCATGGCACGCCCATGCCCCGCCTTTGTATAGTGCGACCATGCGAATCCTGCTTGCCGAAGACGATATCTCCCTGGGCGAATCCATTGCCGCCTGGCTCGAACTCGATGGCTACGCGGTGGACCGCGTCACCCGCGGCGACCATGCCGAGGCCGCGCTCGCCACGCACGAGTACCAGTGCCTGCTGATTGACCGCGGCCTGCCCGGCCTCTCGGGCGACCGCGTGCTCGCGCGCCTGCGCGAGCGGCGCCAGACGGTGCCCGCCCTCTTCATCACCGCGCGCGATGCGGTGCGCGACCGCATCGAGGGGCTGGACCTGGGCGCCGACGACTACCTCGTCAAGCCCTTCGACCTGGAGGAGCTGTCGGCCCGCATCCGCGCCGCCATCCGCCGCCACGACCAGCGCGCCGACCCGCTGCTGCGCCACGGCGCGCTGGCGCTCGATGCGGCGGGCAAGCAGGTCAGCCTGCGCGGCGCGCCCGTGGCGCTCACCGCGCGCGAATTCGCGGTGCTGCAGGCGCTGATGCGCCGGCCCGGCCATGTGGTCTCGCGCGCCCAGCTCGAAGACGCGCTCTATGGCTGGGGCGACGAGGTGGACAGCAACGCCATCGAGGTCCACGTCTACAAGCTGCGCCGCAAGCTCGGGCCGGGCTGGATAGAGACCGTGCGCCGCATGGGCTACCGCCTCCTCGACCAGCCCCGGCCGGACTGACATGGCTGCCGACTACTCGCTGCGCCGCCGCCTGATCGCCACCACGGTGGGCTCCAGCGTGGCCGTGGGGCTGCTCAGCACCGCCATCGTGCTGGCCATCGCCTGGAAGGAAGTGGGCGACGCCTTCGACGACACGCTCAAGGAGGGCTCGCGCATCGTGCTCGCGCTGGGCGCAAGCGCCGTGCGCGGCGGCGCGGCCGCGCCCAGCACCGGCGCCGCGCAGCGCCCGCAGGAGCTCAAGCTCAACTACCAGATCGTCTCCGACAGCGGCGCCGTGCTGCTGCGCGGCGAAGACGCGCCCGCCCAGCCTTTCGTCGCCCCCGCCGGCCTGCGCCAGAAATCCTTCTACGACGTGCGCGCCGACGGCCACTGGTGGCGCGTGCATGTGCGCCGCCATCCCACGCTGGGCTTTTCGGTGCAGGTCGGCCAGGAGTGGGAAGAGCGCAGCGAGCTGCTCGAAGACGTGCTGCAGTCGCTGGCCTGGCCGCTGGTGGCGCTGTGGGCGCTGCTCGGCGCCACGAACTGGTGGCTGATCCGGCGCCAGCTCGCGCCGCTCACGCGCATGGCGCGAGGCATCGAGGCCAAGTCGCCGCAAGACCTGTCGCCCATGGCCGACGACGCCCAGGCGCCGCAGCCGCGCGAACTGCGCTCGGTCACCGCCGCGCTCAACCGCCTGCTGCTGCGCCTGTCGCGCGCGCTGGAGGGCGAGCGCCGCTTCACCGCCGATGCCGCGCACGAGCTGCGCACGCCGCTGGCGGCGCTGGCCTCGCGCATCCAGCTCATGCAGCGCAGCCATGCCGCGCATTCGCCGCAGCTCGCCGCCGACCTGCAGCGCCTGCGCGAGGACGTGGCGCGCAGCACCGCGCTGGTGGAAAACCTGCTGCAGCTCGCCCGGCTCGATCCGCAGTCGGCCGACGCGGTGGCCATGCAGCCGCTCGCCCTGCCCGCGCTGCTGGCCGAGGCGGTGCAGGCCTGCGCCGCGGCCGCTGCGGCAAGGCAGGTCACGGTCACGATCCGCTGCGAGGCGGCCAGCGCGCTGGGCCACCGCGACTGGCTGTACAGCGCGCTGCGCAACCTGGTGGACAACGCCATCCGCTACGGCAGGGCTGGCGGCTCGGTGGAGGTTTCGGCGCTGCGGCGCGGCGCGGCCGTCGAGCTGGCGGTGCGCGACGACGGGCCGGGCGTGGCCAGCCACGAGCGCGAGCGGCTCACCCAGCGCTTTTACCGCGTGCTGGGCAGCGGCATGCCGGGCAATGGCCTGGGCCTGTCGATCGCGGCCCGCGTGGCCGAGCTGCACGGCAGCGCGCTGCGCCTGGGCCCCGGGCTGCACGGGCAGGGACTGGGCGTGGCGCTGGAGCTGGCGGCGACGTCAGATTCCCTTCATGTCCAGCCGTTGCAATAAGGGCTTGTTCAACCCCAGTACCGAGGAGCTCCAAATGACCACCAACCTGCCCCGCCACATCCTGCTGTGCACCACCCTGGCCGCCGCGCTCGCCGCCGGCGGCGCGCTGGCGCAGGGCTATGCAGGCCCCAGCACCGCAGCCCCCGCGGCGCATGCCTACGCCGGCCCCAGCTCCATCCGCACGATGAGCGTCAAGGAGCTGCTGGAGCACGGCAAGGACGACCAGCACGCCATCCTGCGCGGCCGCATCGTCTCGCACGACGGCGGCAAGCACTACAGCTTCGACGACGGCACGGGACGCATCCGCGTCGAGATCAAGCCCAAGCATTTCCCGCCCGGGCAGACCATCGACGACAAAACCATGGTGGAGCTGAGCGGCGAGCTGGACAAGGGCTTCAGCAAGATCGAGTTCGAGGTCGACCAGCTGCGCCTGCTGTAGCCGGCTGCGACGTCAGGCGCCGGCCGCCACCCGATAGCTCAGCGGCCAGCGCACATAGGCCAGCGCGCACCACAGCCCGCCGATCGCGGCGATGGCGCCGCCCACCCAGCCGATGGACTGCATGCCCGCATGCAGGCTGACCTGGCTGCCCAGCAGCGCTCCGCCACCGATGCCGACGTTGAAGATGCCCGAGAACAGCGACATCGCCACATCGGTCGCATCCGGCGCCAGCCGCAGCACCTTGGCCTGCATGGCCAGCGCAAAGCAGATGAAGCCCACGCCCCACACGGCCGCCAGCCCATACAGCCCCGCCACCCATGGCGCCAGCGGTTGCAGCGCCAGCATGCACAGCGCCAGCGCGGCAATGGCCGCGAGCAGGAAGCCGCGCGGCAAACGCATGCCCCAGCGGCTGAACAGCATGCTGCCCAGCAGCCCGGCGCCGCCGAACAGCAGCAGCACCGCGGTGGTCACCCGCCCGCCATGCCCGGCCACGTTCTGCACGAAGGGCTCGATATAGCTGTAGGCGGTGAACTGCGCGGTCACCACCACCACCGTCAGCACGTACAGCGCCACCAGCGCCGGGCGCCGCAGCAGCAGCGGCACGCTGCGGGCCGAGCCCGCGTTCTCGCTGGGCAGCAGCGGCAGCAACCGATACAGCGCGGCCATCACCGCCAGCGCAATGCCGCCGATGGCCAGGAAGGTGGCGCGCCAGCCCAGCCATTCGCCCACCACGCGCCCGAGCGGAATGCCCAGCACCATGGCCACCGAGGTGCCGGTCGCCAGCAGGCCCAGCGCCTGGGCCTTCTTGCCGGCCGGCGCCAGCCGCACCGCCAGCGAGGCGGTGATCGACCAGAATACCGCGTGCGCCAGCGCTATGCCCATGCGCCCCAGCATCAGCACCGGGAAATTCCAGGCCACGCCCGACAGCGCATGGCTGGCCACGAACAGCGCCAGCACGCCCATCAATAGGCGGCGCCGCTCCACCGCGCGGGTGAGCAGCATGCAGGGCAGCGAGGCCAGCGCCACCACCCAGGCATAGATGGTCAGCATCAGGCCGACATGCTCGCTCGGCATGCCGAAGTCGCCGCCAATGCCGCTGAGCAGGCCCACCGGCACGAACTCGCTGGTATTGAACACGAAGGCCCCCATGGCCAGGGCGGCAACCCCGAGCCAGGCCGGCAAGGGCGCGGCCGCGGGAATCGGATCGGGGGCGGAGGAAGGGTCGGACGCAAGCATGGAAACAGTCGGCGTGGGCCAGAAATGTTGCAGCGCAATATTATGCTGCCGCCACACCGCGCCCGCTTGCGCGGCTGCTCAATAGGCCACCGTGAAGCGCTCGCGCAGATGGCTGCCCTGCTCCAGCGCATCGACCAGCGCCACGGCCAGGTCGGCGGCCGAGATCGTGCCGGGCTGGCCATCGGGCTGCATCAGCGGCTCGTCCTTGCCGCTGCGGTAGCGGCCGGTGCGCTCGCCATGCTCGCCCAGGTGCAGGGCGATCGGCGGGCTCAGCAGCGTCCAGTCCAGCGCGGCTTCCTGCTGCAGCTCGGTCAGCGCATCGCGCGCCGCCGCCGCGCCGGGCCGGATCGCGGCCGGAAACTCGGGCGTATCCACCAGCTGCTTGCCGGGGGCGATGTAGAGGCTGCCGGCGCCGCCGACCACCAGGTAGCGCCGCACGCCCGCCGCCTTGGTGCCGGCGACGATGGCGCGCGAGCCGCGCATGAAATCCTCGTAGATATTCGGATTGCTCCAGCCCGCGTTGTAGGCGCTCACCACGGCGTCGGCGCCGGCCACCGCGCGCTGCACCGCGGCCGCATCCATCACATCGGCCTGCACTGCCTGCAGATGCGGCTGGGCCGCGAGTTTGGCCGGATCGCGCACCAGCGCCACCACCTCGTGGCCGCGCTGCAGCAGCTCCTTCAACAGCGCCGAGCCCACAAAGCCGGTTGCGCCAATCAATGCCACTTTCATAGTCGTCCTTTGCGGCGCCTGCGCGCCTGTTCGAGAAGCCATTGAGGTTAACGATTTCACAATGCCGGCGGAAGTCGGTATTTTTCGCCAACACCTTGAAGCTGCACTTCATAATTGCCGCCATGGACGACTACAAACGCATGGCCGTGTTCGCCGCCGTGGTGCAGCAAGGCTCGATGAGCGCCGCGGCGCGCACCCTGGGCATGAGCCCGTCTGCCGTGAGCCAGCAGGTGCGCCAGCTCGAACGCGACGGCGGCGTGACCCTGCTGCATCGCTCCACACGTCAGCTAGGGCCTGTTCACACAAATACGGGGTCGCGCAAGCCCGACAGGGCTGTCAATGCTAGGCACGCGACGCCGTGCGTGTGCCCACCCGCACAAGAAGCGTAACGACGCAGTGACGGCCCTGCCGGACTTGCCCGAAGGGTTGAGCCCTCTTGGGCGGTCTGCTGCGTTGCTGTCTCTTGCAAGGTACCTACCTTGCTGCGGGCCAGCGCCTTGCAGCCCATCCCAAGAGGACTCAACGCGATCCCCGTGCTTTGTGTGAACAGGCCCTAGCGCTGACGGACACCGGCGAACGCTACTACCAGCAGTGCGCGGCCATGGCCCAGGCCGCCGAGCAGGCGCGCGCCGAGCTGTCGGCCGCGCGCGACGAGCCCAGCGGCGAGCTGCGCATCGCCGCCACCGTGGGCTTCGCGCGCCATATCGCGCCGGCGCTCGGCGCCTGGCTCGCCAGCCACCCGGCGCTGCGGCTGCACCTGGCGGTGGACGATGCGCTCATCGACCTGATCCACAGCCGCATCGACCTGGCGCTGCGCTTCGGCCAGCTCGCCGATTCAGGCTGGGCCGCCAGGCGCCTGGGCGCCATGCAATGGTGGCTGTGCGCCGCGCCCGCCTGGGTGCAGGCCCAGGGCCTGCCGCCGCGCCACCCGGCGCCGCTGGCCGGCGAGCGCTGGCTGGGCCTGGCGCGCGACAGCCACGGCCAGCCGGCGGTGCAGGTCGAGGCGCGCCAGCCATCCAGCGGCGAAACCTGCAGCTTGCAGCTGCAGCCGCACATGGCCAGCAACAACCAGTTGTCGATACAGCAGATGTGCGAGGCCGGCCTGGGCCTGGCGCTGCTGGGCAGCATGGACGTGGCCGACGCGCTGGCGGCGGGGCGGCTGGTGCGCCTGCTGCCCGACTGGGATTTCGGCAGCTTCGGCATCTGGGCCGTCACGCCGCAGCGCCAGGCCCAGCCGGCCAAGGTGCGCCAGGCGGTTGCCGCGCTGCAGCGCTATCTGGCGCAGCTGCCCGGCGTGGTCGATGCGCCGCAGCCGGCCGCGTAGAGCCCGTGAACAGATGCTCAGGCCGCGATGCTCTCGGGCTCGGCGGCCAGCGCCTGCAGCTGGGCCAGCGTGCCGGCGCAGGCGCGCGCCAGCTCGGTGCCCTTCTTGCGGAAGTGCTGGAAGAAGAAGGCGTGGTGCTCCTCGCCCTCGTGGAAGTCGCGCGGCGTGAGCACCGCCGAGAACACCGGCACATCGCTGTCGAGCTGCACCCGCATCAGGCCGTCGATCACCGCGCTGGTCACGAACTCGTGGCGGTAGATGCCGCCATTGACGATCAGGCCGCAGGCCATCACGGCCGCATAGCGGCCGCTGGCCGCCAGGCGCTTGGCCAGCAGCGGGATCTCGAAGGCGCCGGGCACATCGAACAGGTCGATGCGCTGGCTGCCAAAGCCCAGCGTGGCCAGCTCGGCCACCGCGGCGTCGCGCGCCTGGTGCACGATGTCGGCATGCCACTGCGCGCTGATGATGGCCAGGCGCTGGGGCGATGGGGAAGAAGAAGCAGGGGACTGATTCATGGCGGTTTTTCCTTCAGTGGTTACCAGAATCAGGGCGTGCCCGCTCGAGTGCATGCAAAGCCAGCCTTCAACGCTTGATGGACAAGCGCAGATAGCTACCGTTTATGCAGCAAATCGAGCGAGCAATTCTCTTTCATCCGGACTGTGACCGTCGGCTCTGGCATCGCACCAGATCTGCTGACCCTGCGCATGCCTTGCGGCCGCACAAGCGCTCGCGGGCTGCTGGCCGTGGCTGCTCGCCATCACCAGATACCGCCGGTGGGGAATTGCGCCCCGCCCTGAGAATTCGCCTTGCATCGCAAGGCCCGGCTATTCTATGCACGCCGCAATCGGCCTGCAGCTTGTACGGTTGCCGCAGGCGACAGCGCTACGCCCCCTATGCAGCGGGCAGCGGCAGCGCCGTCTTGTAGCGCACCTGCTTGAGCGCGAAGCTGGAGCGGATCTTCTCGATCCCGGGTATCGGCGTCAGCTGTTCGAGGATGAACTTCTCCAGCGCGGCGATGTCGGCCACCGCCACGCGGATCAGGTAGTCGCTGTCGCCTGTCATCAAGTAGCACTCCATCACTTCGTCGTGCTCGGCAATGCGCCGCTCGAACTCGGCCAGCGACTCCTTGGACTGCGAGGTCAGGCTGATGGAGATGAAGACGTTCAGGCCCAGCTGCAGCGCCTGTGCGCTCACCAGGGCCACATAGCGCTCGATCACGCCCCCCGCCTCCAGCGCCTTGACCCGCGCCAGGCAGGGCGAAGGCGACAGGTGCACCCGGCGCGCCAGCTCCACATTGGACAGCGCGCCGTCCTTTTGCAGCTCGCCCAGGATGCGCAGGTCGATGCTGTCCAGCTTCATACGCTGTGGCGCACCGCATCGGCGATGCTGGCGGCATCCACCTGGAAGAAACCGCGCAGCGCGGCCCGGGTATCGCTGCGGCCAAAGCCGTCGGTGCCCAGCGTGCGGTAGCCGCGCCCGCTGGGCATGCACACGCGCACCGACTCGGGCAGTGCGCGCACATAGTCGGTCGCCGCGACGATGGGGCCCTGCGTGCCCGCCAGCAGGCTGCGCAGGTGGCCCTCGCCGTCGGCCTGCGCATCGCGCGCCAGCTCGCTCCAGCTGGTCACGCTCACCACATCGACGCACCAGCCCTCGGCCGCCAGCTGCTGCGCCGCCTTGACCACCTCGGTGAGGATGGCGCCCGAGCCCAGCAAGGTGGCGCGCTGGCTGCCTTCGGCCCCATGCCGCGCCAGGCGGTAGGCGCCACGCAGCACGCCCTCGGCGGCCCCTTCGGGCAAATCGGGCTGGGCGTAGTTCTCGTTCATCAGCGTGATGTAGTAGAAGACGTCGCGCTGCTCCACCAGCATCTCGCGCATGCCGGCGTCGAGAATCACGGCCAGCTCGCCCGCATAGGCCGGGTCGTAGGCCTTGCAGTTGGGAATGGTGGCGGCCACCAGGTGGCTGGAGCCGTCCTGGTGCTGCAGGCCCTCGCCGCCCAGCGTGGTACGGCCCGAGGTGGCGCCCAGCAGGAAGCCGCGCGCGCGCTGGTCGGCCGCGGCCCAGATGGCATCGCCCACGCGCTGGAAGCCGAACATCGAGTAGTAGATGTAGAACGGCAGCATGGCCAGGCCATGCACGCTGTAGCTGGTGGCGGCGGCCGTCCAGCTGGCGATGGCGCCGGCCTCGCTGATGCCCTCCTCCAGGATCTGGCCATCCAGCGCCTCGCGGTAGCTGAGCACCGAGCCTATGTCTTCCGGCGCATAGCGCTGGCCCACGCTGCTGTAGATGCCGACCTGCTTGAACAGGTTGGCCATGCCAAAGGTGCGCGCCTCGTCGGCCACGATGGGCACGATGCGCGGGCCCAGCTGCCCGTCCTTGAGCAGGCTGCCCAGCATGCGCACGAAGGCCATGGTGGTGCTCATCTCCTTGCCGCCGGCGGCCAGCGCGAACTGGGCGTATTTTTCGAGCGGCGGCACCGCAAGCGCATCGCAAGCGGTTTCGCGCCTGGGCAGCGCGCCGCCCAGCTGCTCGCGCTGCGCGCGCAGGTAGCGCATCTCCGCGCTGCCCTCGGCCGGCTTGTGGAAGGCCAGGCCCGTGGCCTCTTCGTCGGACAGCGGCAGCTGGAAGCGGTCGCGAAACTCGATCAGGTCGGCATCCTCGAGTTTCTTCTGGCTGTGCGTGGTCATCTTGCCCTGCCCGGCCGCGCCCATGCCGTAACCCTTCTTGGTGTGGGCCAGGATCACGCTCGGCTGGCCGCGGTGCGCGGCCGCGGCAGCGTAGGCGGCATGGATCTTCACGATATCGTGGCCGCCGCGCTTCAAGCGGTCGATCTGCTCGTCGGTCAGGCCCTGGGCCAGCGCGGCCAGCTCGGGGTTCTGGCCGAAGAAGTTGTCGCGGTTGAAGCGCCCGTCCTTGGCGGCGAAGGTCTGCATCTGGCCATCCACCGTGCCCGAGAAGGCGCGCACCAGCGCGCCGCTGGCGTCGCGGGCGAACAGGCCGTCCCAGTCGCTGCCCCAGACCAGCTTGATCACGTTCCAGCCGGCGCCGGCAAACAGGCGCTCCAGCTCGTCGATGATGCGGCCATTGCCGCGCACCGGGCCGTCCAGGCGCTGCAGGTTGCAGTTGACCACCCAGACCAGGTTGTCGAGCTTCTCGCGCGCGGCCAGCGTGAGCGCGCTCATGCTCTCGGGCTCGTCCATCTCGCCGTCGCCGAATACACCCCAGACCTTGCGGCCCTGGCAGTCCAGCAGATTGCGGTGCGTCAGGTAGCGCATGAAGCGCGCATGGTAGATGCTGCTGATCGGGCCTATGCCCATCGAGCCGGTGGGGAACTGCCAGAAATCCGGCATCAGCCAGGGGTGGGGGTAGCTGGAGAGGCCGCGCGCGCCGGCCGCGGGCGCGCTGATCTCCTGGCGGTAGTGCGACAGGTCGGCCTCGCTCAGGCGCCCTTCGAGATAGGCGCGCGCATACACGCCGGGCGCGCTGTGCGGCTGGAAGAACACCAGGTCGCCGCCATGGCCCGGGCTTCTGGCATGGAAGAAATGGTTGAAGCCCACCTCGAACAGGTCGGCCGCACTGGCATAGCTGGCGATGTGCCCGCCCAGTTCGCCATAGGCCTTGTTGGCCCGCACCACCATGGCCAGCGCGTTCCAGCGCATCAGCGAGGCCAGGCGCTCCTCTATGGCCAGATCGCCCGGGAAGGGCGGCTGGGCCGCCGCGGGAATGGTGTTCACATAGGGCGTGTTCAGGTCGGGCTGCCACTGGATCTGCTGGGTGCGGGCCAGGCGCACCAGCTCGTCGAGCATGAAGCGTGCGCGCGCGTCGCCGCCCTGCGCCACCAGCGCGGCGAAGGACTCGCGCCACTCGGTGGTCTCGGCGGGATCGGCATCATGGATGGGGTGCGGTGTAGGGCTGCTCATGGAAGCCGACTCTACCGCCTGCGCAGCGAAATGTGCTGCCAATCCCCAGCCATAAGACACAATTCATCAGCACAAAATGCCGATAAATAAATGATCTGCAGCATGAAAACCCAGCAAACATCGATATCACATGCCGACAAAAACAAACCAGCCCGCCGAAGCGGGCTGTGGTCAAGCCAGGTAACCGGGTAAAGGCCCAGGGCTTTACTGGCCGATGGCGGTTTTCGCGCCCTTCACATAATGGCTCAGCGTGTACGAAGGATTCTTCAGCTCGCCGTTGTCCTGGAAGGCGATCTTCGCGGTCACGCCGGAATAGTCGGACTTCTTGAGTTCGGGCAGGAATTTCTTCGGATCGGTGGAGTCGGCGCGCTTCATCGCGTCCACCACCAGCATGGTGGCGTCATAGAAGTACGGGCTGTACACCTGGAACTGGCCGGGGTACTTGGCGTCGTAGCGCTTCTTCCACTCGATGCCGCCGGGCATCTTGGCGATCGAGGCACCGCCGTCGGCGCACACCACGTTGTCCAGCGACTTGGTGCCGGCCGCCAGCTTGGCCAGCTCGGAGGTGCAGATGCCGTCGCCGCCGAAGAACTTCACATTGGTCAGGCCCAGCTGCACCATCTGGCGCAGCATGGGGCCGGCCTGCGCATCCATGCCGCCGTAGAAGATGGCCTCGGGCTTCTTGGCCTTGATCGAGGTCAGGATGGCCATGAAATCGGTGGCCTTGTCGTTGGTGAACTCGGAGGCCACCACCTTCACGCCCTTGGACTCCGCATCCTTCTTGAATACATTGGCCAGGCCCTGGCCATAGGCGGTGCGGTCGTCGATCACCGCCACGTTCTTGAGCTTGAGCTTGTTGGCCGCATAGTCGGCCAGCGCGGCGCCCAGCGCGTTGTCGTTGGCAATGATGCGGAAGGTGGTGGGATAGCCCGGCGCGGTGAGCGCGGGGTTGGTGGCGGCGCCGGTGATGAACGGCAGGCCACAATCGTTGAAGATCTTCGAGGACGGAATCGCCACCCCCGAGTTCAGGATGCCGGGCACCGCCGCCACCTTGTCGTCGCAGAGCTTTTGCGCACCGGCCGTGCCCTGCTTGGGATCGGCCGCGTCGTCCTCGGCGATCACCTCGAACTTGATCTTCTTGCCGCCAATGGTGACGCCCTGCGCATTCAGGTCGTCGACCGCCATGCGCACGCCGTTGACGTTGTCCTTGCCATAGTGCGCCTGGGGCCCCGACAGCGGACTCATCGTGCCGATCTTGACCACCTCCTGCGCCTGCGCGGCCATTGCCACGCCTGCAACCACCATGGCTACCGCGGTTTTGATGCTCATATCCATTGCGTCGAACTCCAATCCATAAAAAAGGGATTCTTTTCCGTTCTGCACGCAGACCGATATTGGTACAAGCCCGGTAATGAGTATGCGGCGCCAGCAGGGAAGTTCGCATATAAGAACCCACTGTTACCAACGCGGATTGAAAATCCCATTCCAGGCCCACAACTGCCTTCCATGCAGGAACTGCCGCAGCCGGCGCACCCGCTGCGCACCAGGGCCCTGGTGTAAAGTTGCTGCAAAACCCGCTGCCGCGCGGCGCGCCGCTGTCAACCTTTGCCGGTATTCGCGCGTCTTTGGAGTGCAAGCACCAGCACCGCGTTGCGCACCGCCATCCCCGGGTCGCCGGCCCATCGCCGCAGACCCGCTGTCAAGAGGAGAATGCCCATGAGTCGTCAACGCCTGTTTACCGCCGCCACGCTGCTGGCGGCAGCGCTGGCCACCGGCTGCGTCGCCACCGCCAGCGACGGATATGGCTATGGTGGCTACGACAGCTACGGCTATCCGGCCGGCACCACCTACTACACCAATGGCGGCGCCTACTACGGCCAGGGTTCGGACCGCTACTATGACCGTGGCCGCAACTACGACAACCGCGACCGGGACCGCGATCGCGCCGAACGCGAGCGCCTGGCCCGCGAGCGTGACCGCCAGGCCCGCGAACGCGACAGCCGCAACCGCAACCCCGCCTACCAGCGTGGCGCGGAATGCGCACGCTACCGCGACCAGGTGAACCGGGGCCTAGACACCATCAACGTGCCGGATCATCCGGAGCGTTGCTGACCAGCGCGCATTGCGCAAGGAGAACCACATGACATCGATGCTTCGATGGGGCACGCTCGCGGCAGGCGCCGCCTGTGCGCTGGCGTTGTCGGGCTGCGTCGTGACGCCGGTGGACGGCGCCTACTACGGCAATGCCTACACCACGGTTTCCACGCCCGGGGTCGCCTACGACACACCCTACTACGGCTATCCCTCTTACGGCTACGCCGCAGCCCCGTCGCTGTGGATCGGCAGCTCGGCCACCTATGTCTATGGCGGCCGCTCCTACTACCGCCCCGGCTACCGGCCTGGAGACTGGGGCCCCGGCCCGCGCCCGGGCGGCCCCCGCCCCGGCTTTGGCGGCGCGCCGGGAAGGCCTGGCATGGCGCATGGCCCCGGGCCCGGCGGCCCGCGCCCCGGCTTTGGCGGCGGCGGGCACCGCCGCTGAACCCAAGCTACACGCTGCGCCGGCCTGCCGGCGCTTTTTCTTTTTGCAGCCGGACCGCGGCCTGCAGCCCCTGCTCCACCGTCGGGTAGCGCGGCGCGATGCGCAGCTCGCGCAGCATGCGCCGGTTGGCCAGCCGGCGAGACTCGCTCATGAAGCTCAGCAGCGCCGGCGCCAGCGCCTGCGGCGCCTCGGCCCGGCTGATGCGCGGCGGGCGCGCCAGCCCCCACAGGTCTGCCGCCAGATCGAAATAATCGCCCATGCGCAGCTGCGTGCCGTCGCACACATTGGTGATGCGCTGCGGCCGCCCGCGCCACAGCGCGCTGGCCGCGGCGCGCGCCAGATCGTCGGCATGGATGTGGCTGGTGAATACGTCGTCCTGCGCGCGCAGCACCGGCGTGCCGCGCAGCAGGCGCGCCTCGGGCGTGCCGCCCTCGCGGTCGCCGGCATAGATGCCCGGTATGCGCAGGATATGGCTGCGCGCCCCGCGCCAGCGGTGGCCGAGCGCATAGCGGCGCAGCTGGCGCTCGGCGTCGACGCGGCGCAGCGCGCGGGCGGTCTGCGCGCGCGGCATGCGGGTCTCCGCCACCAGCGCGCCCTGGCAGTCGCCATACACGCCGCTGGTCGAGCCATACACCACGCAAGGCGCCTGCCGCGCACGCGCCAGCGCCTGCAGCAGCGCCTGGGTGCGCAGGTCGGCATCCGCCACCGTGCCCGGGGGCGCCAGGTGCAGCACGCGCGGTGCCAGGCCCGCCAGCCGCCGCAGGCTGGCGGCATCGTCGAGGTTGCCCGCCAGCGGCACGATGCCCAGCGCGCGCAGCTGTGCGCGCTTGCCCGGCGACGAGGTCAGCGCCATCACCCGCGGGCGCGGGGCTGGCTGGCGGCCGCCGCCTTGCGGCGCCAGCAGCCGCGCCACCCGCTGCCCCACGTCGCCGCAGCCGACGATCAGCACGCGCTCGCGGCGAAAGCGCGCGGGCAGCGCACGGCGGGGGTGTTGATTTGCGGGCAAAATACGGCTCCTTGCTCGGTGGACGGCGACCCGGAATTGTCACCACGAAACGGCATGCCTGGCGCCGCACGGCGCGGTCATCCGCAGAAATTTTGATAAAAACAGGCTGCAGCGCTTATGGATACTGCGCAGGCCGCTATATTTTTTAAGGAAACCTGACTCCATGGGCACTTCTCCCTCGGCATTCCAGATCTCGGTACAGCCCAGCGGACGCACATTTGCCACCAACGCCGCAGAATCCATACTCACCGCCGCCATCCGCAATGGCGTGGGCCTGCCCTATGGCTGCAAGGACGGCGCCTGCAGCTCGTGCAAGTGCAAGAAGCTCAGCGGCAGCGTGGAGCACGGCCCGCACAGCAGCCGCGCGCTCACGCCCGAGGAAGAGGCCGCTGGCTTGATCCTGCCCTGCTGCGCCCGCCCGACCAGCGATGTGGTGATCGAGTCGCGCAATGTCACCGACGAAAGCGCCTTCCCCATCAAGAAGCTGCCGGTGCGCGTCTCCTCGCTCACCCGCCTGTCACCCGACGTGATGCAGGTGCGCCTGCAGCTGCCCGCCGCGGACACCTTCCGCTACCACGCGGGGCAGTACATCGAATTCCTGCTCAGCGGCGGCCACCGCCGCGCCTACTCGATGGCGCTGGCGCCGCACCAGCAGGAAGCCGCGCCCGGGCTGGAGCTGCACATCCGCCACATGCCCGGCGGCCTGTTCACCGACCATGTGTTCAGCGCGATGAAGGAGCGCGAGATCCTGCGCATCGAAGGGCCGTTCGGCGGCTTCTTCCTGCGCGAGGACTCCGACAAGCCCATGGTGTTCCTGGCCTCGGGCACCGGCTTCGCGCCCATCAAGGCGCTCATCGAGCATGTGCAGCACAAGGCCATAGGCCGCCCGATCAGCCTGTACTGGGGCGGCCGCCGCCCGCACGATTTGTACCTGCACGACTGGCTGCTGGCGCGCTGCGCCGAGATGCCGCAGCTGCGCTATGTGCCGGTGGTGTCCGATGCGCTGCCCGAAGACCAGTGGAGCGGCCGCAGCGGCTTTGTGCACCAGGCGGTGCTCGACGACTTCGCCGATCTCTCGGGCCACGAGGTCTACGCCTGTGGCGCGCCCATCGTGGTGGATGCCGCCCGCAGCAGCTACACCAGCCAGCGCGGGCTGCCCGAAGAGGCCTTCTTCGCGGATGCCTTCACCACCGAGGCCGACAAGAGAGCCTGACCATTTCAACATCCAACCAACAACGACCATGAACCGCAGAAACCTGTTGCTCTCCACCCTGCTTGCCGCCGCAGCCGCGGCCACGCCGCTGGCGCATGCCGACAACGTGATCCGCCTGGTGGTGCCCTATGCCGCCGGCGGCCCGATCGATGTCACCGCACGGGTGCTGGCCGAGCGCGTGCGCGATAGCCTGGGCGCGGTGGTGATCGACAACAAGGCCGGCGCCGGCGGCAACATCGGCGCCGACATCGTCGCCAAGGCCGCGCCCGATGGCCTGACCATCGGCATCGCCGCCACCGCCACGCATGCCGTCAACCCCTGGCTGTACACCAGGATGCCCTTCGACGCGGCCAAGGACTTCGCCGCCATCACCCAGATGGTGCGCGTGCCCAACGTGCTGGTGATCAACGCCAAGCGCGCCGAGGAGCTGCGCATCCAGACCGCGCAAGACCTGATCGCCTATGCCAGGAAGAACCCCGGCAAGCTCAACTACGGCAGCGGCGGCAACGGCAGCGCCGGCCACCTGGCCGGCGAGATGATGAAGCGCCAGGCCGGCATCTTCGCGGTGCACGTGCCCTACCGCGGCGCCAATCCGGCGCAGCTCGCGCTGCTGTCGGGCGAGGTGGACTTCAACATCGACAACCTCGCCGCCGCGTCGGCCAACATCCATTCGGGCAAGCTCAAGGCCCTGGCGGTGACCAGCCTGCGCGAAAGCACCATGCTGCCCGGCGTGCCGCCGCTGTCCAAGACCCTCAAGGGCTTCGAGATCGACACCTGGTGGGGGCTGGTTGCGCCGGCCGGCACGCCCGCGGCCACGCTCGCCAAGCTGAACAAGGCCTTCGTCGATGCGCTGAACGACCCGGCCACCAAGCAGAAGTTCGCCACACTGATGGCCGAGCCCGTGCCCACCACGCCGCAGCAGTTCGACCGGTTCATGGCCAGCGAACGCGCCAAGTACGAAGGCGTGGTCAAGCTCTCCGGCGCGAAGGTGGACTGATACAGCCGCCATGACGCATCCCTCGGTCGCGGTGCTCGGCGCCGGCATGGTCGGCACCGCCACCGCCTTGGCACTGCAGAAAAAGGGCTTCCGGGTCACGCTGATCGACCGGCTCGATCCGGGGCGCGAAACCTCGTACGGCAACGCCGGCGTGCTGGCGCGCAGCTCGCTCATGCCCTTCAACCATCCCGGCCTGTTCGCCCAGCTGCCGCAGCTGCTCGGCAACCAGGGCGCCAGCTTCCGCTACCAGCCGCGCTTCGTGCTGCGCAACCTCGGCTGGGCGCTGCGCTTCGTCGGCAACGCGCGGCGCAGCGTCTTCGAGCAGACCACCGCCGCGCTCGACGCGCTGATCCGCCTGTCGCTGCAGGAGCACGCCCAGCTGCTGCTGCAGGCCGGCATGGCGCACCGGCTGCGCGACAACGGCTGGCTGTTCCTCTACCGCCAGGCCCAGGCTTTTGCCGGCGGCGCGCTAGGGCGCGAGCGCATGGCGCATTTCGCAGTCGCCACCGAGGTGCTCGACCAGGACGGGCTGCGCCAGCTGGAGCCGGCGCTCAAGCCCATCTTCGAGCGCGCGCTCTGGATCAAGGACAGCTGGTCGGTGGACAACCCCGGCGCGGTGGTGGCGGGCTATGCCCGGCACTTCGCGGCCCAGGGCGGCCGCATCCTGCGGGCGCAGCTGCGCACCATAGCGCCGCTGCCCGGCCAGCGTTGGCGCGTGGTGGGCGACGGCGACGGCGACGGCGGCGACACGCTGGCCGAGGCCGACCGGGTGGTGGTGGCGCTGGGGCCGTGGAGCCGCCAGTTCCTGGCCACGCTGGGCGTGCACGTGCCCATGGCGTTCGAGCGCGGCTACCACATGCACTTCGCGCCAGTGCCGGGCCTCACGCTCACCCGCCCGGTCTACGACACCGGCGGCGCCTACGTGCTGTCGCCGATGGAGCAGGGCCTGCGGCTGAGCAGCGGCGTGGAGCTGACCGACTGCGACGCGCCGCCCAACCCCGTGCAGCTGGAGCTGGCGGAAGGCGCCGCGCGCGAAGCGCTGGACATGGGCGAGCGCCTGGAGCCCGAGCCCTGGCTGGGCCGCCGCCCCACGCTGCCCGACAGCCGCCCCATCATCGACACCATGCCCGGCCGCCGCAACCTGTGGCTGGCCTTCGGCCACCAGCACATCGGCTTTTCCACCGGCCCCGGCACCGCCGCGCTGCTGGCGGCGCTGATGTGCGGCGAGACCCCGCCGATCGATGCCCATCCGTTCCGCGCGGAGCGCTTTCTGCGCGCCTGAGGAATAGGGCACCCAAGCCTGCCCGCTACACCAAATACCCCGAGGGACAGCGGCCCCACGCGGTGATCGGCATTACCCCGTCTGCCGCGCCGTCCAGCGCTGCTCCAGCAGGCTCACGATATCGTGCACCGGCCGCCCGGTGGCGCGCGCCACCGCGTCGCGGTAGACCGGCATGTTGGTACATTCCAGCACCAGGCTGCGCACCTGCGGATGGCGCGCCACCAGGGCCAGCGCGGCATCGACCACGTTGCGCTCGGCCTCGGCCAGGTCCAGCTCGGTTTCGTTGCGCAGGATGCGGCGGTGGAACTCGCAATCCACCGCCACGCCCTGCACCGGTGTGCCCGCCGGCACCTGTACCGCGGCCAGGATGGCGGGCGTGAGGCTGGCGGCCGAGATCGTGACCACGCCCGGCGCCTCCAGCTCGCGGCACTGCAGCAGGCTGGAGCTGAGCACCGGCACGCCCACGCTGTGCTGCAGCAGGTCCTGGTAGGCGGCCAGAAAGCCGCAGCTGGTCGAGATCAGCGCCGCCCCCTGGGCCACCAGCGCCTGCGCCGCCCGCACGAAGGGCTGGGCGAATTCCGGCGCGGCCTGCTGCACGATCTTGGCCGGCGAGGCGCCCTGCACCGTCGCCATGCGCACCGGAATGCCGCGCTGCGCCCAGGTTGCGGGGTTGCCGATGTCGCCGACCGGGCGCGGAAAGCGCGTGTCGAGCATCAGGATGCCCAGGAAGGGCGCGGCGCCGCTCATAGGGGCTGCGCAGGTGCGGCGATCGCGCCGCGCCGGTCGATCTTGCGGCTGAGCACCACCGAGGTGTAGGTCTGGCGTATGCCGTCGATCAGGCCGATGCGGTCGAGCAGCGCGTCGAGCTTCTCATTGGAGTCGCAGCGCAGGAAGATCATGTAGTCGTGCTGGCCCGAGACGGCCGAGACCTCCTCGACTTCGGGAAAGCCCTCCAGCACCTTCATCACCGATTGCGACATCTTGGGGCTGACGCTGATGCCGCAATACGCCCGCACCGCGGATTGCTCCAGCCGCGCACCCAGGCGCACGCCATAGCCGGCGATCACCCCCTCTTTCTCGAGCCGCGCGATGCGCGCCACCACGGTGGTGCGCGCCAGGTTCATCTTGCGCGCCAGCAGCGCGGTGGACTCGCGGGCATTGGCCTGCAGCAGCGCCAGCAGCCTGCGGTCGACCTCGTCCAGTCTCAGATCCATGGCACCCCTCCCTCCACTCCCTTCACGCCCTCTCGCCCCGCCCTCATGCCGCATGGCCGATGATGCGGCCCAGGAAGCTGCGCGTGGCTTCCTGGCGCGGGTTGTCGATCACCTGCGACGGCGGGCCTTCCTCGACCACCACGCCGTCGCGCATGAAGACCACCTTGTCGGCCACCTCGCGGGCGAAGGCGATCTCATGCGTCACCAGGATCATGGTCATGCCGCCCTCCGCGAGCGACTGGATCACCTGCAGCACCTCGCCGACCAGCTCGGGGTCGAGCGCGCTGGTGGCCTCGTCGAACAGCATCACGCCGGGCTGCATGGCCAGCGCCCGGGCAATCGCCACGCGCTGCTTCTGGCCGCCCGAGAGCTTGTCGGGCAACACGCCCGCCCGCTCGGCCAGGCCCACCTTGGCCAGCAGGGCGCGGGCGCGCTGCTCGGCCTCGGCCTTGGGCAGGCGCAGCACGGTGACCGGGCCTTCCATCACATTGCCCAGCACCGTCATGTGCGGGAACAGGTTGAAGTGCTGGAACACCATGCCGGTGCGCGCGCGAAAGCCCGCCAGCACCTTGTCGGGCGGCAGCTGCGCGCCCGCGGCGCCGCCAAAGGACAGCGCCTGCGCATCGACGCGGATCTCGCCGCCGTCGGGCACGGTGAGCAGGTTGATGCATCTGAGCAGCGTGGACTTGCCCGAGCCCGAAGGCCCGATCAGCGCCACCACCTGGCCGCGCTCTACGTCGAGGCAGATGTCCTTGAGCACCGTGTTGGCGCCAAACGACTTCTTCAGGCCGCGGATGCAAATCAGTGGTTCGCTCATAGGTCAGTGCTCCCCCTTGGCCGCGCCATGCTCCAGCCGCTTGGCCCACAGCGTGATCGGAAACAGGATGATGAAGTACGCCACCGCGATGAAGGTATAGACCTCCAGCGGGCGGTAGGTGTCGTGCGCGATCACCTGGCCCTGGTACAGCAGGTCGGGCACCGCCAGCACCGACAGCAGCGAGGTGTTCTTCAGCTGCATGATCGACTGGCTCACCAGCGGCGGCACCATCTTGCGGAAGGCCTGGGGCAGCACCACGCGGCGCATCACCTGGCCGCGCGTCATGCCCAGCGCCTGGCCGGCCTCGGTCTGGCCCAGGTCGGTGGAGATGATGCCGCCGCGGATGATCTCGGAATAAAACGCGCCGCCATACAGCGACAGGCACAGCGCCGCGGCCACCGGCGCGGTCATCTCGATGCCGGAGAGCACCGGCAGCGCATAGTAGAACCACACCAGCTGCACCAGTACCGGCGTGCAGCGGAACATCTCGACATAGGCGCGCATCGGCGCCGCCACCCACTTGTGGCGCGACAGCCGCCCCATGCCCGCCACCATGCCGATCGCCAGCCCGCCGATCACGCAGATCACGGTGAACAGCAGCGTGTAGCCTATGCCCCCGACCAGCAGCGTGCGGTATTTCCACAGCGAGGCAAAGTCCCATTCATACATAGATACGCATCCCTGCGCGCGGGGCCGCGCCCCGCGCGCTCACAGCCATCAGAACTTCACTTCTTTCGGGAAGCTCTCGGGCTTGACGCCGGCGAGCTTTTCCATGTTCTTCAGCACCACGGACTGGATCTCGCCCTTGGCGCGGGCTTCGTCCAGCCAGCCATTGATCGCGTTCACGAAGGCCTTGTCCGCCTCCTTGCGCACGCCCACGTTGGTGTTGGCGGTCTGGATCGGCTGCGGGATGTAGACCGTGCCCACGTCGGGCCGCTTGGCGATCAGCGGCTGCGACAGCAGCACCACCAGCACCTGGCAGTCGGAGCGGCCGGTCTGCACCGACATGGTCGCCGCGCCCGAGGTATCGAGGCGCGAGATATTGGCCTTGGGCAGCGCGCGGGTGGCGAACTGGTCCTGGTTCGAGCCCACGTCGACCACGATCTTGGTGTTGGGGTTGTCCAGCTGCTCCCAGGCCTTGACGGCCGGGAAGCCCTTCTTGCAAACCGCGGTGAAAGTGTTGTTGAGCAGCGGCTTGGAAAAGCCCACCACCTCTTCGCGCTGCGGCGTGGGCGCCAGCGCGAACATCACATCGATCTTGTTGGACTGCAGATCCAGCACCGCATTGCCCCAGGTGGTCTCGACGAACTTCACCTTGGCGCCGAGCTTCTTGGCCAGGCTCTCGCCGAAGTCGGGGCCGAAGCCCTCCCACTGCTGCGTCACGATGTCCTTGCTGAAGTAGGGAATCGCGCCGGCGATGGCGCCCACGCGCAGCTCCTTGGTGCGCTGCACGCGCTCCATGGCGGTCTCGTCCGCCAGCGCGGCGCAGGCCGTGGCCACGCCGGCGGTGGCGATGACGGCTGCGCGCATCCATTGCTTGATCGACAACATATTGCTCTCCTGAGAAGGTGCCGACAGCGCAACTCCTGCCGCCAGACTGCCGGGTGACAACGAAAAAACCACAGTGTATTACCGCCAGATAGCCCGATTGCGCAGTCACTTCGACAACTGTCACCTAAATTTCTCATCAATGCGGCGACAGCGGCGGTTTTGCTTCCGGGCCTAAAATGCTTGTCTCCGATGTACGACAACGCCGACCTCCACTGCCACTCCACCGTCTCCGACGGCACGCTGAGCCCCGAAGCGCTGGCGCAGCGCGCCCATGCGCGCGGCGTGACGCTGTGGGCGCTGACCGACCACGACGAGATTGGCGGCCTGGACCGCGCCGCGCAGGCCGCGGCGCAGCTGCAGCTGCCGTTTCTCTCCGGCGTGGAGATCTCGGTCACCTTCATCGACACCACGGTACACATCATCGGCCTGGGCTTCGACTGGCAGGCCGAGCCGCTGCGCCAGGGCCTGGCCGCCACCCGCGGCGGACGCGAGCGGCGCGCGCGCGAGATGGCCGACGGCCTGGCGAAAGCCGGTATTCCCGGCGCCTACGAAGGCGCGCTGGCCCACGTAGGCAATCCCGAGCTGATCTCGCGCACGCACTTTGCGCGCTTTCTGGTGGAGACCAGGGTCTGCCGCGACACCTACGAGGTCTTTCGACACTACCTCAACCCCGGCAAGCCCGGCTACGTGCCGCACCGCTGGGCCCGGCTGGGCGACGCGGTGCGCTGGATCACCGGGGCCGGCGGCATGGCGGTGATCGCGCACCCGGCGCGCTACGGCTTCACGCCCACCGAGGAGTACGCGCTGTTCTCCGAATTCAAGGCCCATGGCGGCCTCGGCGTCGAGGTGGTCTGCGGCAGCCACCTGCCGCACGAATACCAGAGCTATGCCGGCATGGCCAGGGAGTTCGGCCTGTACGCCTCGCGCGGCAGCGACTTCCACAGCCCCGCCGAGTCGCACACCGACTTCGGCGCGCTGCCGCCGCTGCCCGCGGGTTTGCCCGCTGTGTGGGAGGCGCTGGGCCCGCGCATCATTCACTGACACCTTATGGCACAGTACTTCGAAGTTCACCCCGACAATCCGCAGCCGCGCCTGCTCAAGCAGGCCGCCGCCATGCTCAAGGCCGGCGGCATCCTGGCCGTGCCCACCGACTCCAGCTACGCCTTCGTCTGCCAGCTCGACAACAAGCAGGTGGTGGACCGGCTGCGCCGCATCCGCCAGATCGACGAAAAGCGCATGCTCACGCTGTTGTGCCGCGACCTGTCGGAGCTGGCCAACTACGCGATGGTCGACAACCAGCAGTTCCGCCTGCTCAAGCTGGGCACGCCCGGGCCCTACACCTTCATCCTCGATGCGACCAAGGAGGTGCCGCGCCGCATCAGCCACCCCTCGCGCAAGACTGTCGGCCTGCGCGTGCCCGACCGCAAGGGCCTGCTGATGCTGCTGGAGCTGCACGGCGAGCCGCTGCTGTCGACCACGCTGATCCCGCCGGGCGAGACCGAGCCGCTGAACGATCCGCAGGAGATCCGCGAGCGCTTCGAGTCGCAGATCGAGCTGGTGGTGGATGCTGGCCCCTGCCCGCAGGAGCCCACCACCATCCTCGACCTGACGCCCATGGCCTCGGGCTCGGCGCCGGTGGTGGTGCGCGAAGGGCGCGGCCCGCTGGCCGCGCTCGGCCTGTGATGCTTCCCAATGCATAGCTGACCGCGCCCGCCCGGCAGGCGCCGCCAGCCAATTCCCCTACAAGAACCGGCCGCGCGCCCCGCCGCGCGGCCACCAACCTTTGCGACAATAGCCTTCGTGAACGCAGACCTGATCCAGACCATCCTGATATACGCGCTTCCGGTGCTTTTCTCCATCACCGTGCACGAAGCCGCGCACGGCTATGCCGCGCGCCATTTCGGCGACGACACCGCGGCGGTGATGGGGCGCCTGACGCTCAACCCGCTCAAGCACATCGACCCGATAGGCACCATCGCCATGCCGCTGCTGCTGTACTTCGCCACCTCGGGCAGCTTCGTCTTCGGCTATGCCAAGCCGGTGCCGGTGCAAGTCGGCCAGCTGCGCAACCCCAAGCGCGACATGATCTGGGTGGCGCTGGCCGGGCCGGCCTCCAACTTCGTGCAGGCGCTGCTCTGGGCGGTGGTGTTCGGCACGCTCAGCGTGGCCGGCGTGCACGAGCCCTTCTTCCTGCGCATGGCGCAGGCCGGCGTGCTGGTCAACCTGGTGATGTGGGCCTTCAACCTGTTTCCGCTGCCGCCGCTGGACGGCGGCCGGGTGCTGGTGGGCCTGCTGCCCTACAAGCAGGCGTCGCTGGTGGCGCGCATCGAGCCCTATGGCTTCTTCATCGTCATGGGCCTGGTGATCGCCGGCGTCGTCAGCACGCTGTGGATGCGGCCGCTATTGACGCTGGGCAATGCGGCCATCAGCCTGGTGCTGCTGCCTTTCAGCTGGCTGCTGTAAGCATAAAACATAGCATCCAGCGCCTGTCATATATAGCTTTCAATAATAAAAGCATTGCAAATCGTTGGCACATCAGCGCCAGCAGCTCATCTTTTCGAGAATCGCCTGACTTCCCTATGCAAAAAACCCGCTTCCTGACCGGCATCACCCCGTCCGGCACCCCGCACCTGGGCAACTATGCGGGCATGATCCGCCCCGCGGTGCAGGCCAGCCTGAACCCCGATGTCGAGAGCTTCTACTTCCTGGCCGACTACCATGCGCTGATCAAGTGCCAGGAGCCCGAGCGGGTGAACCGCTCCACGCTGGAGATCGCCGCGAGCTGGCTGGCGGCGGGGCTGGAGCCGGCGCGGGTGACCTTCTACCGGCAGTCCGACATTCCCGAGATCCCCGAGCTCACCTGGCTGCTCACCTGCGTCACCGGCAAGGGCCTGCTCAACCGCGCGCATGCCTACAAGGCGGCCCAGGACAAGAACGCCGAGGCCGGCCGCGATAGCGACGACGGCGTGTCCGCCGGCCTGTTCATGTACCCGGTGCTCATGGGCGCCGACATCCTGGCCTTCAACGCCCACAAGGTGCCGGTGGGTCGCGACCAGATCCAGCACATCGAGATGGCGCGCGACATGGCCTCCAGCTTCAACCACCTCTATGGCGAGTTCTTCACGCTGCCCGAGGCCGCGGTCGAGGAAGCGGTGGCCACGCTGCCGGGCCTGGACGGCCGCAAGATGAGCAAGAGCTACAACAACACCATCCCGGTGTTCACGCCGCGCGAGCAGCTGCGCAAGCTCATCGGCGGCCTGGTGACCGATTCGCGCGCGCCCGGCGAGCCCAAGCAGACCGAAGGCTCGGCGCTGTTCCAGATCTACCAGGCCTTCGCCTCGGCGCAAGAGACCGCGCAGCTGCGCCAGGCCTATGCCGACGGCATCGCCTGGGGCGACGCCAAGGCCCTGCTGTTCGAGCGCATCGACCGCGAGATCGCACCGTTGCGCGCGCGCTACGAAGAACTCATGGCCAACCCCCAGCAGGTGGAGCAGGCGCTGCGCCAGGGCGCGGAAAAGGCCCGGGCCCATGCCACGCCGCTGCTGCGCGAGCTGCGCCACGCGGTGGGCCTGCGCCCGCTGCAGGTGGCCGCGGCGCCGGAATCCGCCGCCAAGGCCAAGGTGGGCCCGGCCACTTTCAAGCAGTACCGCGAATCCGACGGCCAGTTCTACTTCAAGCTGGTCGGCCACGACGGCGGCGTGCTGCTGCAAAGCACCGGCTTTGCCGCGCCGCGCGAAGCCGGCGCCATGATCGCGCAGCTGCGCGCCCAGCCCGGGCAGCTGGCGGCGCTGGGGCCGGCGGTGCAGCCGGGCGAAGGCTATTCGCTCGACGATGCGCTGCAGGCCCTGCAGGCGATGGCGGAGCAGAAATGAGGCTATCGGCCCGGTTGGACAATTCTCTCAGCGCATCGCCCGGTTTCGTGTAACCTTGTGAGCTTACTGTTAGTTATTCATAATTCGTATCGTGCATGGCAGCGCTACCCGTGCTGCCGGCTTGCCGTAGAGAGGATGCTATGCGAATAGTGGCATTGGACGACGAACCAGTTCAGCTGGAGATGCTGTGCCAGACCATGGCGGCGGAGGGCCACGCCTGCACCCCCCATACCACCGGGACCGCGCTGCTCAAGGACCTGCGCCGCGAAACCTACGACCTGCTGATCATCGACTGGAACCTGCCCGACATTTCCGGGCCCGAGATCGTGCGCCGTATCCGCGACACCATCAGCAAGGAGCTGCCGATCCTGTTCATCACCAACCGCCAGGCCGAGGCCGACGTGGTCGAGGGGCTGGAGTCCGGCGCCGACGACTTCATGGTCAAGCCGCTGCGCGTGGTCGAGCTGGTGGCCCGGGTGCGCGCGCTGCTGCGCCGCGCCTACCCGGTGGCCGCCACCGGCACGCAGGAGTTCGGGCGCTACAAGTTCCTGACCGAGTCGCGCGTGCTGCATGTGGACGGCGAGACGGTGGAGCTCAAGAACCGCGAATACGACCTGGCGCTGTTCCTGTTCCAGAACATGGGGCGGCTGCTGTCGCGCGATCATTTGCGCGAGATCATATGGGGGCAGAATTCCGACGTGATATCGCGCTCGCTCGACACCCATGTATCGCGCCTGCGCACCCTGCTCGACCTGCGCCCGGAAAACGGCTTCGTCATCAACGCGGTCTACGGCGTGGGCTACCGCTTCGAGGCAGTGAAGGCCACGCCCGAGGCGGACTGACAAGGCCCGTCAATAATACCCGGCGCATCCATAGCCAACGCAACTACGCGCCGGCTTTAGTTTCCTACAATGGCGGCCAAACTGGAGGACCCACTTTGAGAATGCGCTCGCCGTTATACGCCTGCCTGTGCCTGGCCTGGTATTCATGGACACCGCTGCCCGCGCTGGCCGCGTCGGCAGACCAATTGCCCGAGCTGCGGCATGTGGTGCAACCGGGCGACACGCTGGAGCAGATTGCCCAGCGCTACCTGCAGGATCCGCAGCAGTGGCCCGAGCTGGCCAGTGTGAATGGCGTGCGCAACCCGCGGCAGCTGCCTGTCGGCTCGGTGATCGTCATCCCCAAGTCGCTGCTGGGCTACCAGAACGCCACCGTGGACTATCTGCAGGGCAGCGCGCAGCTGCGCTCGGGCCCCAGCCAGGGCTGGCAGCCGCTGGCCGTGGGCATGAGCGTCACCGAAGGCGATGAAATCCGGGTGGCGGAGCACAGCTATGCCACGCTCGGGCTCGCGGACGGCAGCCAGGTCCAGATCTCCGAGAACTCGCAGCTGCGCCTGCAGCAGCTGCGCAAGAACAGCCGCAGCCAGGCGCAGCAGTCGGTGATCGAGCTGCAAAAGGGCGGCGTGGACTCCTCGGTCATCCCCGCCGACACGCGCGCGGGAGCCCGCGGCAAGCGCCGCTTCGACATCAAGACCCCCCTGGCCACGACCAGCGTGCGCGGCACGCGCTTTTCGGTGCACCTGAGCAGCAGCGGCAATGCGGTGACCGCGGTGGACCAGGGCGTGGTGGCGGTCGGCGCCACGCGCGCGGCAGGCGCCGCACGGCCGCTGGCCGTGCCGGCCGGCTCGGGCCTGGCGGTGCACGCCAATGGCGAGGCCGGGGCCGTGGTGCGCCAGCTCGACGCACCGGACCTGCAGGGCAACCCGGCGGTTTTCGAGGACGCGAACTTCCTCTCGGTGCAGCTCGGCGCGGTCGGCGGCGCCCGGCAATACCGGATCTCGATCGCGCAGGACGAGGCGCTGCAGCGAATCGTGCAGAGCCAGGACGTTGCCCAGACCAGCGCCACCCTGCCCGGCGTGCCCGACGGCAGCTACTACCTGGCCGCGCGAGCGCTGGATTCCGAAGACATTCCCGGCCGCCCCGCGGTGCGCGCCATCAAGGTCAAGGCCACGCCGGTGCCGCCGCTGTACCAAAGCCCCGCGCCGCAGGGCCTGATCGGCACCGACGATGGCGAGCTGGTCTGCACCGAAGGCGCCGGCACCGACATCAAGGCCTACCGCATCCAGGTTGCGGCCGATACGCAGTTCGCCCAGCCGCTGCGCGACTTCCGGCAGCTGGAGCACTGCAGCACCGGCCTGCAGGGCCTGCCCCCGGGCAACTACTTCTGGCGCGCGGCCACCATCCGCGGCCTGGCGGACGGCAGCCTCGACCAGGGCCCGTTCGCCAAGCCGCAGGCCTTCCGCGCCGGCCAGAACCCGCGGGGCCTGGGCGCCGACAGCCTGGGGGTGGGCGAGGCAAACATGTCGCAGCAATTGCAGCTCTCCTGGCCCGCCGAAGCCAGCCAACAGTTCAACCTGCAGCTCTCGCCCAGCGCGCAGTTCGATAGTGCGGTGACCGAAGCGCACCTCGAGCAGCCGCGCTGGACCTCGCAGCAGCTGGTGCCTGGCGACTACTATGTGCGCATCCAGGTGCTCGACCCGTCCGGGCTCAAGAGCAAGTACTCCGAGCCACGCAAGCTCACCGTCAAGGCGCTGGTCGCCACCGGCGGCGACGGCGACTTGGTGATACGCACGCGCGACGGCAAGCCGGTGCACAGCCCCCGCTAGGCCTGCCCGCCCCCGCATGCGCCGCCCGCCGCTGAGCCGCTCCCAGACCCGCTGGCTCGAATGGGGCGTGCTGGCCCTGCTGCTCACCGCCTGCGTGGCCTGGGCGGCCCATGCCGGCAAGCCCCGCGTGCTGAACCTGCTGGTGCAGGACGTGGCCGCCTGGATCAGCGCCCGCCCGGCGAGCACCGAGATCGCCATCGTCGCCATCGACGACGCCAGCCTGCAGGACCTGGGGCGCTGGCCCTGGCGCCGCGCGGTGCACGCCCGGCTGATCGACGCCATCGCCGCGCAGCAGCCGCGCGCCATCGGCATGGACGTGCTGTTCAATGAGGCCGACAGCGAGGCGCCGCAGGACGACACGCTGCTGGCCGCCGCCATCGCCCGCGCCGGCAACGTGGTGCTGCCGGTGGACTGGCGCATGAGCGGCGTGGATGCCGGGGCCGAGCTGCCGATCGCGGCGCTGCGCGGCGCCGCGCGCCAGCTGGGGCATGTGAATGTCAGCGTGGACGAGGACGGCGTCATCCGCCGCTATTTCGGCATCATGGGCGAAGACACCGGCCCCTGGCCGCACTTCAGCATCGCGCTGCTGTGCGCCAGCGGCCGCTCGCAGCCCGCCTGCCGCGGGCATGCGCCGCCCGAGCCCGGCAGCCGCTGGGTGCAGCGCCAGCCGGAGATCCTGTCCTTTGCGCGCGGCGAGCAGCCCTACCCCGTCTATTCCGCCGAGGCGGTGCTGCAGGGCCGGCTCGAGCCCGGCGCGCTGCACGGCAAGTATGTGCTGGTGGGCGCCACCGCATCGGGGCTGGGCGACTTTTTCGCCACGCCGGCCCGCCCCGCGTCGCGCCATATCGCCGGCGTCGAGCTGATCGCGCATGCGCTGGACGCGCAGCTGGCCGGGCTGCACGTCACCGCGGCCTCGCCGCTCGCGAACACTGGCGCCAGCATCGCCTTCCTGCTGCTGGCCCTGCTGGCCATCGCCTTCTTCAGCCCCATGCTCGGGCTGCTCGCCCAATGGGCGCTGATCGCGGCGCTGCTGCTCATCACCTTTGCCGCTCGCTCCTACCTGCAGCTGCAGCTGGCGCCGGCGGCGGCCTTGCTGGGCATGGCGGTGATCTACCCGCTGTGGAGCTGGCGGCGGCTGAGCGCCGCGGCCTCGTTCCTGCAGCAGGAGATGCAGCTGCTGCGCCAGGACATGGAGGGCTCGCCGCCCCCCGGCGCCAAAGCCGGCATGCTGGCCAGCCCCCCCGCGGGCACGCTGCGCGACGACTTCCTGGACCGGCGCATCAACGCGGTCGAAAGCGCCACCCACCAGCTGCGCCAGATGCATGGCTTCGTCAGCGATACGCTGCGCCAGATCCCGTCGCCCACGCTGGTGGTCAACCCCGAGGGGCTGATCACGCTGCGCAACCAGGCGGCCACCGCCTACATGCAGCACAGAGGCATACCGCTGGCCCCGCTCGCACACATCGCCCACATCTTCGAAGACATGCACTTCAAGGAAACCGGCGAGGCGCTGCACATCCACGACGCCGCCGAACTGCGCGAGCTGCCGCCCGAATTCGAGGCGCTGGACCGCGAGCAGCAGCCCTGGCTGGTGCTGTGCCAGCCCTTCTCCAACCCCGCGCCCGAGGGCTGGCTGGTGATGCTGGTGGACCTGACCGAGCTGCACAAGGCCACGCAGCAGCGCGACCAGGCGCTGCGCTTCATCTCGCACGACTTCCGCGCGCCGCAGTCCTCCATCATCACGCTGCTGGAGATGGAGCGCGCCTTTCCCGGCCAGATGGAGACCGCCGAGCTGCACCGCAAGATCGAGCGCCTGGCCGCGCAGTCGCTGGACATGGCCGAGAGCTTCGTGCAGCTGGCCAGCGCCCAGAGCCAGACCTACCGCCGCGAGCCGGTGGACCTGCTGGACGTGCTGCAGGCCGCGGTGGTCGACTGCTGGGCCCCGGCCGTCGGCAAGCAGATGAGCGTGCGCCATGTCGACTACCCGAGCGAAGCCGGGCAGCCCATGCTGTGCCTGGGCGACCGCTCGCTGCTGCACCGCAGCCTGGTCAACCTGATCGGCAATGCGATCAAGTACAGCCCCGCGGGCACCACGGTCGAATGCAGCCTGGCCGCCGGCGCGGGCGCGGACGCCCACTGCTGGGTCATCCGCATCCGCGACCACGGCCTGGGCATGACGGGCGAGCAGCTGCAGCGGCTGTTCCAGCCCTTCCAGCGCTTTCACCAGCAATCGCTGCCGCAGGCCAGCGGCATCGGCCTGGGGCTGTCGTTCGTGCAAACCGTGGTGCAGCGCCACCAGGGACGCATCGAGGTGGACAGCGCCGTGGGCCAGGGCAGCTGCTTCAGCGTCTACCTGCCGCGCTATGAGGAGCAGGAGCCGGCTTCAGCCGCCCCCTGAGCTCAGTGCAGGGCCTTGCCCCGCAGCTCGGGCACCAGCGCCATGGTGGCCAGCATGTCGATGACATAGATGCCGGCCAGCAGCGCGATCGCCACCTGGAACGAATGCTGCGTCGCCAGCGCGCCGATCACCACCGGGCCGAAGCCGCCAACCGCGCGGCCCAGGTTGAACAGCACGTTCTGGGCGGTGGCGCGGGCCTCGGTGGGATAGGCCTCGGACATCAGCGCGCCGAAGCCGCCCATCATGCCGTTGACGAACATGCCCATCAGCGCGCCGGCCCACAGCATGGCGCTGGGGTCGGACAGCTGCGAGTACACCAGCACCATGGCGGCCGCGCCGGCCTGGAACAGCAGGAAGCTGGGCTTGCGGCCCACGCGGTCGGCCAGCTGGCCGAAGATCCAGATGCCGACCATCATCCCGACGATGGTCACCGCGGTCCACAGCGCCGACTTGGTCAGGTTGAAGCCCAGCTTGCTCGACAGGTAGGCCGGCATCCAGATCATGATGCCGTAGTAGCCGAAGTTCTGCACCGAGGTGAGCACCACGATGCCGGCGCTGACTTTGGCGGTGGCACGGTCCTTGACCAGCAGCCGGAACGACTGGGCCAGCGCGCCCGGCTTGGTCTCGCGGCGCATGCGCACCTTGGAGAAAACCTCGGGTTCATGCAGGCGGTTGCGGATCAGCCAGGCCACGAAGGCCGGGATCACGCCCACCAGGAACATGCCGCGCCAGCCGATCAGCGGCAGCAGCAGCGGCGTCAGCAGCGCGGCGCCGAGCACGCCCACCTGCCAGCCCAGCGCCACGTACGACGACACGCGGGCCCGGTAGCGCGCCGGCCAGGCCTCGGCGGCCAGCGCCATGCCGATGCCGAACTCGCCGCCCAGGCCTATGCCGGCGATGGTGCGGTAGACCAGCAGGTCCGCATAGCCCTGCGCAAAGGCGCACATGCCAGTGAAGAGCGCGAACAGCACGATGGTCCAGGTCAGCACCCGCACGCGGCCGAAGCGGTCGCTGAGCGCGCCGAAGATGATGCCGCCGGCGACCGCGCCGACCAGGGTCCAGGTCACCAGCACGCCGGCCTGCCCCGGTGTCAGGCCCAGATCCTTGCTGATCGCGGGCAGCATGAAGCCCAGGATCAGCAGATCGAAGCCGTCCATCGCATAGCCCACCGCAGAGCCTGCCAGGGCCTTCCAGCCATAGCCATTGACTTCCTGCGGGGCCGCGATCCGGCCTGCATCGAGAGACGCGTTTTGCATCGAGAGCTTTCGAGAAATTTTCAGTGGGGGAGTACGGGACCGCCGCCGCGCGCGCAGGCACAGGCCGCAGGAGCCTGCGGGAGCCTGGCTGGGGGCGGGGCAGCGTATTGTCGTTATCCGATGAAGCCCCCGTGGCGCCATCGGACTAATCGACTGGCATCAATCGGCCAGGAACAGCTCCTGCAGATCGCTCAGAAAGTCGAAACCGCGCTCGGTGGCGCGCACGCGCTGCCAATCGCGCTCGATCAGGCCCTGCTGCCGGGCCCGCTGCAGCGGCGCTTCGATCGCGGACAGCGGCAGGCCGGTGCGGTCCATGAAATCCTGCAGCGCAAAGCCTTCGCGCAGGCGCAGCGCATTGAGCATGAATTCGAACGGCAAATCGGCGCGCTTCACCTCCGCCTCGCTCGCCACCGGCCGCCCGGCCAGCGCCTGCTCCATATAGCGCGCCGGATCGCGAAAGCGCACCTGGCGCACGATGCGGTGCGCAAAGCTGAGCTTGCCATGCGCGCCCGCGCCTATGCCCAGGTAGTCGCCAAAGGCCCAGTAGTTGCCGTTGTGCACGCACTGGTGGCCGGCCCTGGCATAGGCCGACACCTCGTAGCGCGCCAGGCCGGCGGCGCCGGTCATCTCGGTGATGGCATCCAGCATCTCGTAGGCCGTGTCGTCCTCGGGCACCACGGGCGGGTACTTGGCGAAATAGGTGTTGGGCTCGATGGTCAAGTGGTAGACCGACAGGTGCGGCGGCGCGAGCGCCAGCGCGGTGCGGATGTCCTGGCGCAGCTCGGCCACGCTCTGGCCGGGCAGCGCGTACATCACGTCGAGGTTGAAGGTGTCGAACGCCTCGGCCGCCTCCTGCACCGCGGCCAGCGCCTGGGCACGGTCGTGCACGCGGCCCAGGGCCTGCAAAAAGCGGTCGTCAAAGCTCTGCACGCCGATGGACAGCCGGGTGACGCCGGCCGCGCGGAAGGCCCGGAACCGGTCCTTCTCGAAAGTGCCGGGATTGGCTTCCAGCGTGACCTCGCACGCCGGCTCCACCCGCAGCCGCGCGCGCAGCGCCGCCAGCAGGCGGTCGATGGCCTGCGGCGAGAACAGGCTGGGCGTGCCGCCGCCGATGAAGATGCTGTGGATGGAGCGCCCCCAGATCAGCGGCAGCGCCTGCTCCACATCGGCGATCAGCGCGTCGACATAGCGCTGCTCGGGCAGCTCGCCGCCAGCGCGCCACTCATGCGAGTTGAAGTCGCAGTACGGGCACTTGCGCAGGCACCAGGGCAGGTGCACGTACAGCGACAGCGGCGGCAGGCTGCCCAGCTGCAAGGTGCCCGGGCGCATATAGTGCTGAATGTCCTTTTGCACTGCCGCGCCCTCATCATGGGTGCTGACGGCCGTGATCTTCCAATCACTCATGCCGGCGTACCCGCGAGCCAGTGCTGGCGCACCAGCTCCATCATCAGGCGCGATGCGCGGCCACGATGGCTATGCTCATGCTTCAGCTCGGGCGCCATCTGCGCAAAAGTCATGCCCAGCTCGGGGATCCACATCACCGGATCGAAACCGAAGCCGCCGCTGCCGGTGCGCTCGCGGGCGATCAGGCCCGCGACCCGGCCCACCGCCACCAGCGGCTCCGGATCGCGCGGGTGGCGCACGGCCACCAGGGTGCTGACCATCGCGGCGCGGCGGTCCTGCACGCCCTGCATCTGCTCCAGCAGCGCGCGCACATTGTTCTCGTCGCTTTTCTCGTAGCCGAACTGCGTGCAGTAGTAGGCGGTGTCCACGCCCGGCAGGCCGCCAAAGGCCGCGACGCACAGCCCGGCATCGTCGGCGATCGCCGGCAGCCCGGTGTGCTCGGCGGCAAAGCGCGCCTTGGACAAGGCGTTTTCGAGAAAGGTGCCAAAGGGCTCGGGCGCTTCGCCCTGCATCAGCTGGCCCTGCGGCACCAGCTCGATGCCCAGGGGCTGCATCATGGCCTGGAGCTCGGCCAGTTTTCCGGGGTTGTTGGAGGCGAGTACGACTTTCATTGCAAACCGTCTTTTTGGTGAATCTGTCAAGCTTATCGGGGGCTGGGTTCATCGGCGCCGGGCATGTTCCATTCCATGGCCACGACCGTCACATTGTCGCTGCCCGCGCCCGCGCGGCGCAGCGCCGCGTCCACCAGCTCGGGCACGGCGCGCGACACCGGCCGCCGCCCCAGCTCGCGCACCAGCACCGCCTCGGGCACGCTGCCCCACAGGCCGTCGGAGCACAGCACCACGCGATCATGGCGCTGCAGCTGCAGCGGCCCCGCCACGTCGAAGAGCGGGCGCGTGGGCGCCCCCAGGCAGGTGAACAGCACATTGCGCCCGACCCGCCCGGCCAGCGCCGGCGGCATGCCGCGATGCAGCTCCTCGTAGGAATGGTCGCGCGTGCGCGTGAGCACCCGGCCGCCGCGAATGATATACAGGCGCGAATCGCCGCAGTGCACCCACCAGGCCTGGCCGCCCTGCACCACCGCGGCCACCAGCGTGGTGCGGGGCGTATCGGCCATGTCGCGGCCGATGGCGTGCCTCAGAATTTGGTGGTGGGCATGGAGCAGCGCGCTTTCCAGGAAATCCGCCACATTGTCGAGCCTGGGCCGCGCCAGGCGCTGGAAGTGAGCGGACACCGCCTGCAGCGCCAGCTGCGCGGCCACATCCCCGTCGGGATGCCCGCCCATGCCGTCGGCCACCACGAAGAGGCAGGCTTCCCGGGTGTAGCTGTAGCCCATCCGGTCTTCATTCCTTTCCCGCCCGCCCTTGCGGCTGAGCTGGAAGACCGAGAACTTCATCGCGACAGGCCCCCGCCGGCGCAGCCGCACTCCTGCTCGCAGGCCAGCTCCTTTTGCAGCACCAGGGCCGACTGCGGGCGCGCCTGCGGCTGCAGCGCCATGCACCACTCCACCAGCTCGATCAGGTTGTCGGAATACACGCCGCGCAGCCGGGCCAGCGCCACGCCCAGCCGGTCCGCCGCGCCGCGCTGGGATGCGGCATGGGGCGGCATGCCCAGCATGCAGGCGAAGATGCAGGCGCCGATCGCGTAGACATCCGTCCATGGGCCCAGCGCCAGATCGCGCCGGTGCATCTCGGGCGCCGCGAAGCCTGGCGTGTACATCGGCCGCACGAAGCCGGCCTCCTTGCTGAGCACCCGGCGCGCCGCGCCGAAATCGATCAGCACCGCGCGGTCGTCGTCGGTGACGAAGATATTCGCCGGCTTGATGTCCAGGTGCAGCATCCGGTGCTGGTGCACGATGCGCAGGCCGCGCAGCAGCTCATCGAACAGCGAGCGGATCGTCGACTCGCGCAGCACCTTGAACTCCTTCAAGGAGCGCGCGGTGACGATGAAATCCTGCAGCGTCGCGCCCTCCAGGTAGTCCATCGCCAGGTAGACCGTCTGGTGCGCGCAAAAGAAATTGCGCACGCCCACCACCGCAGGGTGGTCGATCTGCGCCAGCGCGCGGCCTTCCTCGAAGAAGTTGCTGAGGCCGAGCCGGTACGGCGGGAGCTTGTCTGGCGCCACCTCGGGCACCAGCGCGCCGGGCGCGCGCACGGCCAGGCTTGCGGGCAGGTACTCCTTGAGCGCCACCTGCTGGCCGTCCTGGTCCAGCGCCAGGTACACCGCGCCGAAACCACCCGCCGCGATCTGCCGCAGGACGCGATAGCCGCCGACGATCGTATCCGCTGGCAGGGGGGCCGGCCTGACACTAGACATATCTAGACATAGTGTGAAAAAAACGCAGGTATGCGAGAGGCCCGATAATGTGCGCGATCGCAAGCAACCCCAAGAAGTTCCATGCCAGTTTACAGCATGACCGGCTACGCCACGGCCCAGCAAAGCATTGCCGCCGGGGCCGCAGAGTCCCCCCCATCCTCGCGCCGCCTCGGACTGGAGATCCGCTCCGTCAACAGCCGTTTCCTGGATCTGACCTTCAAGCTGCCGGAGGAGCTGCGCGCCAGCGAGCCGGCATTGCGCACGCTGCTCGACGCCAGCCTCAAGCGCGGCAAGGTAGAGGTGCGCGCCATGCTCGGCGGCGAGCAGCAGGCCGGCATTACGCTCGCCTCGCCCGCCATCCTGCGCCAGCTGTGCAGCTTTCAGGACGCGGTGCGCGCCTGGCTGCCCGACGCCACGCCGTTCACCACCGCCGAGGTACTGCGCCTGTGCAGCGGCGGCCAGGGCGCGCCCGAGGACCACACCGAAGCCATCGCCGAACTCTGCAAGCAGGCGATCGCCGGCCTGCTCGAAGCGCGCGAGCGCGAAGGCCGGCGCCTGGCCGAGATGCTGCGCGAGCGGCTGGGCCAGCTGCGCGCGCTGGCCCGCCAGGCCGGGCCGCTGATCCCGCAGCTGGTGAGCCAGCAAAAGGAGCGCTTCCTGGAGCGCTGGAAGGAGGCCATGTCGCTGGCCGACGGCAACCTGCCGCCCGAGTCCGCGCAGGACCGCGCGCTCACCGAGGCCACCGCCTTCGCGATCCGCATCGACGTGGCGGAAGAGCTCACGCGCCTGAGCTCCCACCTCGACGAGATCGAGCGCCTGCTCAAGAAGGGCGGCGAGATCGGCAAGCGCCTGGACTTCCTGATCCAGGAGCTGCACCGCGAGGCCAACACGCTGGGCTCCAAGTCGGCGGCGCTGGAGCTCACCCGCGTCAGCGTCGACATGAAGGTGCTGATCGAGCAGATGCGCGAGCAGGTGCAGAACATCGAGTAATTTTTTCCCAGCCCGTTTTATGGATTACCCCGGAAACCTATTCGTCGTCTCGGCCCCCAGCGGCGCCGGCAAGTCATCGCTGGTCAAGGCCCTGCTGGAATTGGATTCGCAGGTCTACCGCTCCATCTCCCACACCACCCGCGCGCCGCGCGGGCAGGAAAAGCACGGCCGCGAGTATTTTTTCGCATCCCGCGAGGATTTCGAAAAAATGATAGCAAACAACGCCTTCGTGGAGTGGGCCAATGTGCATGGCAACCTGTACGGCACCTCCAAGAAGGCGATCGAGGAGCGGCTCGCCAAGGGCGCCGACATCGTGCTGGAGATCGACTACCAGGGCGCGCTGCAGATCAAGGACAGCTTCGTCAACGCGGTGCTGATCTTCATCCTGCCGCCCAGCTGGGAAGAGCTGCGCTCGCGGCTGGAAAACCGCGGCGAGGACTCGGCCGAAGTCATAGAGATGCGCCTAGCGAACGCCGCGCAGGAAATGGCGCAGGTGCATAAATTCGACTTCGTTATAATCAACGAACTTTTTGAGCGAGCACTTTTCGACCTCAAGGCTGTTGTACATGCACAACGGCTGAGGTACACGGCACAGCACCGCTCCCGCGCCGACACCTTTGCCTCGCTCAACATCCCCGATTACCTGGAGAAAGCTTGATGGCTCGTATTACCGTTGAAGATTGCCTGGAAAAAGTTCCGAACCGCTTCCAGCTGGTGCTGGCCGCCACCTACCGCGCCCGCATGCTGAGCCAGGGCCATACGCCCAAGATCGAAAGCCGCAACAAGCCCGCGGTCACCGCGCTGCGCGAGATCGCCGCCGGCAAGGTCGGCCTTGAAATGCTGAAGAAAGTACCCGGGTAATACACCCCGCAATCAGTCGCAAAATGGCACCGCAATGCGGTGCCATTTTTCATCGGAGATACACAAAAGCGGACCCGCACGCTACATTAAAGGCGTGAATACGTCGGCCCCCATCAGCACCGAGATCCCCGCCGTCCGCCCCGATGCGCCCGAGGCGGCCCGGCCCGCCATGTCCTATCCGGTCGTGGCGCGGGCCTATGCGTCCTTCCAGGAAAAGCTGGACTACCTGGGCGATGCCGAACTTGCCGAGGTCGAGGCCGCCTTCGATTTCGCGGCCCTGGCCCATAGCGGCCAGTGGCGCAGCAGCGGCGACCCGTACATCACCCACCCCATCGCGGTCGCGGAGATCTGCGCCGGCTGGAAGCTGGATGCCCCGGCGCTCATGGCCGCGCTGATGCACGACGCGATGGAGGATTGCGGCGTCACCCGCACCGACCTGGCGGAAAAATTCGGCGAGAAGGTCGCGGAACTGGTCGACGGCCTCACCAAGCTGGACAAGCTGCAGTTCAATTCGCGCGAGGAGAACCAGGCCGAGTCGTTCCGCAAGATGCTGCTGGCGATGGCGCACGACATCCGCGTGATCCTCATCAAGCTGGCGGACCGCACGCACAACATGCGCACCATGTCCGACATGCCGCGCAGCAAATGGGGCCGCATCTCCACCGAAACGCTGGACATCTATGTGCCCATCGCCAGCCGGCTGGGCATCAACAGCGTCTTCCGCGAGCTGCAGGACCTGGCGCTGCGGCACCTGCACCCCTGGCGCTACGAGACGCTGCTCAAGGCCGCCCACCGCTCCAAGACCCGGCGCAAGGACGTGGTGCAGAAGATCCATTCCGAGCTCGATGCCTCGCTCGCCAAGGCGGGCTTTCGGGCCAAGGTGGCGGTGCGGGAAAAATCGATCTACGCGGTCCACAAGAAGATGGATGCGCGCCACATCTCGTTCGCGCAGGTCACCGACTCCTACGGCTTTCGCCTGGTCGTGCCGGCGCGCATCGACTGCTACACCGCGCTCGGGCTGCTGCACCAGGCGTTCCGGCCGGTGCCCAACAAGTTCCGCGACTATGTGGCCACGCCCAAGGCCAACGGCTACCAGTCGCTGCACACCACGGTGGTCGGGCCCTCGGGCGTCAACGTGGACTTCCAGATCCGCACCGAGGAGATGCACCTGGTGGCGGAATACGGCGTGCTCACCCACTGGCTGTTCCAGGCCCGCAATGCCTCCAGCACCGAGCAGCTCAGCAGCAAGTGGCTGCAGTCGCTGCTGGACATCCAGGACGAGACCCGCGATGCGCACGAGTTCTGGGACCATGTACGCGTGGACCTGTTCCCCGAGTCGGTCTATGTCTTCACCCCGAAGAACCAGATGGTGACGCTGCCGCGGGGCTCGACGGTACTGGACTTCGCCTACGCCATCCACAGCAACATCGGCGAGCACACCTCCACCGTGCGCATCAACGGCGAGCATGTGCCGCTGCGCACCGAGCTCAAGAGCGGCGACATCGTCGAGGTCGTCACCTCGCCCGACGCCACGCCCCACCCTTCGTGGCTGAGCTTCGTGCACACCGGCCGCGCGCGCTCCAAGATCCGCTACTTCCTCAAGACCCGCGCGCAGAGCGAATCGGCGGCGCTGGGCGAGAAGCTGCTGGCGCAGGCACTGCGGGCCGAAGGCATTCCGGCGCTGCCGGGCGATTCCGCCGAAGACCAGTCGGTGTGGGAGCCCGTGTTCTCGCATGCCGGCGTGCGCAGCCAGGCCGAGCTGTTCAGCGAGATCGGCCAGGGCAAGCAGATCGCGATCGTGGTAGCCAAGCAGATCGCCGAGCTGCTGGCCGAGCAGGGCCGCAAGCCCGATGCGGTGCTGCTGAGCCAGGAGCGCTATGCGCAGGCCGGCAACCCGCTGCGCAACCATGTGGTGCTGGACGGCAGCCAGTCCAACTCGGTGCAATACGCCAAGTGTTGCCGCCCGGTGCCGGGCGATGCCATCGTCGGCTACCTCGACCGCTCGGCCGGGCTGATCGTGCACAACACCGACTGCGGGGTCTGCAGCAAGCTGCGCGCGCGCGATGCAGAGCGCTTCGTGCCGGTGGAATGGGCCGACGAGCAGGAGCAGGAATACGAAACCGGCATCGTGGTCACCATCGCCAACAGCAAGGGCGTGCTGGCCCGGATCGCGGCCGAGATCGCCACCATGGGCTCGGACATCACCCACATCACGATGGAGGACGAGGTCGCGCTCAACACCACGGACCTGCAGTTCGTGCTGGCGGTGAAGAACCGGCAGCAGGTGGAGAACATCCTGCGCAATCTCTCCAGGCTCCCCTTCGTGCTGCGAGCCTTCCGCATCATTCCCAAGGCTTGAGCCCGGCAGCCGCGCTGGCGCCACCCTGCGCGCCAGCTGCCGTGAAAAGTTGCCAGAAAAAAAGCCGGCGCCCGGGGGCTGCCGAGGAAATAGATAGAGAGGGAGGGTGCAGTCCTCGGCCCGGCATAAACCGTTACGCACACTCTAGTGTGAGTGAATGCGAGTTACTGCGAACAATTCTAAACCAAGAATCCGCAGCCTCTTACAGGGGTGCCACCCGGTCCAGCGCGCGGTTGAGCGCCAACACACTCACTCTTTCCTCACCAAGAAATCCCAACAGCGGCGCTTCGGTGCAGCGCTCTATCAGGGCTTCGACCGCCTGCGGCGCCATCTGCCGCGCCCGGGCCACGCGCGCCGCCTGGTAGCGGGCCGCGGCCGGGCTGATGTGCGGATCGAGGCCGCTGGCCGATGCGGTGACCAGATCCACCGGTACCGGCAGCGGGTTGCCCGGATCGGCCGCCCGCAGCGCCGCGATGCGCATCTGCACCGCCGCTTGCAGCGCCGGGTTCAGCGGCCCGAGGTTCGAGCCGCCCGAGCTGGCGCCGTCGTAGGGCCCGGGGCTGGTGGCCGACGGGCGCGGCCAGAAATACTGTGGCGCGCTGAAGCCCTGGCCGATCAGCTCGGAGCCGACGGCCTGGCCGCCGTCCATGACCAGGCTGCCATGGGCCTGGTGGGCAAACAGGGCCTGGGCCAGCCCGGTGGCGACCGCGGGATAGAGCCCGCCGGTGACCAGGGTCAGCATCAGCAACAGGCTGATGGCGGGGCGAACAAGCGTTTTCATGGTGGCTCCTTGTCGGGTCTAGAGCAGGCCCATGGCGCTGATGAGCATGTCGATCAGCTTGATGCCCACGAAAGGCACCAGCACGCCGCCCAGGCCGTAGAGCAGCAGGTTGCGGCGCAGCAGCGTGGCCGCGCCCAGCGCGCGGTAGCCCACGCCCTTGAGCGCCAGCGGGATCAGGAAGACGATGATCAGCGCGTTGAAGATCACCGCCGACAGGATGGCCGATGCCGGGCTGGCCAGGTGCATGAGGTTCAGCGCCGACAGCTGCGGCAAGCTGCCCACGAAGGCCGCCGGGATGATGGCGAAGTACTTGGCCACATCGTTGGCGATGCTGAAGGTGGTGAGCGCGCCGCGGGTCATCAGCATCTGCTTGCCGGTCTCGACCACCTCGATCAGCTTGGTGGGGTTGCTGTCCAGGTCCACCATGTTGCTGGCCTCCTTGGCGGCCTGGGTGCCCGAGTTCATGGCCACGGCCACGTCGGCCTGGGCCAGCGCGGGCGCGTCGTTGGTGCCGTCGCCGGTCATCGCCACCAGGCGCCCCTCGGACTGGTACTGGCGGATCAGCGCCAGCTTTTGCTCGGGCGTGGCCTCGGCGAGGAAGTCGTCCACGCCGGCCTCGGCCGCGATCGCGGCGGCGGTGAGCCGGTTGTCGCCGGTGATCATCACCGTCTTGATGCCCATGCGGCGCAGCTCGGCGAAGCGCTCCTTGATGCCGCCCTTGACGATGTCCTTGAGCTCGACCACGCCGAGCACGCGCGCATTGTCGGCCACCACCAGCGGCGTGCTGCCGCGGCGGGCCACCTCCTGCACCAGCGCCTCGACCGCCGGCGGCATGCGCCCGCCCATGGCCAGCACCTGCCTGGCGATGGCGTCGGCCGAGCCCTTGCGCACCTGCCGGCCGGGCAGGTCCACGCCGCTCATGCGGGTCTGGGCCGAGAAGTGCACGAAGGCCGCACCCAGGGCCTGCAGGTCGCGGCCGCGCAGCTCGAACTGCTGCTTGGCCAGCACCACGATGCTGCGGCCCTCGGGCGTCTCGTCGGCCAGCGAGGCCAGCTGCGCGGCGTCGGCCAACTCGCGCTTGGGCACACCGGGCGCGGGCAGGAATTCGGCCGCCTGGCGGTTGCCCAGCGTGATGGTGCCGGTCTTGTCCATCAGCAGCACATCCACATCGCCCGCGGCCTCCACCGCGCGGCCCGAGGTGGCGATCACATTGGCCTGCATCATGCGGCTCATGCCGGCGACGCCGATGGCCGACAGCAAGCCGGCGATGGTGGTGGGTATCAGGCACACCAGCAGCGCCACCAGCACGGTCACGCCCACCGGCTGGCCGCCGCCGGCGACCTCCACCGCGAACACCGAATACGGCAGCAGCGTGGCCGTGACCACCAGGAAGACGATGGTCAGCGCCACCAGCAGGATGGTGAGCGCGATCTCGTTGGGCGTCTTCTGGCGCTGGGCGCCCTCGACCATGGCGATCATGCGGTCGACGAAGGTCTCGCCCGGGTTGACCGAGACCTCCACCACGATCCAGTCCGACAGCACGCGGGTGCCGCCGGTCACCGCCGAGAAATCGCCGCCCGACTCGCGCACCACCGGTGCCGATTCGCCGGTGATGGCGCTCTCGTCGACCGAGGCCACGCCGTCGATGACCACGCCGTCGGCGGGCACCACGTCACCGGCCTGCACCAGCACCACATCGCCCTTGGCCAGCTCGCCCGACTCGGTGGGGTACCAGGCGGCGTCGTGCCGGCGCGCTTCGAGCTTCTTGGCCCAGGTCTGTCTTTTCAGGCCGCGCAGCGACGCCGCCTGCGCCTTGCTGCGCCCTTCGGCCAGGGCCTCGGCGAAATTCGCGAACAGCACGGTGAACCACAGCCACAGCGCGATCGCCAGGATGAAGCCCGGCGCCGCCTCGCCCTGGCCGGCCCAGGCCTGCACGAACAGCACGCTGGTGAGCATGCTGCCGACATAGACCACGAACATCACCGGATTGCGCCACTGCACGCGCGGATCCAGTTTCTTGAAGGCTTCCACCAGCGCGGGCCGGATCAGGGCCGGCTCCAGCAGACGAAAAGAGGGACGAGCCATGGCGATTGCCTCACTTCCACGGCATCAGCTGCTCGGCCACGGGGCCGAGCGCCAAGGCCGGTACATAGTTGAGCAGGCCCACCAGCAGCACGGTGCCGATGAGCAGCAGGACGAACAGCGCGCCATGCGTGGGCATGGTGCCCTCGGTGGCGGCGATGCGGCGCTTGGCCGCCAGCGAGCCGGCCAGGGCCAGCACCGGCACGATCACGCCAAAGCGCCCGAACCACATGGCCACCGCCAGCAGCAGGTTGTAGAAGGGCGTGTTGGCCGACAGGCCGGCGAAGGCGCTGCCGTTGTTGTTGGCCGCGCTGGTGAGCGCGTAGAGGATTTCGGAGAAGCCGTGCAGGCCCGGATTGCCGATGCCCGCGCGCCCCGCCGCGCTCATCACCGCCAGCGCCGTGCCGGCCAGCACCAGCAGCGGCGTGACCAGGATGGCGATGGACGCCATCTTCATGTCGCCGGCCTCGATCTTCTTGCCCAGGTACTCGGGCGTGCGGCCTATCATCAGCCCGGCGATGAACACCGCCAGCACCGCGAACACCAGCATGCCGTACAGGCCGCTGCCCACGCCGCCGAACACCACCTCGCCCAGCTGCATGTTGATAAGCTCCACCATGCCGCCCAGCGGCGTGAACGAGTCGAGCATCGCGTTGACCGCGCCGCAGGAGGCGGCGGTGGTCACCGCGGCGAACAGCGCCGAGCCGGCGATGCCGAAGCGCAGCTCCTTGCCCTCCATGTTGCCGCCCGCCTGCGCGGCCGGCCCGCCGTGCGCCAGCTGGTCCACGCCCAGCGCGCTCCACAGCGGGTTGCCCTGCTGCTCGAAGGCCATCACCGCCACCGCCCCGGCGATGAACAGCACGAACATCGCGGCCAGCACGCTCCAGCCCTGGCGCGCATCGCCCACCATGCGGCCGAAGGCAAGGCACAGCGCGGCCGGGATCAGGAAGATGGCCAGCATCTGCGCCAGGTTGGTGAGCGCCGTGGGGTTCTCGAAGGGATGGGCCGAGTTGGCGTTGAAAAAGCCGCCGCCGTTGGTGCCCAGCATCTTGATCGCCTCCTGCGATGCCACCGGCCCCATGGCCAGGGCCTGGGTGTGACCCTCCAGCGTATGCAGCTGCCGGTAGGCATCGAAGTTCTGCACCACGCCCTGCTGCACCAGCAGCAGCGCGAGCAGCAGCGCCAGCGGCAGCAGGATCCACAGCGTCGCCCGCGTCAGGTCCACCCAGGCATTGCCTATGCCCTGGGCCGCATGGCGCGCGAAGCCGCGGATCAGCGCCACCGCCACCGCGATGCCGGTGGCGGCCGACAGGAAGTTCTGCACCGACAGGCCCAGCATCTGCGTGAGGTAGCTCATGCTCGTCTCGCCGCCATAGCCCTGCCAGTTGGTGTTGGTGGCGAAGCTGATCGCGGTGTTGAAGGCCGAGTCGGGCGCGACGCCCGCCATGCCCTGCGGGTTCAGCGGCAGCCAGGCCTGCAGCCGCTGCAGCGCATACACGGCGAGCGCGCCCAGCGCATTGAACAGCAAGAGCGCCAGCGCATACTGCAGCCAGCCCATCTCGACGTCGGCGCGGATGCCGCAGACGCGGTACAGCGGCGCCTCCACCCGGCCCGCCAGGCGCAGCCGCCCCTGCATCACCGCGCAGATATACCGGCCCAGCGGATAGGCCAGCAGCAGCAAGGCCGCGCAGAACACGGCCAGCAAGGTCCAGCCATCGCGGGTCATGAGAATCGCTCCGGATGGAGCAGCGCCGCGACCAGGTACGCCAGCAGGCCGATCGCCACCGCCGCGCACAGCACATACAGCCAGTTCATTGCTTTGCTCCCAATAGCGCGCATCCCCGGGCCATGGCCACCAGCAGCAGCCAGAAGGCCAGGCCCAGCGCGATGTAGACGAAGTCCATGGTTCACTCCTTGTCATCGCATGCGCACTGCACCGGGTGTTTCAAAAAAGATAGCTTTCAGCACTTACTCCATAACGTTTTCAAATATAAAAACATCTGAAAACACCATATGGCAAGCGTAAGCAGCTATCTTTTTATTGCTTCCCACGGCAGCTGCATGCACCCCTCCATGCTAGGAAGGCGGATATCAAGATAGGGCCAAGCTTTGGCCGCCCGGCATCAAGAAAACATCAAGGCGCGGGCAATCTTGATAACTTCTTGATGCCCGCAACCGGATACTTGCGCCATGGCCATCGACCCCGTCCGCCCCGATCCCGACCAGCTGCTGCACCAGGTGCAGGCCGACGAGCTGCGCGCGCGCCGGGGGGCGCTGAAGATCTTCTTCGGCGCCTGCGCCGGCGTGGGCAAGACCTGCGCCATGCTGTCGGCCGCGCAGGCCGCCGCGGCCCAGGGCATGCCGGTGCGGATCGGCCTGCTGGAGACGCATGGCCGCCACGAGACCGAGGCGGCCGCGGCCGGCCTGCCCCGGCTGGCGCGCCAATCGCTGGCCTACCGCGGCAAGCAGCTGGCCGAGTTCGATCTCGATGCCGCGCTGGCCTATGGCAGCGAGCATGCCAATGCCTTGATCCTGGTGGACGAGCTGGCCCACAGCAACGCGCCGGGCTCGCGCCACCCCAAGCGCTGGCAGGACGTGGAGGAACTGCTGGCCGCCGGCATCGACGTGTGGACCACGATGAACGTGCAGCACCTCGAAAGCCTCAACGACATCGTCAGCGGCATCACCGGCATCCAGGTGCGGGAGACGGTGCCCGACCGGCTATTCGACGAAGCGCACGAGGTGGTGGTGGTCGACCTGCCGCCCGACGAGCTGCTGCAGCGCCTGCTGGCCGGCAAGATCTACCTGCCCGAGCAGGCGCGGCGCGCCGCGCGCAGCTTCTTTCGCAAGGGCAACCTGCTGGCGCTGCGCGAGCTGGCGCTGCGGCGCACCGCCGACCGGGTGGACAGCGAGGTGCTGGCCTACCGCAAGCGCGCCGCGGTGCAGCCGGTATGGCCCAACCGCGAGGCCCTGCTCGCCTGCATCGGCCCCGGCGCCGGCATGGACAAGGTGGCCCGCAGCTGCGCCCGCCTGGCCAGCCAGCTGGGCCTGCAGTGGCATGCCGTGCATGTGGAGACCCCGGCGCTGGCGCGGCGCTCGCCCGCCGCCCGCCAGGCCACCTACCAGGTGCTGCAGCTGGCCGAGCGGCTGGGCGCCACCGCGGCCACGCTGGCGGCGCCCGACGCGGCCGCGGCGCTGGAGCGCTATGCGCGCGAGCACAACCTGTCGCGCCTGGTGCTGGGCCACCCGGCGCGGCGCCTGCCCTGGCGCGCGCCGCTGGCCGGGCGGCTGATGCAGCTGGCCCAGGATCTCGACATCCTGCAGGTATCCCTGCCCCCGCCGGCGCGGCATGCGCACCCCGCGCAGCCGGCCACGCCGGGGGCCGCGAGCCGCAGCGCGACCGCCTGGCCCGGCTATGCGGCCGCGGTAGCCGCCTGCGTGGCCACCGCCTTGCTGGCGACGCCGCTGGTGGCCACGCTGGAGCTGTCGAACATCGTGATGCTGTTTCTGCTCACCGTGGTGGGCGTGGGCCTGAAGTTCGGCCGCGGGCCGGCGGTGCTGGCGGCCTTTCTGGGGGTCGGGCTGTTCGATTATTTCTTCGTGCCGCCGCGCTTTTCCTTCGCGGTCAGCGACGTGCAGTACCTGGTGACCTTCGCGGTCATGCTGCTGGTGGCGCTGGCCGTGGGCCAGCTCACCGCCGGCCTGAAGGTGCAGGCCGAGGCCGCCACGCAGCGCGAGCACCGCATGCGCGGGCTCTACGGCATGTCGCGCGAGCTGGCCTCGGCCCTGCTGCCCGAGCAGGTGGCCGAGCTGGGGCAGCGCTTCATCGGCGCAGAATTTCGCATGCCGTCCACGCTGCTGCTGGCCGACGACGACGGCCGGCTGCACGCGATCGCCGGCGGCACCGCGGCCATGGCCCCGGACACCGTGCAGGGCATCGCCCATTGGTCCTTCGACAAGGGCCAGCCCGCGGGCATGGGCACCGACACGCTGCCCGCCAGCCGCTGCCTGGTGCTGCCGCTCAAGGCCGTCATGCGCACCCGCGGCGTGCTCGTGATCGAGCCCGCCAGCCGCCTCACCCTCAGCCCCGAGCAGCGCCAGCTGCTGGAGACCTGCGCCTCGCTGCTGGCGATTTCGCTGGAGCGCATCCACTACATCCAGGTGGCGCAATCCAGCCTGGTGCAGATCGAATCGGAGCGGCTGCGCAACTCGCTGCTGTCGGCCATCTCGCACGACCTGCGCACGCCGCTGGCCGCGCTGGTGGGCATGGCCGATGCGCTGGAGCTGCCGCCCAGCACGCCCAGCGAGGCGCAGCGGCAGATTGCGCAATCCATCCGCCAATCGGCGCTGCGCATGAGCGAGCTGCTCACCAACTTGCTGGACATGGCCCGGCTGGAGGCCGGCGCGGTGCAGCTCAACCGCCAGTGGCAGCCGCTGGAAGAAGCCATCGGCAGCGCGCTGGCGGCCTGCGGCGAGGCGCTGGCGCGGCACCCGGTGCGGGTCGAGCTTGCGCCCGAGCTGCCACTGCTGCACCTCGACAGCGTGCTGTTCGAGCGCGTGCTGGTCAACCTGCTGGAGAACGCCGCCAAATACACGCCTGCCGGCACCCCCATCACCATCGCCGCGCACGCCCACAGCCAGGCGGTGCTGCTGACGCTGGACGACCAGGGCCCGGGCCTGCCGCCAGGCAGGGAGCAGGCCATCTTCGACAAATTCGAGCGCGGCAGCAAGGAAAGCGCCACCCCCGGCGTCGGGCTGGGCCTGGCAATCTGCCGCGCCATCGTGCAGGCGCATGGCGGCACCATCGCCGCGGCCCAGCGCGAAGGCGGCGGCGCAAGCTTTACCATCGCGATCCCCATCGGCCAGCCGCCGGCCGACGACGGCAGCGAGGCGGCCCTGCCAGGAGCAAACCCATGAGCGAGCTACGCGCCAAGATACTCGTGGTGGAAGACGACGCCGGCATCCGCCGCTTCATCCGCCTGACGCTGGAGTCCGAAGGCCACGAGGTCTTCGAGGTGGACAGCGCCGCGCGCGCGCACATCGAAGCCGGCACCCGGCGGCCCGACGCCATCGTGCTCGACCTGGGCCTGCCCGACGGCGACGGCGTGGACCTGATCCGCGAGCTGCGCGGCTGGTCGCAGGTGCCCATCGTGGTGCTGTCGGCGCGCACCCGCGAGGCCGACAAGATCGAGGCGCTCGACGCCGGCGCCGACGACTACCTGGTCAAGCCCTTCGGCTCGGGCGAGCTGCTGGCGCGCATGCGCTCGCAGTTCCGGCGCCACCTGCAGCAAACGCCCGCGGGCCGCAGCGAGATCGCATTCGGCGACATCACGGTCAACCTCATCGCCCGCACCGTGGCGCGCGGCGCCGAGCCCATCCACCTGACCCCCATCGAGTACAAGCTGCTCACCCACCTGGTGCGCGAGCCCGACCGCGTCATCACCCACCTGCAGCTGCTCAAGGCCGTCTGGGGCCCGGGCCACGAAGCCGACCTGCACTACGTGCGCGTGCACATGGCCAACCTGCGCAAGAAGATCGAGCGCGATCCGTCCAAGCCGCTGTACCTCACCACCGAGTCGGGCATAGGCTACCGCTTCCGCTGCCCGCCGCCGGGGGCTTGACCTTCCCACCGTGGCAAGCTTTATGATGCGCGCCTGACTATGGCAAGAGTTCTGCGTATTTGGCTGCTGGTACTGCTGGCCGCCCTGCTCCCCGTGCGGGGCGCGGTGGCGGCGGCCATGCTGTGCCCGCCCGCCGGGGCCGGCACCAGCCATGTGCAGGCAGCGGGCAGCCACGGCGGCCACCATGCGCAGCACGCCGGCCAGGCGCATGCCATGCATGCCGATGCCGGGCCGGCACATGGCCACGAGCACGGGCACGATCATGGGCACGGCGCCAGCCATGGGCAGCAATGCAATTTCTGCGCCGGCTTCTGCTCGCTCACGCCCATGCCCGCGGCCTGCGCCACACTGGCCGGCGCAGCGCAGCCGGCCTCGGCCGCCTTCCCGGAGCTGGCGGCCAAGGCGCCCAGCTTCCTGCGCGGCGGCCAGGACAGGCCCCCCCGAACCATCTGACCCCGCCAGGGCCTGCAGCTGCCGGCCCCAGGGGCTTGTGCGCCCGGCGCACAAGCGGCACACAGGCCTACTAGCGCCTGGCATTCCAGATGTGTTGCATCCATGAAGAACCGTTTTTCCACGGGTATGGCCGCCGCCGTGGCCGCCATACCGTTGCTGGCCCATGCCCAGCCAGCTGAACCCGCCTACCAGTCGGCCTTTGCCGGCTACCACGCCTACCGGGAGCCACAGCCCGGCGCCTGGCGCGCGCTGAACGACGCCATGGGCGCCGCGGCGCTCAAGCCGCCCGCGCATGCGGGCCATGGCATGCCAGCCGCGCAAAAAGCCACATCAGCCCCCGCCGCCCCAGCCGTGCCCGCTGCAGCGGCGCCCGCCGGCCCGGCACACCACCATCCCGGCATGCATCCTGCGCCGGCGCCCGGAGGCCAGCCATGATGCGCGCCACCGCAAGCGCGCTCGCGGTACTGGCCCTGGCCGGCTGCGCCAGCTTCTCCGGCGACGGCGGCTTCGGCAGCGTCGAGCAACTCAGCCGCGAGCGCATCGGCCAGGCGCCGTCCTACCAGCGCAGCGCCGAGCAGGCGGACTCCGCCCGGGCACGGGTCGCCGAGCTGCTGCTGCAGCCGCTCAGCGCCGAGCGCGCGGTCGAGATCGCGCTGCTGAACAACCCCGGGCTGCAGGCCAGCTATGCCGGACTGGGCATTGCCGAGGCCGACCTGGTGCGCGCCGGCCGCCTGGCCAACCCCGCGTTCAGCTTCGGGCGGCTGAGCGGCAATGGCGTGGTCGAGATCGACCGCGCGGTGGTCTTCAACCTGCTGGGCCTGCTCACCATGCCGCTGGCCCGGCAGCTCGAGCAGCGCCGCTTCGAGCAGGCGCAGCTGCAGGCCGCCTACGACACCGTGGGCCTGGCCGCGCAGGCGCGCAAGGCCTTCTACGAGGCCGTGGCCGCGCAGCAATTGCAGCACTACCAGGACCAGGTCAAGCAGGCGGCCGACGCCTCGAACGAGCTGGCCCGGCGCATGGTCGCGGCCGGCAACTTCAACCGCCTGGCGCAAATGCGCGAGCAGGCCTTCTACGCCGATGCCACCGCCAACCTGGCCCGGGCCCGGCACCAGGCCATGGCCGCGCGCGAGCAACTGACCCGGGTGCTGGGGCTGGCCGAGCCAGGCTTCGTCCTGCCCGAGCGGCTGCCCGAGCTGCCCCAGGCGCCGCTTGCGCCGCGCGGTGCCGAGCAGACGGCCATGGAGCAGCGCCTCGATGTGCTGCTGGCCCGGCGCTCGGCCGAGGCCACGGCCCACTCGCTCGGCCTGAGCAAGGCCACCCGCTTCGTCAACGTGCTGGAGCTGGGCTACCAGAACAAGAGCGAGAGCGGCGAAAAGCGCAGCAACGGCTACGAGATCTCGCTGGAGCTGCCGCTGTTCGACTTTGGCTCCACGCAGCTGGCCCGCGCCGAGGCCAGCTACCTGCAGGCCGTGCAGCGCACCGCCGCCGTCGCGGTGCAGGCGCGCTCCGAAGTGCGCGAAACCTATTCCGCCTACCGCACCGCCTACGACCTGGCGCGCCACTACCGCGACGAGGTGGTGCCGCTGCGCAAGCGCATCTCCGACGAAAACCTGCTGCGCTACAACGGCATGCTGGTCAGCGTCTTCGAGCTGCTGGCCGATGCCCGCGACCAGGTGGCCAGCGTGGTCGGCGCGGTGCAGGCGCAGCGCGACTTCTGGCTTGCCGACAGCGAGCTGCAGACCGCGCTCACCGGGCGCTCGCCCGGCGCTCCTGCCAGCCCTTGAGAAAGACATCCCCCATGACCCACCGCAGAAACTTCTTCAAGGCCGCCGGCGCCACGCTGCTCGGCGCCGCGGCCGTCAGCAAGGCAGGCGCCGCGCTGCTGCCCGAGGCCGCCAGCCAGACCTCGGCCGCCACCTTGCCGCCGCCCACACCGCCCAACGGCCGCCCCTTCCAGCCCATGGTCACGCTCAACGGCTGGTCGCTGCCCTGGCGCATGAAGGACGGCGTCAAGGAATTCCACCTGGTGGCCGAGCCCGTGGTGCGTGAGATCGCCCCCGGCATGAAGGCCAACCTCTGGGGCTACAACGGCTCCAGCCCCGGCCCGACCATCGAGGCGGTCGAAGGCGATCGGGTGCGCATCTTCGTGACCAACAAACTGCCCGAGGTCACCTCGGTGCACTGGCACGGCATCCTGCTGCCCAGCGGCATGGACGGCGTGATCGGCCTCACCCAGCCGCCGATCGCGGTCGGCAAGACCTTCGTCTACGAGTTCGTGCTGCAGCGCGCCGGCACCTTCATGTACCACCCGCACGCCGACGAAATGGTGCAGATGGCCATGGGCATGATGGGCCTGTTCATCGTGCACCCCCGCGATCCGCGCCAGCTCAGGGTGGACCGCGACTTCGGCTTCATCCTCAACGCCTACGACATCGAGCCCGGCAGCGCCACGCCCAAGGTCAGCACCATGCTGGACTTCAACCTCTGGACCTGGAACAGCCGGGCCTTTCCGGGCATAGATCCGATCGTGGCCCGCAGCGGCGACCGGGTGCGCATCCGCGTCGGCAACCTGACGATGACCAACCACCCGATCCACATGCACGGGCCGCACTTCGAGGTCACCGGCACCGATGGCGGCTGGGTACCCCAATCGGCGCGCTGGCCCGAGGTGACGACCGACATCGCGGTCGGCCAGATGCGCGCCATCGAGTTCGATGCGCTGGCCGGCGACTGGGCCATCCACTGCCACAAAAGCCACCACACCATGAACGCCATGGGCCATGAGCTGCCCACGATGATCGGGGTGGATCACCGCGATGTGGCCAGGAAGATCACCAGCCTGGTGCCGGACTACATGGTGATGGGCGAGCGCGGCATGCACGACATGGCCGAGATGGAAATGCCCATCCCCGACAACACCTTGCCGATGATGACCGGCACCGGCCCCTTCGGCCCCATAGGCATGGGCGGCATGTTCAGCGTGGTCAAGGTGCGCGACCAGCAGCCTCGCGGCGACTACCGCGACCCGGGCTGGTACCGGCATCCGGCCGGCACCGTGGCCGCGGAATACACCGCCGGCGGCGCGCCAGACCTGCCCGCCGCCTCGCGGGCACCCGCCGCATCCCCCGCACCGGCGGCGAACGCCGCCACCCTGCAGGTGCGCAAGCCCAGTGGCCACGCCGGCCATTGAAGACTGCACGCATGCAAGCCAACACAGAAAGGAAACCGCCATGCAATTCGCTCTCATCCTGACCGCCATCGTGCTGGCCGCCGCCGCACCGGCATATGCCCAGCCCCACGCGGATCATGCCGCGCATGCCGGCCCGGCCGCGGCCGCCGAAGCGACCGCCACTGCCACCAGCGTCGACGGCGAAGTGCGCAAGATCGACCGGGAGCAAGGCAAGCTCACGCTCAGGCACGGCGCGATCGAGCATCTCGGCATGCCCGCCATGACCATGGTCTTCAAGGCCGCCTCGCCCCAGATGCTGGACAGCATCAAGCCCGGCGACAAGGTGAGGTTCAGCGCGGACAAGATCGATGGCGCCCTGGTGGTGACCGCCATCGAAGCCGTGAAATAGGCCGGCGCCCCATGCGCCGAAAGGGGCCTGTGCATTGCACAGGCCCCTTGGGCTCAGATCCGGAGCGCGCTTATTTCGTCACGCGCGTGATCTTGGAGCCACCCAGGGCCACGCCGGCTTCGAGGCCCGCGTTCGTCAGCACATAGCTGGAGACCGGTGCATCGTAGGAGGTCGAGTCGATGTTGCCGTTGGCACCGATCTTGCCAGCGGCCACGGTGGCATCGGCCCCCACGGCCCAGCCATCGCTCTTGAGGAACTTGTCCAGCGCCTCCTGGGTGTTGAAGACATAGATGACCGCCTTGGACTGGCCGCCGGCCTGCCAGCCGATCGAAGCCGCCGTGGTCGTATATTCGCCACGCACATGGCCGCCAACCAACAGCTCGCCACGGCCGTGCTCCACGCCGACCACGAAGCTGCCGCCGATGACCGACGGGAACACCAGCACACCCTTGGCGCGCTGCACCATCTCCCGGGAGCCGGGAGCCGTCTGGTACAGGCGATCCAGCGTGCTGGCCACGCGGGTGCGCAGCGTGGTGCTGTCGGCGCGCTGCGCCGAGGTGGTCTCGGGCTTGGTGGTCGTGCAGGCGACCATGGACATGGCGCCGGCTGCCACGGCAGCGGCGATCACGATGGAATGCATGGATACCTTGCGCATATGGAGTCCTTTCTTTGGATAAATGGTCAAAGTCCGGCTCCATGGTATTAACTATTTGATGCAGTAGACCATGGCAAATCAAAAATCAGGATGCAGCTGACATGCCGCCAAGAAACATCCTACAAGGGATCCCCGGCCAGGTGCCGGCGCACGCATAGCTTGATGTGCTGTACTAGGCCCCTGCCTTGCAGCACGCGCCCTGCAGCATGCTATGGTCGTCGTTGAAGGCGGCGCTGCCCTGCGGCTCGAACACCACCGTGCGTCCATCGGCGCCTACCGCGACGGCAGGGATATCTATGGCCGCGCCAGTGGCCATCGCGATGGCCAGGGTCGTGCCTTTTCTCAACGAGCACCTGCGAGCAGCATTTGCGCCCGGCAGGCCGTCAATCGATCAGGCCATGCTTCAAGGCATAGTAGGTCAGGTCGCTGTTGGAGTTGAGCGCCAGCTTTTCCATCAGCCGGGTGCGGTAGGTGCTCACCGTCTTGACGCTCAGCGACAACTGCTCGGCGATACTGCCCGCGGTCTCGCCCTTGGCGAGCTTCAGGAAAACCTGGAATTCGCGCTCCGACAGATGTCCGTGCGGCGGCGCATCGCCCTTGCGCTGGAGCTGCTGGGCCAGCAGCTCGGCCACCGCAGGCGTGAGGTAGCGCTTGCCCAGCGATATGGTGCGGATGGCCTCCACGATTTGCTGTGGATCGCATCCCTTGTTCAAATAGCCGCTGACGCCCTGGCGGATCAGGTTGATCGCATAGTGTTCCTCGGGATAGCTGCTCAGGATCAAAATCCCCATGTCGGGTGCCTTGGCCCGCAGCATCGCCAGCACGTCGATGCCGCTTTGCCCGGGCATCGATACATCCATGACCAGCACGTCGATCTCTTCAGCGCGCACCAGGTCGATGGCCTGGCGGCCGTCTTCTGCCTCGCCGACCACACGGATGTCCACATGGTCGCCAAGAAATTGCCTCAGGCCCGAGCGCACGATGGCATGGTCGTCCACGAGTCCCACCTTGATCATAGATATCCTTGGTTGCGCAGCCGCGCTGCACTGGCTTTTCTTCCGGTTGCAGCCCATCCGAAAAAAGAAGGCCCAAGGCCTTCTTTGCGGATAGCTGCCGACTGTTACTGGCCAAACTTGCGCTTGGCTTCGGCAACGCAGGCATCCTTGGCATCGCCGGACAAGGCGTCGCAGCGCTCCTTGGCCGCCTTGTAGTCTGCCTCGCGCGTCTTCTCGCTGGCTTCCTTGCGGGCCTCGGCAACGTCCGAGGGTTTGGCCGCGGCATCATGGCGCACCTCGGAAACCTTGGCGGATTCCAGTGCCTTCACATGCGCAGCCTTGGCATCCTTGCGGCAGACGTCCTTGGCATTGCCGGCGGCGTCGTCGCATTTTTCCTTGGCAACCGCATAGTCCGCATCCGCACGGGCCTTGGCCACCTGGTAGCGGTTGCTTTCGCTGGCATCGGCCTTGTATTTCAGTTCGGCTTCGCCGACCTTTTTCCGGCCTTCGGCCTGCTCCTTGCAGATATCCTTGGCATTGCCCTTCAGCGGTTTGCATTGATCCTTGGCAGCCTTGTATTCAGCGCTGATGCGGTCTTTTTCGACCTTTTGTTCCGCAGGCGTCAGTGCAAATGCGGACGAGGCAAACATGGCTGCAGTGCATACCATCAACAGGCGGGGTTTCAGAGTCATCATTGGGTGATCCTTTCTGTACTATTATTTTCAGTGCGTGCATTGAATGCAGTGCCACGGGTTAATCAATCGTCGAAGCGAAAATCAGGATTGCGCTTTTGCCAGTCGGTCAACTGCTTTTCCGCATCCTCCTTGGCAATACCTTCCCGCTCCTGAATTTTTCCCAGCAGCTGATCGCGCTTTCCCGCAATGACATCTATATCATCATCAGTGAGTTTACCCCACTGCTCACGAACTTTACCCTTGAACTGCTTCCAGTTGCCTGCGATTCGATCTTCGTTCATATAGCCTCCAGCATATTAATCCAACAGCAATAGTGGAACATCTTTCAAAAGATGGCCAATCTCAATGACTGGAGCTTCAGCTTAAATAATTCTCGAAAATATTTTTGTCAGCAGCAGCACGGATTGACAGTCAGCAATAGCCTACAACACAAGATTTCCAAAAATTCTTGCCCGCCTCTTCCTTTTATTGCACATGACCAATAGCTTGCGTCCTACAGAAAATAATTCATCAATTGACGAACATTTACCCATGGCCACTGCACACAGATAGATCAAGACAATTAAAAAAGAAATGAAGATAGTTTATATTGAAGATAATGCAGAACTGCGCGCCAGCATCGGCGCGCTGATGGAAGGTGAAGGGCGCACGGTGACATGCTGCGCCACCGCAGAGGAAGCGCTGGCGTTGGATGCCCAGACGAGGTTCGACCTGGTGGTCACCGATGTCAGCCTGCCCGGGCTGTCGGGAACGGATCTGGCGCGAGAGCTATTGAAAGATGCGCCGGAGCGCTGGATCGTCTTGTGTACCGGCTACGATCTGGGGCCTTATCCGGCCCAGTGGGGGCCTCATGTACAGGTGCTGCGCAAACCCTTCGATATCGAGGATCTCGAAGGCTTGCTCGATGCCATTCAATCGGGTTGGACAGCCGGGCAGCCGCCACAGGCATAGAAGCTACAACAGCGCTTGGCGAGTATCGATACTGGCGTGGCGCGCCAGCGTGATCTCAAAAACCGTCATCCCGCTGCGCGACTGCACCTGGATTTCGCCACCGTGCGCCAGCACGATCTGCTGGGTGATATACAGCCCCAGCCCGAGCCCCTCGGCTTGCCCAGGCCTGCGCTCCCCACCCCGGAATGGCTTGAAGAGCACCGGCAAAAGATCATCCGGGATACTGCCGCGATTGGAGATGGTCAGCACGACTTTCCCAGCGTCCGAGCCATCCAGCGCCACCGATATGGCGTCCGCTGGATCACCATGCTGCAGCGCATTGCCCAAAAGATTGCTGAGCACCTGCGCCAGCCGCTCGCCATCCCAGGTTCCGTGCGGATCACCTTGCAGCTGGTACTGAATGGCCCGCCCGGGCGCGCAGCTGCGGATGTCTTCGACGGCGCGTTCACACAAGTCGCCGAGATCGCACGCAGTGGGTGACAGCCGCAATCCGCCCGCCTGGCGGATCCGCGTGACATCCAGCAGGTCTTCGACCATGCGCCCCATGCGCTGGCTGCTGCTCAGCAGGCGTTCGGCAAATTCCGGGATCTGGTGCAGATCCGTCTGGCGCTTGAGCAGCGTGGCGGTCATCTTGATGACCTGCAGCGGCGTGCGCAGATCGTGGCTGAGCACCGCCATGAACATCTCGTTGATGCGCAATGCCTCGGTGCGCGCCTCCAGCTGCTGGGCCAGCTCCTGCTTGCGGCGGTGCAGCTCGAAAAATATATTGACCTTTGTGGTCAGCATGTGCGGATCGATGGGTTTGTAGAGAAAATCCACCGCACCGCTTTCATACCCCTTGAATTGCCAATGCTGCTCGTGGGAGCCAGCAGTCATGAAAATGAGAGGTATATGCCGGGTCCGCTCGGTGCCCCTGATCAGCTCTGCAAGTTCGAAACCATTCATTTCAGGCATCTGCACATCCAGCAGAGCCAGGGCCACATCGCCATGCTGCAATAGCAACTCCAGCGCCTCGACCGCCGAGTGGGCCTTAAGGAATATGACTCCATCAGCCTGCAGCAAAGCCTCCAGCGCTATCAGGTTCTGCGGAATATCATCCACGATCAGGCATTTTATGCCAGCATTCACATTCATAAAACAGAGCCGCAAAAAATGAGATGACCGCAAACTTCGCCATGGGCACTGCATGCGGGTTGGTCGTACGTAATCAATTTCTCAGAAATCACATTCTTGATTTCTTTCTATATATTCTTTCCTTGTAAGCAACATCCTCGAAAAGGTCGGAATGCTTGGAAAATCGCAGCGACTCCTTGGCACCCAGGCCCAGAAAGCCTCGGTGGCATAGCGACTGGCAAAACAGCTCCAGAACGCGATTTTGCAATTCGGCATCGAAATAGATCATCACATTGCGGCAGGAAACCAGGTGCACTTCCGCAAAAACACTGTCGGTTGCCAGGCTGTGGTCGGCAAAGACCACATTGCGGCGCAGCTCCTTGTCAAACACCACATGGCCATAGCGCGCGGTGTAGTAGTCGGAAAGCGACTTCGCCCCCCCTGCCCGAAGGTAGTGCCCCGAGAACTCACCCATGCGGTCGATATCGAAAATGCCTTGCTCCGCCGTGCGCAGCGCCTGGGGGTTGATATCGGTCGCATAGATCAGGCTGCGCTCCAGCAGGCCTTCTTCCTGCAGCAGGATGGCCATCGAGTACACCTCTTCGCCAGTGCTGCAGCCAGCCACCCAGATCTTCAGCGAAGGATAGGTGCGCAGCAGCGGAATGACCTCGGTGCGCAATGCCAGAAAGTACTCAGGGTCGCGGAACATCTCGCTGACCTGGATGGTCAGGTAGCCCAGCAACACCGAGAAAGCCGCTGGGTCGTGCAGAATCCGGTCCTGCAATTGGGAGATGGTTCGGCAGTCGAATGACACCAGGGCCGCCTGCAGGCTGCGTTTGATCGATGCCTGCGCATATCCCCGGAAATCATAGTGGTAGCGGTGGTAGATGCCATCGAGCAGCAGGCGCTGCTCGATTTCCGCAACCTGGGCTTTTTTGCGGTGCGGCATGGCTATTTGGGCATCCACACCCGCACCAGGGACAGCAGCTTTTCCACATCCAGCGGCTTGGCGATATAGTCGTTCGCGCCAGCGGCCAGGCATCTCTCCTGGTCATCCTTCATCGCCTTGGCAGTCAGCGCAATGATGGGCAGGCGCCTCCATTGCGGCTGGCTCCTGATTTCGCGCATCGCCGCATACCCATCCATTTCGGGCATCATGATGTCCATCAGTATCAGGTCGATCGCCGCATTGGCACGGCCCAGCGCTTCGAGCGCTTCGCGGCCGTTGCGGGCGATCTCCACCGCGATGCCGGTGGGCTCCAGAATGCTGGAGAGCGCAAAGACATTGCGCACATCGTCCTCCACCACGAGCACGGTCCGCCCTTCAAGCGCCGCATCGCGGCTGCGCGCCTGCTGCAGCATCTGCCGGTGCTCGGGCGAGAGCCGGGACTCGACCTGGTGCAGGAAGAGCGTGACTTCGTCGAGCAGCCGCTCGGGCGAGCGGGCATCCTTGATGATGATGGAGTGGGAGAAGCGCCGCAGGCGCATTTCCTCGTCGCGCGACAGCGCACGGCCGGTATAGACGATGACCGGCGGGAACGAGACCCCGTCCTGCTCGGACATGAGCTGCAGCAGCTCGAAGCCATTCATGTCCGGCAGGCTCAGGTCCATGATCATGCAGTCGTAGGTGCCCTGCCCCAGTTGCTCCAGGGCCGCAGCGGCGGTGCCGGCGCAGACCACCTCCACTTCACCGCTGCTCAGCAGGCTGTGCACGCTGTCTCGCTGGCGCTCGTCGTCCTCCACCACCAGTACGCGGTGCATGTTCTGGGTGAACTTGGCCTCCAGCCGCTGCAGGGCCTGGGCCAGCGCTTCGCGCTCGATCGGCTTGAGGGCATAACCCACGGCACCGCGCCCCATGGCCTCTTGGGCGTAGTCGGCCACCGACACGATGTGCACCGGAATATGCCGAGTCGCAGGGTTGCGCTTGAGCTGGTCCAGCACGCCCAGCCCCGAAAAATCGGGCAAGTTGACGTCAAGCACGATGGCCTTGGGCAGGCAATGTGCGGCCGCTGCGAGCCCATCGGCCGCATTGCGCGCCACCTGGCAGCTGAAGCCCATCTCCTGCGCCAGCTCCAGCAGGATATCGGCGAACCGTTCATCATCCTCGATGACGAGAATGTGCCGCTCATGGCTGCCGGGCACGGCCACAGGCACTGTGGCGGCAACGGTGCTTGCCTGCGCGGCCAGCGGCGCGCGCATGGCGGCCGGCACGGCAGCCGCAGGCAGCACTTGCTTTTGCATGGCTTGTGCCGTTTGCGCCAGCGGCATGGTGAAGGTGAAAACGCTGCCTTGCCCCGGCGTGCTTTGCACCGCAATCTCGCCGCCCAAAAGCTGGGCCAGGTCGCGCGCGATCGCCAGCCCCAGCCCGGTGCCGCCGTACTTGCGGTGCGTGCTGCCATCCGCCTGGCGAAAGGCCTCGAAGATCAGCTGCTGCTGGTGCTCGGGGATGCCGATGCCCGTATCCCGCACCGCAAAGGCCAGGGTATCGGGTGCAGGGCTCGACACCTGCAGATCCACGCGGCCATGGTCCGTGAACTTGATCGCGTTCGACAGCAGGTTCTTCAGGATCTGCCCCAGCCGCAATCCATCGGTCTGCATGATCGCCGGCACCCCCGGGTCGATGCGCGATGACAGCTCCACGCCCTTGTGCTGTGCCTGCAGGCGCAGGGGCTCGACCAGCGCCTGCACCGCCGCGGCCACATTCACCGACTCCACCGTGACCGTGGCTTGGCCCGCCTCGATCTTGGACAGGTCGAGAATATCGTTGATGAGGGCCAGCAGGTCCGAGCCCGCCGCATGTATGGTCTGCGCGTACTTGATCTGCTCGGCCGTGAGGTTGCCCACCTTGTTGTCCGACAGCAGCTTGGCCAGGATCAGGGTGGAGTTGAGTGGCGTGCGCAGCTCGTGGCTCATATTGGCCAGGAACTCGCTCTTGTAGCGGCTGGCCATCTCCAGTTCCCGCGCCTTGTCGGTCAATGCGTCCTGCGCGCACAGCAGCTGCTCGCGCTGGTGCTCCAGCCTGTGCGTCTGCTCCTCCAGGTGGGCATTGGTCTGCTCCAGCTCCCGCTGCTGCTGCTCCATCAGCGTCTGCGAACGCTGCAAGGCCTGGCTTTGCTGCTCCAGCTCCTCATTGCTGACCCGCATCTCCTCCTGCTGCACCAGCAGCTCCTCGGACTGCCGCCGGGTTTCCTCCAGCAGGCTCTCCAGCCGCGAGCGGTCGATCGCCGAGCGTATGGCCACCGCCAGCATGCCGGACGCGCCCTGGAGCAGCTCGGCCTCCGACTCCGTCGTGGGGCGCAGAAAGCCAAGCTCGATCACCGCATACACCTTGCCGTTTTCGACGGCTGGCGCAATCAGCAGTTCAGCCGGCTGAGACTGCCCCGTGCTGGATTGGATCCTCAGGTGCTCTTCGCCCAGGCCGTCCACCTTGAGCAGCTGGCCCGAGCTTGCCACCTGCCCCGCCATCCCCTGCCCCGCGCGAAAGCGGGCATCGGCCATCTCCTTGGGCATGGCAAAGCTGCCAAACAAGCGGTAGCTTGCGTCGACATCGTCCAAGGCATAGCCCACGCCGACCCTCGCCCCCAGATAGTGTGCAAGGTACTCCAGCGCGCGCTTGCCGATTTCCTCCAGTCGGTGCCCGCCCTGCAGGCACTGCCCCAGGCCCGACAGGCCCTGCGCAACCCAGCTCTGGCGCGCCTTGCGCCGATACTCGCGCGCCGTCAGCGCCGCGGATGACAACACCAGCGCCAGCAACACCAGGGAGCCGATCCAGGAATAGTGGGTGGATGTGCTGGAGGCCTCTTCCCAGGTGCGCCGGCGCTGCTCCAGCTCGCGGCTCTGCAGGCGGTACAGGCTGGCCACCAGATCGCTGAGCCGGTCCATCACGCTCTTGCCCTTGTCGGTGCGGACCACCGCCATCGCCTCATCCATCTTGCCCGCCTGCCGCAAGGCAATGGTGTCTTCCAGCTCACTCAGCTTCTGGTGCGACAAGGCATCAATTTCCCCCACCAACTGCCGGCGAGTGGAGTCGTTGGCGTTGCTGGCCGCCAGACCCTGCAATTGGGTCTCCAGCACATTGATGGCACGCCGGTAAGGAGCCAGGTAGGAGACATCACCGGTGAGCAGGAAGCCGCGCTGCCCGGTTTCCGCATCCTTGAGCGATACGGTGAATTCGTTCAGCTGCCGCATGGCATTGGTCATATTGTCCATGCTGGCCACGGCCTGTGTGCGTACGCTTGACGAACGGACATTGACGATGGCAATCACCAGCGTGGCTATGGCGGCGGCAACAAATCCCAGCAGCATCGGCAGCGGAATGGCAAAACGGCTGCGTATCTGGGCAGACAAGCGGGAAGGCATCGGAAAGACTGCGGAGTGTGAAAATTTCAGGCAATGTGCTTATGCCGCTTAGCATTGCCCAGCGCCTCCCAGCATAACTGATTGCGGTAGAAATCCAGCGGCAGAAACTCGCCGCGCTGCGACTCTGGCGACTCTCGCAGAAGGCCAATCGCGAAGAACCTGGCAGCGCTTTGTCGTGGCCGTGGATAAAAACCGTGCCCAGCTCGGGCATGAGGACGTGGAGATGGTTTTCCGGACCTATGGCAAGTTCATCCGTGAGGACTATCAGCCGCCCAAGCCGCAATTGCGCATCGTGGAATCCCGGAAATCGGTGTGATTCCGGTGTGAAATCGGTGTGAATCTCAGGGCAACAACAGGCAATGCGAAGACGAAAAAATAACGCCACACAACGTATTTTCATTGTGTGGCGTTGCCTTGAGCTGGCGGGAATTGAATGAATGTTTTCAGGCCTTATAAAGCCTAGATTGTTTCACTTCAATTTTGCCGATTGTTCCCCCGTTTGTTCCCCCGCATTGCTATCATTTTTGATATCAATGGGTTATGCGCCAAACTTCCCAACCTGGATGAACACCTGGGAGATTGAAGTGGCCCCGGGGAGCCAAGTCAGGAAATGGGGGAAATTTGGCCCTGTTCTGCTTGCCCTTCAGGCTCAGACCCAGCCAAGTTTCCACGCATTTGCTGAAGCCAAAGGGGATAGTTCTCGCAGGGGTCAGCCCCCACGCCAACGTCCATCATCCAGAGGCTCAGCAACCGCCGCAAGCCCCCTTGGGACGCTAGCAATCTTCTCTGGGACACGCTCCCGAAATAGCATCTTTTGCCATTTTCAAAACCAAATCTAATCAGGCTAGGCCGTGCGAAGAACTGCGCAGTGCGCTGCCATGCATTACCCGCACGAGCCACCAGTTGCGAGTCTCTGCTGAATCCACGCGAGGATGGCAGCTTCGGACCAGGAAGAGGCGCGAGCCCTATTTTTACCGAGCGCGGGAACATGCCCTCACGCACACGCTCATGACGTTGCGGCACATTGACACTTTGTCGACCTTATCGTCGATCACGATGCACTTAGCGCGCGCGGACTCGCCTTGGAAAGATCGATTCTTCTCCTCTTACGGAGCCATTCCACCGAGTGTTCTGGCCGCCTGCTCAAGTCCACCCAGGATGACGTCGAGGACACGCGGTGAGAAGTCGTTGGGCAGTTCGGCTTGCACTTCGGCAATGGCCGCTGGAGTCCTGGCAAGGATTTCTGCGATGAGCGGCTCGGCGGTCGATGCGTAGCCGACCCTCTGCGCCGTGCTGTTGAAGTGCCTGCGCTGGATGCCTTGCATCTCGTAATGCCGATTCTTGCCGAGCAAGGCCATCGCCAACTTGATGTCATACGGCGACCACTGGTTGGGACCGCTGCCCAACACGGGATAGACCGACATCACGTCATACAGCGGGGTCAACTGGAAACGCCCGCGCGGCAGAAGCTGGATGCTGAAATTCTTGGCATGGCCATCAGGCGCTCGCAGCAGCCAGAACAACACCTGCGCCGCCATCAACGTCTTCATGTCGGCCTCGGCATTCACCGATTGCCTCAGCGTGCCGAACAGGGCCTTGAGCCCTGGGCCGCCCTCGTTCTCGTACTTGCGCAACGGCGAGCAGCCCTCGACCTGGCAAAAGTCTTCCTGTGGCAGACGCATGAGCCACTGCCCATTGGGTGCGACGCGCCGGTCGAAGCGCTCCACCACCAGCACGCGCTGCCCGCCAAAGGTCGCGATGCGGGCATCGGCCACCGGCAAGCCGTAGGCTTTCAACAACCGCAGGCACAGCCATTCGTTGTCGACGGACGTGCTGAAGTCCGCCCGCCGCCCACCCATCAGGCCCAGCGGGAGCTTGAAGATGTGGCTCGTCGGCGTGGCGCCACGCGGGGCAAGCCATTGCCCGCCCCACCACAGGAAGGCAGTCTTCTCTTGAGCGCCAGCCAGGGAGATGCGAAAGTCCGCATCCGGATCCCGACCCGCGGCGAAGGCCTGCGGCGAAACGGTTTCGATCAAATGCCGCTCGATATCCTCCTCGGACAGGGGAACGCCCGCGATGCGATCGAAGTCAGTGGGCACCTCGTCCTCATCCAGGATCTGGACGGCGCCCACGCAATCGCGCCCGATAGCCTTCAGCAAATCGAACGGTTCGGTCGAGCCCGTCCGGAATCGCTCGGCCACCCGGCGCCGGATCGCGTCACTGTCCGGAAGCAGGTTGTCGAAGTAGTTGGCAACCTTCTCGCCCTTGACCGGCAGATTCTGGAGGTTGAACGGCAGCGACAACGACAGCGGCCGCCCCATATCGGAAGCAAGCCAATCCGCGTCGTATTGCAGTTCCATCTCTCCGCGAGCGGGAATCGTCCATCGGCCGACGCGCACACCGTTGGTCCAGATGGACAGGCTGCGGCTGTGTGATCGACGTCCCATGTCACCAATCCGTGGTCGGAGTCGTCGACACCGCGGCGCTATTCCGGGTCCCGACGGCCAGTTCCAGGCCCAGCGCGGCGCACCATGCAAGGAGTTGCTCCACGCTCAACTCATGGGCGTTGAGTTCCAAATGCGAGACCCGCGACTGGCTCAAGCCGATGCGAGCAGCCAGCGCCGACTGGGTCAGCCCTAGGGCCTTGCGTGAGGCCTGCAGCATCGCCCCCAACTGGCCGGCCGTGACCAGAGGATGTGACGTCGACGGCATAACAGATACCTGAGATTCAGATAAACGAAATATATCCGTCATTCAGCTATACGTCAAATATCTGAAATTCAACTAATTCAGGTCATGGTTGCGCCCGATCTTGACCTCCATACCGACGGGCGGCTCGATGCGGATGCCGCCAAAGCGGTCGGCAGCGTTTCGCAGACGAACAGGGGCGAAACTCGACAGCTTGCCGCGCGCCTGGATCAGCACCTCCTCGCGATCCTCAGCGAGTTCATCCAGGTTGTTCAGCAGATCAACGTACAGGAATTCAGGGGCGAGCTTCTTTGGAAACCGCGGCTTCACCCGGAAATCAAACTGGCGATTCCCCAGTTTGAAGACGCCGTGGCGCTTGTGGTTGTAGACCAAGGTGCGGTTGTAGAACTGCGTGGTGCCCAGGCCCACGGCGTTATATGCCGATGGCGAAAACACCAGGAAGTCCTTGTCTCGCAGAAACCCTCCCACCACCTGGTCATCGGCAGGCGGCAGCGGCCCAAAGCTGGACTGCCTGGGCGCGTAGTACAGCCCTTGCGCCAATTTCTTCAGTCGGCCACTGGCCACCAGTTCGCGCAGATGCCGATCGACCGCCGTGGACATCCGAGCAAGATCTTCGCGCCGGTACACGCGACCAGGCTGAAGCTCTCCAGCGAGGTGGGCAGCGCCCCCTCGCAGGGCTTCATCGGAAGAGTGAATGTGGGCCATGATTGCCTGATTTTTTATTGAAGTTTCATGCATTTCACCGTCCACCACCCAATCCCTTCATGACGTCACCGGAATCCCTCGTCAACGACAGGAGGCCCCGCGCGCAGGCACTACCCATGCATGCTGCCCGCCGCCAGACGTTGCTGAATCCATGCCTGGACAGCGGCCTCCGACCAGGAGGCCGCACGTGGCCCGACCTTGATCGAGCGCGGAAAAAGTCCATCCCGCATCTGCTGGTAGATCACGGAGCGCCCCAGGCCGGTCAGCCGCTGCACCTCGGGCAACCGCAGCAGCCGGTCATGTTGAACCGCTGCAAGCCCTGGCTGCTGGACTGAGCTATGCCCCAACAGGTCGAGCGCTTCCTGCAGCAGATGCACCGCACGCACGGCCCGGTCACTGTCCAAGCCGCCATCCGCCTGTGCAGGCTGAAACACCTTCTGATCGTCCGAAATCCTGGCGCGCATGGGCATCTCCTCGCTGCAAACGCGACGGCATCCATTGCCATCGCTCACAGTCCATAGCGTGCCGGGAACGGCCATTGCTGCCAACCTGACACAGCAAAGCGGAGCGTGTTCATGCGGACTTGAAGACCTGCAAACCGAGGAACGCGCAGCCCAGGCTGCGCGTTCGAGGGTGACTCGCGAGGACAAGCCCATTGCCGTCATCCGGGCTTCAGGACAGAAGCCTTGGACTTATCGCCCCGCCTGAATCCCCGGTCCCCGGCCATGAAGGCTTCCAGCATGTACGGGATCAGCGCCGCCGCATCGACCGCCTCGCCGTAGGTCTGCGCATGGAGCGCGGCGTACCGGTCGAGGTCTGCACGCAGGCTGGTCGGGCAGGTGAAGGTCAATTTCGTGCTCGCATGGGAAGGCAACGGGCCCAGGCGGAGTTTTTTCGCCGTGCTCATCGCATGCCTCCACGCTGATAGAACAAGGGTTGGTAAGGACGCATCACAAGGTCGCGGCTGGCGATGATCCGCACAGGCAAGCCCGGCCGCGCCGTCAGCGTCGGCTGCACATTCATGTTGCGCCGGGTCAGCTCCTGGCCCACATGGTTGATGCTGTCCTGCGCACTATCACGACCGGCGATCACGATGCGGTTGCCGTTCTGACGGTTCTCCGGCGCGGCCAGCTCGGCGCCCACACCCAGCAGCGTGGTCAGCGCCGCGCCGGCGACGATGCGGCCCCAATGCCTGTCCACGTCATCCTCCAAGCCGGCATAGCCCGCAGGGTCGGTGCCCACCAGGTTGTCGAGCGTCAGCGAAGACGTATCCGGCAGGATGATGCGGTTCCACACCATCTGTACCCTGCTCTGCCCGAAGCTCACCTGGCTGTTGTAGCGCCCGAGGACGCGCGAGCCCTGCGGAATCAGCAGGAATTTGCCAGTGGCCGTGTCGTAGACCGGCTCCGTCACTATGGCGATCACATCGCCCGGCAGGTCAGACTTGATGCCCGTAACGAGTGCCGCCGCGATCACCGTTCCCGCCATGACCTGATACGGCGACACCGGCATCTGGAGGCTGCCGGAATTACGGGTTTCCGCGGAACCGCCTTTCAGGAACGCCTCTTTCTGACCCTGCCCGTTCTGCACCACGGCGGGGTCGGTCGGTTGGGCCGCCGTTGAGGCAGGCCCGGCCGCCATGGGGTCGAAGCCCGCCATGGCGGATGCCGGGCCAGCGGCAGCGACTTGGACGGGCGCAGCGCCCCCGGCCTTGCCCTGTTGGCCCGAGCGGAAGAACACCGACGAAGCCGCCGCCGCTTCGGCTTCCTTGCGCAGGGCATCGTTGGGGTCATGACCCGGCGGCGTGTAGGTGGGCTGCTGCGCAGCCACGATGGCCGGGCCGAGGTCGCCCGGTAGCGGCGGCCCCAGCTCGGGCACCTTCGGCAGCTTGGAGTAATCCGAAGGCAGGCCATCCAGCCCTTCGGACTTCGACACCCGATCAACGTTGTATAGCTCCGTCAAACCACCACCGCGCCGGTGCGGCTGCAAGGCCCAGATGGTGGCCCCGAGCACGGCGACCGACAGGCCGCCGGTGAGGATGGCCAACGTACGGCGGTTCAGGCGCGTGACCGCGCGCGGCTGGGCGCGCAGCGCCACCGCCTCGGGCGCCACCTTGGCCGCCGAAGGCGCGGCAAGGTCGGGAGAATGGTCTTCCTGCATGGTCAGTCCCTCCGCTTGCCATCGGTGCGCTCGATGCGCACCACGTCGCCCTCACCTTTCCCATTTCCGCCGCCCAGGCGCAGCTCCGCCGCGCCGAACAGCCGATCCACGATCAGGTACGGCGAGCGGAAACGGTAGTTGACGAGTTGGCCGTCGCCCTGCGCACCGATGACGAACAGCGGCGGCAGTTCACCTTGTGCGATGCCCGCCGGAAACTGCAAATAGACCTTCTGCCCATCATCAAAGGCGCGCTCGGGCTTCCATGAGGGATTGCTGCCGCTGATCGCGTAGCGAAAACGGATCTTCTCCAGCGACAGGCCGCTATCGACCGGAGCGGCGGCGCTGGCCGCTAGCGCCTGGCGCTGCAGGGCCAGCATCCTGTCCTTCGGATACTCCCAGGACACCGAGGCCATCCACGTCTTCTCGGTCGAGGCCAGTTCCAGCAGGTAGGTGCGCCGATTGGTGGTAATGACCAGATTGGTCTTGAGCCCCGAACGGATGGGTTTCACCATCACATGGACGCGCACGTCGGCGCCGGAGCCGCTGGAGGTGTCCCCTACGATCCAGCGCACCGTGTCCCCCGCGGCCACCGTCACCAGCTCTTCGCCGGGCTGGAGCGCCACCACGGTCACGCGGCCGACAGCCGCATAGACCTGGTACAGCGCGCCATCGGTGAAGGGCCACACCTGGATCGCGTTCACATAGCCCTCGCGCGTGGGGGCGACACGGGCCTCCGTGTTCGCACGGGTCACGCGCACCTTCTCATCGGGCGATTCCGGCGTGGTCTTGGCATCGCCGCCAGTCAGTGGCTTCATCTGCCCAGGCAGTGCCAGCGGCTCGGGCACCGTGACCACCTCCACCGGCTTGGGCACCTCGGGCAAGGGCTGGGCCTGCACCGGATCATCGAGCGAGATGGTGGGAGGCGGCGTGCCCTGCGTGGCGCAGCCCGCCAGGGCAACGATCATCAACGGCAAGGCGGATTTACCGAAATGCGGATTCATGGCTTGGCTCCTTCGGAAGATTCGAGTTCACGGCTCCACGCCAGGCCGTTGACGTAGATACCCAGGGGGTTCTTGCGCACGCGCTGCTCGGTGCGCGGGGTCTGCTGCACGATGGACACCACGGCGTTCCAGCGCTCGGTGCGATCCAGGGCTCCGTTCACGTAGCGCGTCTCCGTCCAGCGCACGTTGAAAGACGAGTCGCTGGCGCGGGTCACGGAAGTGATTTGCACCGTCACCGACTCCTTGCCGATGCGCGCGAACGGGTCATTCACCCGGGCGTAGTCGTTCAAGACGGCCGCGCCCTTGTCGGTGGCGTAGTCATAGGCATCGAGCCAGTTCTGCCTTACCACAATGGGGTCGATGGACAGGCCACGCACCAGCCCGATGAATCGGCCCAGGTGGTAGGCCACCTGGGCGTCGCTGGGCTGGTACGGTGTGGCGGCCTCGCCGACGGCCCGCACCTGTCCAGCGTTGTCCACCTCGATGACGTAAGGCGTCACGATGGACTGCGCCGAGCGCCAGACCAGGCCGCCGGCCATCAGCAGCGCAAGGCCGAGGCAGCCAAAGGCAACGAAGCGCCAGTTTTTGGCCTGCACGCGGGCCGAACCAATGCGGTCATCCCAGACCTGTGCGGCGGATTGGTACGGGGTGGCGGGCTGCGGCGTATCGCCGTAGCGCACCTGCGGTCGTTTAAATCGCATGGGGGTTCTCCTTATGAGTCGGAATCACGCAGGCTTGGCCCCTGACTGGTGCTGCAGCCATCGCCACTGCGCAATGCATGGGCCGTGGTCGTGGCGGCATGGGTGAGCTGCTGCCTGCGATGCAAGCGCTTGGCCCAGGCGGGCTGTTCGGCAGCGGCAGACGCTGTGGAATCGGCTGCGCCCTGCGGGCCGCCAGATGCGGCGGCGCCATCGGGCCGGAAGGAGGCGGCGTAGCGCTCTTTCATCGAGCGCGCACCAGTGCGGGCCACATTGCCGAGACCAGCGGCAGCGCCCTGGATGCCACCGCCTGCTGCGGTGGACCCGGTCTGGTACGCTGACCTGGCGCTGCTGGCGGTCGATGCCGCCATGCGGGCAGCACTCGGGGTCATGCGTGCGCCCGCGGCCACCGCGCCGCCAACACCGGCCGCTGCCGCACCCACGCCTACAGCAGCTCCTGCAGCGCCCAGCGTAGCCCCGGCCATCGCGCCTGCGCCGAGCTGCGGCCCGCCCGATACCAGCCCGGACGCAATCCCGGGCCCAAAGATGCCTAGGGCCAGCACGGCCAGTGACGCCAGCATGATGACCAGCGCCTGATCCACCGAGGGTTCCGCCCCGGCCGGCACCTTGAACTCGGCAAACAGCCCGGTGCCGATCCCCACGATGACAGCGAGCACCAGTACCTTGATTCCCGACGAGATCACATTGCCCAGCACCTTCTCAGCCAGGAATGCCGTCTTGTTCCACAGCGCGAATGGCACCAGCACAAAGCCTGCCAACGTGGTCAGCTTGAATTCGATCAGCGTCACAAAGAGCTGTACCGCCAGCACGAAGAACGTCAGAATGACGATGAACCAGGCGAGGAACAGCACCACGATGATGTCGATATTGGCAAACACCTCGGGGAACCCCGCCAGCTTGCCGATCTGCTCGAAGATCGGCGCAGCGGCATCGATACCCGTCTTGGCCAGTCTGCCCGGCTGCAGGAAGTTGCCCATGCTCAAGGTCGAGCCGCTGGCCGTCAGGCCCAGCCCGGCAAAGGATCGAAACAGGATGCCGGCCAGCGTGTTGAAGTTACCGATGATGTAGGCGAAGGCCCCCACATACAGCACCTTGCGGATCAGCTTGGCGATCACGTCCTCGCCCTGACCGCTGGCATGGCCCAACGCCCAGAACAGCCCGGCGAGCGTCATGTCGACGACGATCAGCGTGGCTGTCAGGAATGCCACCTCACCCTGCAGCAGCCCGAACCCCGAGTCGATGTAGCGCGAGAACGTGTCGAGGAAGCGGTCAATGACCGCAACGTCGTTCATGGCTCGGCCCCGTCAGCGGCTGTAGAAGTTGACGGTCTGCGGCGTGTACGGCGTGCCTTCGCCGATGAAGCGCCGCCGCACCTCGCGGGCGCGCTCGGTCGCCGCCGCCTGTCGTGCCAGTTCCAGCGAAGCGGCACGATCCTGCGTGAGCTGCAGGCGCTGCGTCTGGATGGACTGTTTGGCCTGCAAGGCCAGCAACTGGTTCGTGGACTGCATGGCCTGCAAAGCCCCGACGGCCGACTGGCTCTGGCCCACCAGATCGGCCAGCACCCCTTCGTCGTCCTGGAGGTTCTGTGATGCCTGGGCCTGCATCTGCATGGCAGTCTGCAAGCCGGTAAGCGTGTTCTTCCAGCGCTCCTGGGCGTCCTTGTACATCTGGTCGCCGCTGACGGTGGCCGCGTACTGCTCCGGATACAGCCGCCGGAACATCTGGTCCATGTTCGCCAGGTCGTAGGCCATGCCCTTGGCCTGGGCGATCAGCCGCTGGGTCTGCGCCAGGTTGCTGCGCAGCCGGTTGACCACATTGAACGGCAGGCTGGCCAGGTTACGGGCCTGGTTGATCAGCATCTGGGCTTCGTTCTGCAACTGCTTGATCTGGTTGTTGATCTCCTCCAGCATGCGCACGGCGGTCAGCGTGTTCTGCACATAGTTCGTGGGGTCGAACACGATGCGGCCCCCTCCCCCGCCACCCAAGCCAAACAGTGCATGAGCGGGCTGAGCGGTGCAGAAAGCCAGGGCACTGGCAACGGCCAGCGCGGTTAGCCGGGAAGTGAATGCGGTACGGGTTGTCATGGCGAGATCTCCTGGGGTTGCGAGGAAGGAAACGAGGTCAGCAGGTCGGCGGCCCAGCGCAGGCCGCGATGGCGCAGCCAGCCGGCAGCGAAATCAGAGGAACCCGATGCGGCGAGCACCGCATCGATGTCACGCTGGTCCTGGGGTGTGGACGCGCCCGCGAAGGCCAGTGCCGCCGGCCCCAGGTCAAGGTCGAACAGGCGGTTGCCGAGGCGGGACTGGTAGTAGTAGTCGCGCTTGGGCTGCGCCGTGGCGACGATCTCGATCTGGCGCGAGTTCAAGCCGAAGCCCTCGTAGATCGTCCGGATCTGCGGCTCGAAGGCCTGCGGATTGGGCAGGAAGATGCGGCTCGCGCAGCTTTCGACAATCGCGGGCGCGATGCTCGAATCCTTGATGTCCGCCAGCGACTGCGTGGCGAAGATCACCGACACGTTTTTCTTGCGCAGCGTCTTGAGCCACTGGCGGATACGAGCCGCAAACACCGGGTCGTCGAGAAACAGCCACGCTTCATCGAGGATCAGCAGCGTGGGTGCACCGTCGAAGCGTTCATCAAAGCACGCAAAGAGGTAATGCAGCACGGCCATGACGGCAGCCTTGCTGTGCATCAGCCCCTCCATCTCGAAGCACTGCACCGCGCCGGAACCCAGGCGATCGACATCCGCATCCAGCAGCTTGCCGTGGGTACCGCCCAGCACATAGGGTGCCAGTGCCTGGCGCAGCGTGTTGGATTGCAGCAGCACGGACAGCCCGGTCATCGTGCGCTGCTCCACCGGCGCACCGGCGAGGCTACCCAGCGCCGACCAGATGGCGGCCTTCTCATCGGGGCCAACCGCCACGCCTTCGTGCAGCAAGCGGCCTTCGATCCATTCGGCGGCCCAGGTGCGGTAGCCCCCGCGGTCGATGTGCGCTAAGGGCTGGAAGGCGATTTCTCCATCCGTGCCCAGGTCGTAGTGCTCACCGCCCAGCCCGAGGATGGTTGCGCGCATCGAACGGCCCATGTCGAAGGCGAAGATGCGCGAGCCAAGGTAGCGCCGGAACTGCATCGCCAAGGTGACGAGCAGCACCGACTTGCCCATGCCGGTTGGCCCGGCCACCAGCGTGTGACCCACGTCCCCGATGTGCGTGACCAGCCGGAACGGCGTGGCGCCTTCGGTGCGGGTCACGATCAGCGGCGGGCCGCCCAGGTGATCGTTCCGCTCTGGTCCGGCCCACACGGCGGACACCGGCATCAGGTGCGCCAGATTCAGCGTCGAGACGATGGGCTGGCGCACGTTCGCGTAGGCATGGCCCGGAATCGATGACAGCCACGCATCGACCGCATTCAAGGTTTCAGGGATCGTCACAAAGCCCCGGCCCTGGATCACCCGTTCCACCATACGCAGTTTCTCGTCGGCGGCGGCCGGGTTGGCATCGAGCACTGTCACCGTGGTGGTGACGTAGCCGAAGGCCACCTGGTCGCTGCCCAGTTCCTGCAAGGCCGCGTCGGCGTCGGTCGCCTTGTTGCTCGCATCGGTATCGACCAGCGGCGTTTCCTGCTGGAAGATGGTTTCGCGCAGCAGCGCAATGACGTTCTTGCGCTTGGCGAACCACTGGCGGCGCAGGCGGGCGAGTTCCTTTTCCGCCTCGGCCTTGTCCATGCACAGGAAGCGAGTTGACCAACGGTACGCAAATCCCAGGCGGTTGAGGTCGTCCAGCATCCCCGGCCAGGTCGAGGTCGGGAAGCCCCGCACGGTCGCCACGCGCAGGTGCTGGTCGCCCAGCATGGGCGCCAGCCCGCCGATCAGCGCGGAGTCCGTCAGCAGTGCGTCGATGTGGAATGGCACCTCAGGCACGCCCACGCGGTCGCGCCGCGTCGAGATAGTGGCGTGCAGATAGGTCAGCGTCTGCGCGTCATCCAGCCAGGCGATTTCCGGTATCACGCCATCGAGCAGGTCAAACACCCGATCCGTCTCCGCGATGAAGGCGGTCAGGCGCCCCCTCCAATCTGGCCAGTCCACGCCTTCGGTGGGACGGTTCTCGTACAACATGCCCGCCGCGCGGGCGTGGGATTCCTCGGGCGGCAGGTACACCAGCGTCAGGTGGTAGCCGCTCTCGAAGTGGTTGCCCGAGTCCTCGAAGGCGGCTCGGCGTTCTTCGTCCACCAGCCACGAAAGCGGCTCGGGAAACTCCGAGCGTGGATAGTCGGCGGCAGCGCGGCGCTCGGCCTCGATGAACAGCGCCCAGCCCGAGCCCAGCCGGCGCAGCGCGTTGTTCAAGCGGGCCGACGTGGCGATCAACTCGCCTTGCGTGGCGCTGTCGAGGTCAGGCCCGCGGAACCGGGCCGTGCGCTGGAAGCTCCCGTCCTTATTCAAGACGACGCCCAGCGCCACCAGCCCGGCCCACGGTAGCCAGTCGGCCAGCAGCGCGGGCCGCTGGCGGTATTCAGCAAGGTTCAGCATGGCAGCATCCCCTACACGTCCAGCAGCGGCCGGTGCTTGATGTGGCGCGCAAAGACCTGCAAGAACTGCGGATCGACGCGCGCGCCCCACACGGCCAGCGCGTGGCCGCCGATCCAGAGCACCACGCCCGGAATCCACAGTTGCAGGCCCAGCCCGACGGCAGCGGCCAGCGTGCCGTTGGCAATCGCCACGGTGCGCGGCGCGCCGCCCAGCAGGATGGGCTCGGTCAGCGAGCGGTGCAACGGCACCTCGAAGCCAGGCATTCCATCGTGCGGCGCGTTCATACGACCGCTCCGCCAGAGAAACTAAAAAACGACAGGAAGAAGCTCGAAGCCGCGAACGCGATGGACAGGCCAAAGACGATCTGGATCAGCTTGCGGAAACCGCCCGACGTATCGCCAAAGGCCAGCGCCAGGCCCGTGGCAATGATGACGATCACCGCGATGATCCGCGCCACCGGCCCCTGGATGGATTCGAGGATGGACTGCAGTGGCCCTTCCCAGGGCATTGAGGAACCGGCGGCCTGCGCGGTGCCCGCGAGCAGCAGCATCAGCGCTGAGAACATCAGGCCCTGCAGGGTTGGCCGAGCCAGCCCATCCGGCAGGGCAGAGCCCGCATGGCAGGAAGCCGGTTTTGCAGAAATTCGGAAAGCATCAGCACGCGTCATGGAAGTTCTCCAGGTGGGGTTGGGGATAGGAAATCGATGGGAGGAAGCTCGGGCGCCAGCGCGTCTTCCAGCTGGTAGCCCGCGCCGTCGAAGCCAACGACGCGGGCAATGCTCTCGATGCGGCGCTTGCGTCCACGCCCGGCGATGTGGATCACCACATTCACGGCCTCGGCGATCAGCGCCCGCGGCGGGTTCACCGCCACTTCGAGGATTAGTTGCTCCAGGCGCAGCAGTGCGCCCAGCGCGGAGCCGGCATGGATGGTGGCGATGCCGCCGGGATGGCCGGTGCCCCAGACCTTGATGAGATCCAGCGCCTCGGGGCCACGCACCTCGCCAACGACGACGCGATCCGGGCGCAGGCGCATGGACGAGCGCACCAGCTCGGTCATGGACACCACGCCCTGGCGCGTGCGCAGCGGCACATGGTCCTGGGCCGCGCACTGCAGTTCCACCGTGTCTTCGAGCACCAGCACGCGGTCGCCGGTGGCGGCGATTTCGGCGAGCAAGGCATTGGCCAAGGTGGTCTTACCCGTGCTGGTACCGCCGGCGATCAGGACGTTCTGGCGCTCGCGCACGGCCTGCACCAGAAAGACCGCCTGCTCGGCGGTCATCATTCCGTCCTCGATGTAGCGCGACAGCGGGATCACACCCACGGCACGCTTGCGCAGCGCGAAGGCCGGGCCTGGCGCCGCAGGCGGCAGGATGCCCTCAAAGCGCTCGCCTGTCTCGGGCAGTTCGGCTGACAGCAGCGGCTGACCACGATGGACTTCCGCGCCTACATGCGCTGCTACGAGTCGGATGATGCGTTCGCCATCGGCTTCGGACAGCTCCACGCCCATCGGTGCGCGGCCGGAAGACAGCCGATCAATCCAGAGCGTCCGGTCGGGGTTGAGCATGATTTCCACCACGTCCGGGTCTTCCAGCGCGGCGGCGATCAGCGGCCCCATGGCGGTGCGCAGCATCTGGATGCGGCGGTCGAGAGCAGTGCTGGCACAGGTTGGTGGAGTGGCTGTCATGGCGCGGATTCCTCGCTGGGTGATGCGGCGGTTGCTGGGGTGTGCGTAGTGGTGGATGCGGGATGCCGTTCTTCCGTCACCTCCCGCACTAGGCTGCGCCCGCGCAGCAGATGGCGGCCGAGCTGTTCAACGAACTGCTCGAAGCGCGCCTTGCCCTGGGCGCGTGCGGCGTCCTGGTGGGCCTCGGGGATGGGAGTGCTCACGGTCAGGTAGTAGCGGATGAACAAGGCCAGCGTCTCGATCTGGATGGTCTGGTCGCGCTCCAGCCGTTCGGCCACCCGTGACAGCCGGTCGAGCCGTTTGGCGATCACCGTTTCGCGCTGGTCTGCCCCCTCGGGCGACAGCCAGGACGCCAAAGCGGCGGCAACGATGCTGGACTTGGACACGCCCTTGGTTGCGGCCAACTCGCCCAGGCGTTTGGCGTGCTCATGCTGGATAAAGAGGTTCAAGCGGTGCTGAGTCATAGGTCAATGCCGTCGTTGGGATCAAGGGAAGCCAGCCGGGCCGTGCGCTGTAGGGCTGGATCAAGCTGGTGTGGAAGGGAAAGAGGGGGGTCGTCGTCATCGAGCAGCCCCAGGTCGCTGGACATTGGCTCCAGATCGAGGTGGTATTCGGCGGCTTCGGAAAGCTCCGGCTGCCGGCGCGGGCCGCCGTCATCGGCGGTGCCCAGTTGCACCAGGCCCTCAATGGACGCCATCGCTGGAGCGGCGGGCACAGCGGGAATCGCCAGCCCGCTCCAGTCATCAGGCCGAGGTGGTGGTGCGTCGGCATACCGCCCGCCAACGCCAACCGCCAGCACCGGTGGCGGCAGCACACGCGGCTTGAAATTCGCATCCGCGTAGTAGCGCAGCTTCTTGGCCTTGATCGGCGCCACGCTGGAGACCATCACCACGGCCTCGTCGGGCGGCAGTTGCATGACTTCGCCGGGCGTGAGCAGCGGGCGGGCCGTTTCCTGCCGTGACACCATCAGGTGTCCCAGCCACGGCGCGAGCCGGTGCCCCGCATAGTTGCGCTGCGCGCGCAGTTCGGTCGCGGTGCCCAGGGTTTCGGAAATGCGCTTGGCCGTGCGTTCGTCGTTCGTGGCGAAGGTCACGCGCACATGGCAGTTGTCGAGGATCGAATGGTTCTGGCCGTAGGCTTTGTCGATCTGGTTCAGGCTCTGCGCGATCAGGAAGCTGCGGATGCCGTAGCCCGTCATGAAGGCCAGTGCCGTCTCGAAAAAATCGAACCGTCCCAGCGCCGGGAACTCGTCGAGCATCAGCAGCAGCTTGTGGCGGCGCTGGATGCCGTCGCTCCCATCCAGCGATTCGGTGAGGCGGCGGCCGATCTGGTTCAGAATTAGGCGGATCAGCGGCTTGGTGCGGCTGATGTCCGAAGGCGGCACCACCAGGTACAGCGATGCCGGGTGCTCCGCGGAGATAAGATCCGCAATGCGCCAATCGCAGCGCGAGGTGACTTCGGCCACCGTGGGGTCACGGTACAGGCCCAGGAACGACATGGCCGTGGACAGGACGCCGGAGCGCTCGTTGTCGCTCTTGTTCAGAACCTCGCGTGCCGCCGATGTCACGACCGGGTGTGGCTGCTCACCCAGGTGGGGCGTGGTCATCATCCGATGCAGGGTCAGCTCAAAAGGACTGGCCGGATCGCTGAGAAAGTTCGCCACACCGCGCAGCGTCTTGTCCTCACCCGCGTAGAGCACGTGCAGGATGGTGCCGACCAGCAGTGCATGGGAGGTCTTCTCCCAGTGGTTGCGCTTTTCTAAAGCGCCTTCGGGGTCGACCAGGATGTCCGCGATGTTCTGCACATCGCGCACTTCGTGCACACCGCGCCGAACCTCCAGCAGCGGGTTGTAGGCGGCCGACTGGCTGTCCGTGGGGTTGAACAGCAGGCAGTGGCTGAAACGGCTGCGCCAGCCGGCGGTGATTTGCCAGTTCTCTCCCTTGATGTCGTGGATCACGGCGGACGCGGGCCAGGACAGCAGGGTCGGCACCACCAGCCCCACGCCCTTGCCCATGCGCGGCGGTGCGAACAGCAGGATGTTCTCGGGACCGTTGTGCCGCAGGTACTGGTCGCCGCGCCGCCCCAGGAAAACGCCTGCCGACTGGTCCAGACCCGCCTTGCGGATGTCCTCCGCGTTCGCCCACCGTGCTGTGCCGTAGGTGGTGACCAGCTTGGACTGGCGCGAGCGCCAGATGGACATGCCGATGGCAACCAGCATGGCAACGAGGCCGCTACCCGCGGCAATGGCGCCGCCAATATCGAACACCTGCGGCGCATAGGCGTCAAAGAAGAACCACCACTCGAACAAACGCCAGGGGTGATAGATGGGCGTTCCCAGCAGATCGAACCAGGGCGAGCCCAGGCGCAGTTGGTGGCCCAGCGCGGCGGCCGTCCATTGCGTGGCGCTCCAGATGCCGGCGATCACGATGCCGAATACCACGGCGATCTGACCGAACAGCACGTTCGTTCCCTGCATTCCCTGCCTCCGATCTCGGCACAAAATTCACGGCACGAAGGTGTGCCTGTGCGCCAAGGATCAAGGTGGGAGCAAGGGCCGGTCAAAGGCCGGAGTGACGGAGATTGAGGCTAAAAAAGCCAGAACCCATGTAGCAGAAAACACAATCAAAACGCCGCAGGCCCGAAAGCGCTGCGGCGTAGCGAGGTAACAGTGCGCAACTTGTCGTGGCCAGGCCACGCGGATGCGCTGAGGGGTGGCTATTGGGGCTTTTGTTGCTCCGGGCGCTCGCCGTGGAAGCGCCGCTTGTAGGCATAGGCAGCGCGCATGCAGATGTCGTCATTGACCTTGGCACGGTCTTCCTTGCACAGACGCTGGATTTCTTCGAGGCGCTTGGGATTGGCCACCAGTTCGTCCACGGTGTCGGTGGGCTTGGACGGGCCGCAGGCGGTGAGTACAGCGGCGGTCAACAACAGCAAGGCTTTGTACATGGCAAACATCCTTTCCGTGGGGAGGTATTGAAGGAGCACTACGAATCGTCAGCAGCGTCATCACCACTGCTGGCGTCCGCGCCCCGGACCCGTTCCATGAACCGGGCCAGCATGGGAGTGGGCTCGGCATCCCGACGCAGTAGGTAGGTGGTCAACATAGGTGAGCAGCCCGCCAGTTGTCGACCTTTGACGCCGGGCTCCCGGTTGGCGGCAAGATGTGCCGCCCCGGCAAAGCCAACGGCTAGCCCCGCGGACACCAAGACCATCATCACGTCGAACGAAGCCACGCGCTGGCGGATCCGTAGTTCCTCGTCGCGCTTTTGCAAAAAGCGATCCACCTGTTGGGTATAGCCCTGGCATGCAGCAGGATCACCCAGCACCAGTTGCTGCTCCAATACCTTATCCAGCGGAACGTGGCGGTGCTCCAGCAGTGGATGGCGGGAGGACAGTGCCACCATCAATTCGTCCTGCCAGGCGGGCGTGGCGATGATCCCTTTGTCCACGGCATCCGACATGGCAAAGCCAATGTCGTACAGATCGTCGTGCAAACCCGCGATTTGCTGATCCAGCGACACTTCGAGCAGCCGGATTTCCACTTCCGGTTCTTCTTCGCGGCATTGCGCCAATAAGGTAGACAGGCGGGCTGGCGTGATGCAGTCGGACAAAGCAATGCGCAACTGTCCCTGGAATCCATTGGCTGCGGATTTAACACCGTCGCGCGCCTGCTCCAGGGCGGCGAAGATGCGCGGCACCCGCTCCTTGAATGCCTTGCCTGCCTGAGTCAGCTGTGTATTGCGCGTGGTGCGGGTAAAGAGCTTCGCGCCCAATTCGCCCTCCAGCTCTCTGATCGTGCGGGAAAAGGCGGATTGATCGACGTGCATCTTTTGTGCTGCTCGGCCAAAGTGGAGTTCTTCAGCCAAGGCTAGAAAGCAGCGTAAATGTCTGAGCTCCATGGCAACTTCTCTCCCTTGTACCCTTGTTTCGTCACCCCTCCAGCAGTTCCTTGGTCAGCACCGCCCCCCGGCTTGACGAGCCCCCGAGCGGCAACCCCAGCGATGGCTCAGAGCGCCCTGACCATCTCGGGCACGGCAGCGAACAGGTCCGCCTCCAGTCCATAGTCGGCCACCGAGAAGATCGGCGCCTCGGGGTCCTTGTTGATCGCCACGATGACCTTGGAGTCCTTCATGCCGGCCAGGTGCTGGATGGCGCCCGAGATGCCGCAGGCGATGTACAGCTGCGGCGCCACGATCTTGCCGGTCTGGCCGACCTGCAGGTCGTTGGGGGCGTAGCCCGCGTCCACCGCGGCGCGGCTGGCACCGATGGCGGCGCCCAGCTTGTCGGCCAGCGGGGTGATGACTTCCTTGAACTTCTCTTCGCTGCCCAGCGCGCGGCCGCCCGAGACGATGATCTTGGCGGCCGTCAGCTCGGGACGGTCGTTCTTGACGATTTCGGCGCCCACGAAGCTGCTCTTGCCGGAATCGGCTGCGGCGGCAACGGTTTCGACCGCGGCGCTGCCGCCGGTGGCGGCCGCGGCGTCGAAGCCGGTGCCGCGCACGGTGATGACCTTGGTGGCGTCGCCCGACTGCACGGTGGCGATGGCGTTGCCGGCGTAGATGGGGCGCTCGAAGGTGTCGGGGCCGTCGACCTTGGTGATGTCGCTGATCTGGGCGACGTCGAGCTTGGCGGCGACGCGGGGGGCCACGTTCTTGCCGCCGGCGGTGGCGGGGAACAGGATGTGGCTGTAGTTGCCGGCAATCGCCAGCACCTGCGCGGCGACGTTCTCGGCCAGGCCATTCTTCAGGCTCGCGCCGTCGGCGTGGATGACCTTGGCGACGCCGGCGATCTGGGCGGCGGCGGCGGCAGCAGCGCCAGCGTTCTCGCCGGCGACGAGCACGTGCACGTCACCGCCGCAGGCCTTGGCGGCCGTCACGGTGTTGAGGGTGGCGCTCTTGATGCTGGCGTTGTCGTGTTCTGCAATAACGAGTGCGGTCATGGCTTGTGTCCTTTCGATGTTGTTGTGCCTAGCCTTAGATGACCTTGGCTTCGTTCTTGAGCTTGTCGATGAGGGTGGCCACGTCGGGCACCTTGACGCCAGCGCCGCGCTTGGGCGGCTCGGAGACCTTCAGGGTCTTGATGCGGGGCGCGACGTCCACGCCCAGGTCTTCGGGCTTGAAGGTGTCGAGCTGCTTCTTCTTGGCCTTCATGATGTTGGGCAGCGTGACGTAGCGCGGCTCGTTCAGGCGCAGGTCGGTGGTGATGACCGCGGGCGTGGAGAGGCTCAGGGTTTCCAGGCCGCCGTCCACTTCGCGGGTCACGCTCACCTTGTCGCCGGCGACTTCGACCTTGGAGGCGAAGGTGGCCTGCGGCAGGTCGGCCAGCGCGGCCAGCATCTGGCCGGTCTGGTTGCAGTCGTCGTCGATGGCCTGTTTGCCCAGGATCACGAGGCCGGGCTGTTCCTTGTCGACCAGGGCCTTGAGCAGCTTGGCCACGGCCAGCGGCTGCAGTTCTTCATTGGTCTCGACCAGGATGCCGCGGTCGGCACCGATGGCCATGGCGGTGCGCAGCGTTTCCTGGCACTGGGCCACGCCGCAGGAGACGGCGATCACTTCGGTGACCACGCCTTTTTCCTTCAGGCGCACGGCCTCTTCCACGGCGATCTCGTCGAAGGGGTTCATGCTCATCTTGACGTTGGCGATGTCCACGCCGCTGCCATCGGACTTCACACGCACCTTGACGTTGTAGTCCACCACCCGCTTCACCGGTACCAATACTTTCATAGAAATCCTTTGAATCTGGAAGGTAATTCACGCAGAACAAATAGTTAGGAACAGAGCCCATATTGAGGCCGCCACAAATCTCCGCAACCCGACAATGGGCAGTGGAAATGGAAAGTCAGCACCGCCGGAAAGGCATGAAGAACTGATCCCTTCGGACAAGACGCCCCACAGGGGTTTACATCAGTTGCCTGCTACGGCTGGCGTACCTCAGTGATTGCGCGTATTCAAGGCAGCTAGATACGCCAACTGCGCCCATACACAGAGCTTTTCAGGCTCTTCGATCACATGAACAGGAACCTCCCAGAACGATTTAAGTTCGCGAGCCACGCCTTCGCTCGTATAACGCAGCGGGTGCGACTTGGCCTCCACATAGTCGGCCAAGGACTCGTGATCCACTTTGAAGTAGAGGGCGCCATTCCAAATCATGGCGAAAACGTGATCATTACAATAGAGCGCCATCGCACCAAATAGCGGACGCTTACCGATTTCCGCCCAGCCTGCCAGAAGATCGATGTGGTGATCAGCTAGACTCTGCAGTCGTTCATTATTCTTCGACAACATCTTTCTCCGTATCTGGTTTGTGTGCCGCTCAACGATCTTTCTGTCGTGCAGCAACAGGTCACCGGACGCTCACGACACCCCACCCATAACGCAACTCTGCCCGCCATCGACCGGCAAACACACGCCGGTAATAAATGCAGCCTCATCCGACGCAAGAAACACCGCCGCGTTTGCGATGTCCCAAGCGGACCCCATCTTGCCGAGCGGTATTGCCTTGTTTCGCGCTGCTTGCATTTCTTCAACCGATCCATACTGCGATGCGATCTCTCGATAGATCAGCGGTGTATCGACCGCGCCAACCAAAATCGCGTTTGCACGAATCCCTTGACGAGCGTGCTGCAGAGCCACCGCTACCGTAGCTTGGTTGACGGCGGCTTTAGCTGTGTAATACGCAAAGTATGGGTAACCGGTCCAGCGAATGGACGCGAGCGACGAAATGTTGACGATGGAGCCACGGCCTTGGGAAATCATGTGTGGGAGTACCGCCTTGCAAGTGCGGTAGACGCTGCCCACGTTGATATCTAAGGAACGATGCCAAGTTGCCTCATCGAGTTCCGGTGCACCGCCCATCGCAGTGATGCCCACGTTGTTGTGCAGAATGTCGATTCGGCCAAAAGTCGCAATCGCCTGCTCTACGGCAGCCTCCACCGCGGCCATGCTAGTCACATCTGCCTGCACCGCCAGAGCCTGACCTTGCTCTCCCTGGATCAGTTCCACCGTTTCTTGCGCAGCTTTTTCTGCTTGATCTACAGCAATTACGCGAGCGCCTGCTCGCGCATAGGCTACTGCAGCTGCCTTGCCGTTGCCCCAGCCCGGACCAGATGATCCGGCCCCGAAAACGAGTGCAACCTTGTCCTGCAATCTCTTCATATGTACTCCGCCTGTTCTGGTGATAGACGCCGTCAAGAGGCGCCATCTACACGCTTGAGTTCCGCGATATAGCGACCACCGCGCTCAACATATTCGGCCGCATTGCGTAGCAAGCCCTCAATCTCCTCACTGCTGAGCACACGCAACACTTTTGCTGGCGCGCCCACAATGAGCGAGTTATCCGGGAAGCTTTTCCGTTCAAGGACGAGAGCCCCGGCGGCCACCAAGGAGTTCTTACCGATCGTGGCACCATTGAGGATCACTGCACCGATGCCGACCAACGAGCCATTCCCTACGGTACAGCCGTGAAGCATCGCCTGATGGCCTACGCTAACGTCTTCACCAATACTGAGGGTATAGCCCGGGTCGGTATGCAAAACGGCACCATCCTGAATGTTGCTGCGGGCACCAACCTTGATATGTTCGCCGTTGTCGCCCCGGATCACAGCCTGCGGCCACACGCTCGCATGTTCGCCAATATGAACGTTACCGATGACGGTGGCGCTTTCGGCTACATAGGCCCTGTTCTCCAACTTGGGCACCTCATTGCCCAGTGCATAAATCGTCATGAATTGCTCCCAGAAGCCAACGCCTATTCCTGCGGCTCAATCACCAGTTCAAAGGTAATCAGAACTGGGTTCTCACCACGCTTGAGCCGACCTTCGGCAATCTCACCGGAGTGAGCTACCAGCCCAACGTCCACGCTAGCCTGTGGAGCGCCATCGGGGTTGGGGGCAATCTCTCCAGATCGAATAAAGACCTCGGTGACAAACGGCTCCACCACGCGGCCGTCTTCGAACACCGTGCCGATGAGGCTACCCACCCCCCCGCGGATGCTGGCCCGCCTGATACCTCGTTCGGCACAAAAGCTTTCCAATGCCAAGCAGAGATCCTGGTTGGGTCGCAGTCGGACCACAAAGGCATTGGAGCCTTCGGACCGGGTGTCACCAGCCGCTACCTGCATAAGATTGAAATTCGTCTCTGAATCGGGCGTCACCTCAAAGCCCGCTCCATCAAGCATCCAGGCTTGAAGGCGCACTGGAGTAGCGACACGTGATTCCGCGGGTATCAAATGCCCACTTTTGCGTCGGCCATCTGGATCGCCCCAGATCGCGTGACAGTGCAACGAAGGCTGGCCTTGGCGCAAGCCGAAGGTGATGCTGCCCGAATCGATCCGCGCTTCGCCAGTGGCTTCAAAGCGCTCACTGAAATAAGCAACATGCTCCGGTGTATCGGAAAGAGCAGGCATGTAATATGCCAAGGGCTCGAAGGAGCCTCCTTGCAGCGAGAAGACTGCGCTGGATACCCCATATGAGCGCACTGCATCGGCCAGTCCATCCAGAAGTGTCACCCCCGGCTGCAACTCCACCTCAACCGCTCGGATGTTGGCTGGTGCGCATTGAACACGCTCAGGATGCACCGGACCCGGCTGTTCAATGCTGCGCATCAAGCTCTCCCGTAGCTGTCAGCAAGCCGCGCTGCCGCAACTCATCCCGCACCAACGCCTTGGGCACCTTTCCATAGCCCGATTTCGGCAACTCTGTCCAGAAGAAAATCCGCTTGGGCAGTTTGTAGCGTGCGACACGGCTCGACATCCATTCCAGCATCTCTGCCTCGTCCAATTGCGCTCCCTCGCGCAACACGCATACCGCCACGCCAACCTCACCCCATTTCGGATCGGGAACGCCCACGATTGCCACCTCACTGATAGCCTCGTGCGTCAGCACCTTCTCCTCGATCTCACGGGGATAGATATTGGAGCCGCCCGAGATATACATGTCGGATGAGCGGCCCGTCAGGTAGATGTATCCCTCGTCGTCGCGGTAACCCAAGTCACCGGTGCGAAACCAGCCGTTTCGGAAGCACTTGGCGTTAGCCTCAGGGTTGTTGTAATAGCCTGCAAAGACAGCTGGGCCAATGACACAGATCTCGCCGGCCTGGCCTGGCTCCACTTCGTTGCCTGCATCATCCTGAATCGACACCTGCATGCCAGTACGCTCAAAGCCGCAGGTGCCGGGCCGACGCTCTTCATCACCAGCATCGTGTTCACGGCAGGGAAGTACCGTGATGTTTCCTGTCGCCTCTGCCAAGCCATAGTATTGCACCAGCACCGCACCCAGTTTCTGCAGCGCCAGTTTCTGATCCTGGCGGTACATGGGCGCACCCGCATATACGACGTAGCGCAGACTCGAATGATCGAATCGATCCACACTCGAGTCCTCGATCAGCATCTTGAGGATCGTCGGAACAGTAAACAGGTTGGTCAGACCGTGCGTCTCGATCAATTGAAATGCTGTTGCGGGGTCAAACTTGTCCGATGGCATCAGCACTGTAGCGCCGCCTCGAGCAATCATGTTCAACTGATGGATGCCTGCGCCGTGTGACAAGGGAGCCAGCACCAGCGACCCGTCAAACTCCGTGGAACCGGGCATCAGATCACACAGGTGGTTGTTGATGACATAACCCAGTTGCCCGTGGGTCAGTACTGCGGCCTTCGGCCGACCGGTAGTGCCTGAAGTGAAGAACAGCCAGCAGGCGCTATCCCGTTGCACGCTAGCATTCGGCACAATCCTGCCGGACTGCGCAGCCACTAAAGCGCTCACATGCTCTGAGTCGTCTTGCGGCTGAGCATCGCCCATCAGCCAGACACGCTGCACCCCCGCCACGGCACGGTCCACTGCATCCGCATACTCAGGGAAATCCGTCTGGCACAAAAAGACACGCGGCTGGGTGACTTCGGCCATATATGCCACATCATCGGGAGCGAGCCGAAAGTTAGTGGGCACCCACACTGCACCGATACGGAACGTGGCCAACATGGCCTCAAACATCTCATTGCTGTTCTTGCTATGCGCCAGCACGGCTTCGCCGGGTTGTACGCCCAGGTCGAGCAACGCACCAGCGAGCGCAGAAACCCGAACATCCACGTCGGCCCAACTCCAGGACGAATCCCGCCAAACCAATGCTGGGCGCTTTGGAAAGCGGCGCGCATTCTGCGTGAGCATGTACGCAAGGTTTGGCACGCTCTGCGACATGAAGTCTTGATGGATTATTTTCATTTCACGCGCTCCAGGATAGATACGTAGTTCGTGACTGCAGCTCCGCCCATGTTGAAGACGCCAGCCAGCTCTACATTCGGCATTTGCATATCTCCTGCTTCACCTGCGAGCTGCATGGCCACCATCACATGCTGAGACACACCAGTTGCCCCTAACGGATGGCCTCGGGCCTTCAACCCGCCCGTCACATTCACCGGCAGCTTGCCGTCGCGCAGAGTCAGTCCTTCTCTGATGGCTCGCCAGCCCTCGCCGCGCGGCATCAGGCCCATGGCTTCATACTCGATCATTTCGGCGACGGTAAAGCAGTCGTGGGTTTCCACCAGGCTCAGGTCATCGAGCGAGATGCCGGCCGCAGCTCGGGCCTTCTCCCATGCAAGGCGAGGGCCTTCGAAGGCGATGGGATCTCGGCGCGACTGAGGCAAGAAGTCGTTGACGTGCGTGCGCGCACGCAGACGAATGGCGCGGCGCAGAGTCGCGGCGGTTTCCGCATCGGCGACCACCAGCGCGGCGGCACCATCAGACACCATGGAGCAATCCGAGCGTCGCAGCGGGCCGGCCACCAACGGATTGCGGTCAGACACCACATTGCAGAACTCAAAACCCAGATCCTTGCGCACATGGGCGTAGGGGTTGTTCACTGCATTGGCGTGGTTCTTGGCCGCAATCATTGCCAGCTCTTCGCTGTGATCCCCGTAACGCTCGAAATAGGCAGCGGCGATCCCTCCGAAGATGCCAGCGAAGCCCTGCGGGTTGTCTTCCTCCTTGCGGTAGCCACCGCTCAGCAGGACGTTGGGTAACTCCCGCGATGGCAGTGCAGTCATCTTCTCTGCACCAACTACCAATGCGATGCGACCGCGGCCACTTTCGATAAAGTCAAGCGCAGTGTGGAGCGCAGCGGTACCGGTCGCGCATGCGTTCTCAACGTGAATGGCTGGCGTGAAGCGCAGCCGAGGCTCGCCGAGTGATACCAAACCACCCTCGAAGCCTTGAGGCGTGAGACCGTTATTGAAGACACCGACAGTAATGAAATCGACATCTTCCGGCGCAACGCCGGCATGGTCCAATGCCGGTCGCGCCACGCTGGTGATCAGACTCTCTACGTCCGGCAAGTCCGACTTGCCAAAGGGCGAGTGCGCCCAGCCAACGATGCAGGCATTTTGTTTCATGGGAATACTCCAGAAGTGATTTGGGAAAGAGAGTGTTCTGAGGCTTAGAGAAAGCCGATAGATATCCACGGCACTGCTGCAACGATGATCGTCCCGATCAACAAGGCGACCATGTAGCCGATGATTGGGCGAATTCCCTTGTCAGGATGCACCTGTCCGATGGCACAGGCCGTGTAGTACCCCACCCCGAGAGGAGGTGCAAACAGACCCAGCCCCATCGACAAGACAACGACCATCGCGTAGTGCACCTCATGGACGCCCAGTTGTCGCGCGATAGGGAACAACAGCGGACCAAAAAGAACCACTGCCGGAATGCCCTCCAGCACCGAGCCCAGAATTACAAACGCAACTATGGAAACCGCGATGAACATGGCCTTGCCTCCAGGCAGCGAGCCCATCGTCTCAGCCAGGGCACGTGAGAATCCTGACTGCGTGAGGCCCCATGCCATGGCAGTAGCGGTACCGATAATCAAGAGGATCGCCCCAGACAACGATGCCGTACTGACCAGCATCGGACCAAGTCGTCTCCAGTTGAACTCCCGGTAGATCAGCAATCCAGCGACGACTGCATATGCAATGCCGATCGTAGACACCTCAGTGGCTGTCGCGACACCTTCAACCACGGCAGCTCGGATGACGAACGGCAGAGCAATGGCGGGGAATGCGATCACTGCCAGGCGCAGCACCTCTTTCCAAGGCTTGCGAATTACGTGCCGCAAGTCTTCTTTCCTATAGCGGAACCAGACCACCAGGCACAGCATGGCACCGAGTACGAGAGCGGGTAGCAATCCGCCAGTGAACAGCGCGGCGATAGAAACCCCTGTGACCGAACCAATCGTGATGAGCACAAGGCTTGGAGGTACGGTTTCCGTCTGGGCGCCAGTAGCCGAAAGCAGCGCAATCAGTTCTCCCTCGTCAGCACCGCGCTTTTTCATCTCCGGAAAAAGTGCGGGCGCTATCGCTGCCATGTCTGCAGCCTTCGATCCCGAAATGCCCGAGACGAGATACATGGCTCCAATCAAGACGTATGAGAGTCCGCCTCGGACATGCCCCAACAGCCCAGCCAGGAAGCCCACCATGGCTCGCGCCATGCCCGTCATCTCGATCAACAACCCCAGAAGCACAAACAGAGGAACGGAAAGCAGAATCAGATGCGACATACCTTCGTCCATACGTCCGACCAACACCGGAAGCGGCGTTGACGTGCTCAATGCAAGGTAGCCGACCGATCCCAAGCCAAAGGCAAAAGCAATCGGTATACCGGCGAAGACACAGCCTGCGGCGACAATGACGAAGAAGATCAACAGATTGAGCCGTCCTAGACCGGGAAAGACGGAGCGCGCCAGCCAGAACACAAGCACAATACCTGCCACTACAGCGAGCGCCACAAGAAACTGGCGAGGCTTCGACTCCCGAAAAAGCCGCAGTACACCGAAGACTGCCATCAGCACCAAACCGATCGGAATCGCAGAGGCCCTCCATGCATTCGAGATACCCAACGCCGGCGTCGTGATGTCAATTTCGTCGGATGCATATTCCCAGGACGGATAGATAACCGCGGCCAGGAAGACCAAGCAAGCCGCAATCGCCACTGCCTCAAATACTGCACGCGTTTCTGGCTGCAGTCTCCCCACAAATGCAGTCATCCGCATGTGTTCGCCTCGCCGCAGAGCAATGACCGCACCCAGCATCGAGAGCCACAGGAACAGGATGGAGGCCAGCTCATCGGTCCACACAATCGGAGCATGAAATACGAAGCGCGCAATCACGCCTGCGAACAACACCACGACTTCGGCCAGAACCAACGTGGCCGTGACCACCTCCACCAAGCGGCCCAGGGCGGAATCCAGCCATCTCGTTAACTGGTTGCCCTCAGACCCTACGCCCACTGCGCCACTGCCGTTGTGGCCGAGCGCACTCATGCCAGCCTCCCGGTACTACGCTCCAAGACTGCCCATGCCTCGGGGCCAAACTTGTTCTTCCATTCTGAGTAGTAGCCAGCACTGCGCAGCTTCTCGCGAAACGGATCTGTTTTCGGGGTGTTGATCACCATGCCTTTAGCAGTAATCTCCTTCTGCAAACTGACGTTGAGCGCGGCCATGTCGGCACGCTGAGCAACCGCCGCCGCGTTCAGATGCTTGGCAGCGATCTCCTGGATGTTAGGCGGCAGACGCTCCCAGGCCCGGCGATTGGCAAGGCACCAGAAACCGTCCCACATATGGTTGGTGAGCGAGCAGAACTTCTGGACCTCATTCAGTTTGAAGAGCGAGATGACGGAAACGGGGTTTTCCTGCGCATCGACCACTCTCGTCTGGAGCGCCGTATACATTTCAGCCGCATTGATGGAAGTCGGCGCTGCATCGAAGGCCTTGAACATCGAGGTCCACATCGGCGAAACAGGCACGCGAATCTTCAAGCCACGAAGGTCGTCTGGCCCATTGATCGGCTTGGTCGATGTCGTAGTCTGGCGGAAGCCGTTGTCCCAGATCTTGTCCATAGCGATCAGCTTGGCCTTGGCGATCTGCGCACGCACATAGGCACCGAGGTCTCCATCCATCGCACGCCAGACAGCGTCGTAGTCAGCGAACGCAAATCCCACGCCATTGATGGCAGCAGCTGGTATCAGCGTGGAAAGAATCAGCCCCGAAAGGGTGAAGAACTCAACACCACCGGATCGCACCTGGCTGAGGGTGTCGGTGTCGGAGCCCAACTGATTGCTCGGGAAAATCTGAATATCGAGGCGACCATTGGTCTCATTCCGAATGGCGTCTGCGGCAGCCTTGGCTCGCACGTTAAGCGGATGGGTCAGCGGAACATTGTTGGCGAACTTATAGGTAAATTCTGCCGACTGGCCATAAACCAGCGTTATGGGTGCTGCAGCAACGGCTGCAGCTGCGGCAGTTCCATGAATGAGCTTGCGGCGTGTGATGTTCATGATATGTCTCCTGTTGACGTGAAAATCTATGCGGGCTTCTTATCGGCCAGTTCGGTCACCAACATGCCAGCGGCAACAAACCCACCGTCAATGGCGAGCGTCTGGCCCGTGATGTAGCTGGCCTGTTCCGAGCAAAGAAAGGCAATGCTGTCTGCAACCTCGTCGGTACTGCCGTAGCGGCGCATGGGCACCATGCGTCCGTAGGCGTCGCGTGTTTCGCTGCTATGGCTGATCTGCGCCAGCGGGGTGTCAATTGCCCCCGGAGCAATGGCATTCGCCGTGATTCCCCAGGAGCCCTCTTCGATTGCGAACTGCTTGGTCATCGCAATCAAGGCAGCTTTGGAAGTGCCGTAGGCCATACGGCCTGTACCGGCACGCAGACCGCTGATGGAGGCCACATTCACGATCCGGCCCCAACCTGCCTGCCGCATATGTGGTAGCACGTACTGCATTAAGAGCATCGGCGCGGTGAGGTTCACCGCCACCGTCAATTGCCAAGTCTCCAAAGAGCAGTCTGCCGCGGGAACCAGTTGAGCAACACCAGCGTTGTTCACCAGGATATCGGGCACGCCAAAGTCCGTCGTCAACGCCGGCAGCGCCTGGCGAAGGCCCGGTCCATCGGCGAGGTTCACAATACAGGCCTTGGCGGATCCGCCCTGGGCATTGATGCCGCCTACCACCGCGGCGGTAGCCTCTGCGTCTTTGTCTAGGACGTAAACGCAGACGCCTTGATCGAGGGCTAGTTTCTCAGCCGTGCGACGCCCAATGCCACTTGCCCCCCCCGTGATGAGCGCCACTCTGCGAGATCGTGAAGATGCCATTACCTTGCCTCCTTGCTGGTTCACTATTTACACAACATCAAGTATGAAAGAGCTAGATTCGGCTGATAAAGAGGGAAACCGGCGTGTTCACATAGATGATGGTTTAATATATGAACCATCTTCAGATAACCATCTCTCCAACGCACGTTTCGACCCAACGATGCCCAATGGTTTCGGCATCCTTGATCTACTCTCCTGAAGCTAGCTGCGGGGACTACATCTCAGCGACATCGCTCATAAGCTGGAGCGGCACAAAGACATCCATGCGAGCCACACCTCCTTCCGGTGTGACGCGGAGACAGGCTAGGCCAAAGCAGCGGCGGGTATACCGAAAACCCATAGCTGAGGTTCTCAAGGGCGCATCAGAGCTGGGCCATGGTGGTGTCGAAGCACACCGTCTAGACATGGCGCGTACCCCTGGCCCCTCCCATTCACAGGCGCAGTGAACCCTACGACGAGGGCTCACCACAATCAGTTGAGGTACCTGTCGGCTGGTGCAGGGACATTGCCGCGGGGCGCTTCCTTGCACACAAAGCTGCTTGCCTTCGTCGCATCGCCGCCCTGGTAGGTAGGGAGCTTCGGATAGACGCAGATAGGCCTCTGCGTTGCAATCTGCCCACTGGCCGTATATCGGGTGCCGATGATTTCTTCAGGGGCTTGCTTCTTCTCCACCCAATCCACCATCTTGAGCAGGATGTCGCCGTTCGGATCCGAAGGGACATACGCAGAATAAGGCTGGCCAAACTCGGTGCCGCCATCGCCGCCGTCCAAGCCACTGCAGTGGCCCATGCCGGGTACCAGGTAGTAGCGGAAGTGGCTCTGTGTTCCAGCTAGATCTCCGCCTTGTGCCTTGACTACACGCTCGTAATAGTTGATTGCATCGTGGTAGGGCGCACCGGCGTCTTGCGTTCCGGTGAACATGATCATTTTTCCACCGTGTGCCTTGAAGGCACTCAGATCGGGGTTATTGGAATTGACAATGGCCGCTAGCTGACCATCGACCGTGTCGACGTCTCGGTCGAAGTCGAAGGTGTTGTAGTCATAGCCCTTGCCAAACACCCAATTGAATGGATAGAACTGGAGTTGCGGCCAAAACGACGCTGCCTGCGTTACGGGACCATACAGCATGGCCTCAGCGCCGAATGGCAAGCCGCCATAGATCCTTTCACCAGTTCTTGCATTGCTCGGGCCTGCGTATGCCTTCTTCAATGCCGCCAGTTGGGGTTCGGTAAGGCAGTCATCGCTGTCACTCGACGTGCACCGCGGCAACGTGTCGGGATCGAAGTGGCACTGCCGCGGATCAGTCAAGAACGTATCGGTGATATTGCCTCCGTCCTTGCCGAGGCAAGCCGCCAAGGACTTGTCCTGCACCATCTTCACCTTGCCCGGCGTCAACGCGGCACCAGGAGCGTTAAATGCCCGGTTGTGCCAGATGAACGCCATATGCAGGTGGGTGCGATTGTTAGCCGGTGCCCCCGCGATGATGCCGTCATAGTCCGTGGGGTACCGCTGCGCATTGATCAGCGCTTGCTGTCCGCCGGTCGAACAACCTTGAAAGTACGAATACTGTGGCTGCGTCTTGTAATAGGCATTGACGAGCCCCTTTCCTGCGACGGTCATCTCGCGAGTGGCGCGATTGCCGAAATCGACCCACTGCTCCGGATGCCCCTCTCGGGTGGTGATGTCCCGCGCGGTGCCCAGATCGGTGTCCGCCACCGCAAACCCACGGATTAAGCCCTCCCTCAAGCCGGTGTAATAGGTGATAGCCCCGGCCGGGCCACCATTGCCGGTACCCAGAAATCGACCATTCCAATTCTCCTTGGGTAACCACACTTCGATGCCGACCGTCGAATCTGGGCTGGTCTTCTTTGTCACAGTGACGCGGCAGAATGCAGGCAACCCTGTCAACGGGGACGGCTCGCCAGGTGCAATGTCGGGTGGCGTATAGGCACCTGCAGCCACCGATTCGGCAGCAGTGACAGTGCCGCCATTGATCGCCATTCCGGTTAGTGATTCGCAGGGGATCTGCCCGGAGGTGGCTACTGAATTAGAACCTCCGTCACCGCCACCGCACGCAGTGAGGGTGGCCGCAATAGCCATCCCAACGACACCGCATCCAAGGATATTCCTGTCGATGTACTTCATTGCCATGGTCTCCTCGTTATAAACGGCCTGGCATCGGCCTATCGCGCGCTCCGATTGCTTGCACGCATCCGGCCATTGTTCGGCGTAGTCATAGCGCTGTCGATATGTCAGGAGCCTGGTCCGACCACTTCGATGGAACGACTTCACTTGCACTCATTCCCTACCAATAGCCACACTGCGCCGCATGGCTTGGGCTAGGGATTGCGCTTTGCGTTCAGCTCCCGAGGATTGGCTGATCGATGCACCGGTCGCATATGGCTGCATATGTGTGGCGGCCCACATGCTTCATCTGTGCCATGGCCCTACCAGTTGATAGAAGCACTTCTACGCGCTTTCCTCGTCCTCACCAGCCTATGAGTGCGCAGATTCCGCGAGAATTGCCGTCATAGGCTCAATGCGTTGCTAGGTCTTAGTTTCCGGTACATTGACCACCTGAGACAGCTATGCACCTGCGCGATGATGCGACACTCGCACTGGATGACCTGCAACGCACCGAGTTGGTGAAGGTAGCGCGTTCGCGGCGCACACCTCAAGCCGTCGCGCAATGCGCACGCATCGTCTTGATACGCCGATGGCGTGTTGCCAAGCGTCATCGGCGAGCAGTTAGGCGTGTCGCAGCCGAGGGTGCGCCAGTGGTGTGCGCGCTACCTGCAGCAAGGCCTGGCGGGCCTGCGCAGTGAGCCCAGACCAGGACGGCCGTGTTCGTTGGACGATCAGCGCGTGGCCGACTTGCTCAATCAAGCTGTGCAAACCCGACCTGCCAAGCAGACCCATTGGAGCGTGCGCAGCTTTGCTGCCGAGGCGAGCATTAGTAAAAGGACATGGCGCACCGGCTGTTTCGAGCCGCGGCGCTGGCTCCGCATCGCTCGCGCAGCTTCGAACGCTCCAACGACCTAGCCTTCGTGGAGAAGGTGTGCCTCATTGAGCCCGGTAAAGATCACGCAAATTGACTTCGGTGATCAACTTCCACATGCGGGGCGAAGCTGCCACGCCGACTTCAATGAGGTAGACCTCGTCGTTGGCCTGCACGATCTGCCGAGCCTGCTCCTCGGAAAGACCCATCAACTCTCGCACAATCATCCGATTGGCCCCTCCATGGCCGACGATGAGGATCGTTCCCGAAGAATGCTCCTTTCGGATGTCTTGCACTGCGCCCCGAACGCGCTCGAAGAGTTGGTTGAGAGACTCGCCCCCGTCGAGTGCATCCATGGGATCTTGGGTGCGATGCTGAAACTCCTGCAACATCGTCGGATCACTGCCATCGATCAGCTTTCCCTCAAACTTTCCGTGCTGCTGTTCTGCTAGTCTAGGCAGACTCTTTAAGGGCGCCGATCCACGCACAATTTCTGCGGTCTGCTTGCTTCGGCTCAAGGTACTTGAATAGACGGCGTCCAGCGGAATGCCCTTCAGCCGGGCTGCGAGTTGCTGAGCCTGCCGGACCCCGGTTGCATTCAAGGGAGTGTCGGTTCCACCTTGCACCCGGCGCGCTGCATTCCAGTCTGTCTGTCCATGACGAGCCAAGTAGATCCTTAGCGAGCTTGCGTCGCCGCTCCCCGGCCGAGCTGCGCACGACGCAATGATCAGACAGCTCGCAAGCATCGCCACCGTGCCGAACCGTGAGCGACGAATGTGACGGCCGTCCCGACTGAGCGTAAGCTCTTCTCGCAGTCGACGGTGAAGTCCGCTGACTGCTCTAGATACGATCGCAGCGGTGGTAAAATTCCCAAAGGTCATATCGCATCTCCGGTGAAGCCGATACATGGGCTATGCAGCAAAGTATGAAGAGCTCCATGCGCCCTGTCCTGGCTGAAGCAGACAACAGTCGCCGAATGTGGTCCGGAATATGAACCAATGACATAAGGGTTCTCCCAGACCCCAAAGCTACCCATCATCGCTGACTCGACATTCACGAACAGCATTCTTAGGGTTATCACAATCTAGCGCTCGGTCGGCAAGCTTTGCCAGGCCGTGCGGCGCAGTCTCTGGAAAACCCAAGCTATATGCCCTCGTTGTTCCCCAGACAACTGGGCACTTCCACCGGCTAATGCCTACTTGCTACGCGTCAATACCAACACGTAAATGTCGCAGTTGGCCTAGCTCTCGCTGGACGCCTGCATCAGATCTCGGCTGACCTTTTGCAACCTCGCAGCAATCGTGGCTTGTCGCGCGTAACCCAATCGGACGGCACTAGCAATCAGAACGATGGCGGCAATTGGCTGCCCATCGGCCCTGAGTACCGGCACGCCAATGCCCCAGAAGCCCGGTGCGAGGATGCCCGGAATAACGGAATAGCCCAGTTCCCGCGTGGCTTGCAACTTTTCCCTCACGATCTTTTCCGTCATCTGCGGATAACGGCGAGCGATCTCTGGGCCATTGATAGCGAGGATTCTCTCTGCTTCATCCGGCTGAAGAGCAGCAAGAATCGCCAGTCCCCCAGCGCCCAGTCCCAAAGGGTGCCGATCTCCCACACGCAGAGATGCCTGTGGGTAGGGAATATCGCCGCTCTCCCGCGACAGACAAATGGCCTCTAGCTCATGCCTCACCGTGAAGAACAGCCAATCGCCTGTTTCCAGAGCGAGAGTACGCAGGTACGGAGCAGCGATGCGCTGCAGCGCGTAGTTGGGCTCCGCAGCCAACCCTACAGCAAACGATTCTGGCCCAAGCTGATAGCGGCGTGTCGCGGCATCCTGAGCAACGAATTGCTCGTCCATGAGAGTACGCGTGAGCCGTATAGCTGTGGCTTTATTCAGTTCCAACTTGCGGGCGATGTCGCTGACGCTCAACCCATCTGGTTGATACCGAGCCAACAGCTTAAGGATGCCCAAGCCGCGGCGTAATGTCTGGGCACCGACGGTTTCGGAGGCCTGGGTAGTCGTTTGAGGCATGAGCGATTATAGATCGTAAGGTTCATACTATGAACCTTATTCTTCAAAATCGTCCTACTTCTCCTCTGTACTCACCAACAACTGCTCTCTCATACTTGGATTCACATAAATAATGAACCAAAAAGGAGGCATGGTGACGACATCTTCATCGCAGTTGGCCTCGCCACGACTGTCTCAAGACCGCAGACAACCCCAACGCAGAAATGCTGGGGCAACGTACAGCCTCGAAGAAAAGCCGCTCCTCAGTGGGAGCACCGGAGAAACCGCATGCGGTGGTACCCCCGTTGGTCGCCGCGCTCCAACTGCCTTGGATCGGCTGAATCAGATGGCCTGGCGTGATCGTGCTGACTTGAATGCCTGGCCAGGCCCGCAAGCTACCGTGCCATATTTCCACCCCGGAGTTGTAAATCTGGTCCGACCAGCAGGCTGCATCGTGCCTCGGCAACATGGGGGCATACGATGCAAATAGCCGACATCGTTGCACAACGCATTGAAAGCATGATCGTCGACGGTGTGCTGAAACCGGGACAGTTGCTACCTTCAGAGCGTCGTCTTTCCATGAAGTTGGACGTCTCACGATCAGCGGTGCGCGAAGGACTCAATGTATTGCGCGCGCGCGGCATCATTGACACGACGCATGGACGCGGATCATCTGTTGCAGCATTTGTGAAGCACGCGGCATCTTCGCCGATGATGCATCTGCTAGGTTCACAGCCTAGAACCTTGTATGACATATACGAGGTACGCGAAATGCTAGAGGCAGAATCTGCGCGCCTTGCCGCGCTTCGCGGTACGCCTGCAGATTTTGCACGGATCACTCGTCGCTACGAAGAAATGCTTGCGATGAAGGGATGCGATATCGACGCTTCATCCTGCGCACAGGCTGACTACGCCTTCCATCTAGCGATCTGTGAAGCATCCCACAACCCGGTGCTGGTACACACACTCAACGCCATTACCGATCTGCTGCTGAATTCGGTCTTCGCATCCGTCAACAATCTGTACCACCGCCAGGATGAGAGACGCGTGATCGACCAGCAACATGCACGGCTCTACCACGCTGTGATCCACAGACAATCTGAGCAAGCACGCAAGATAGCCAGCGCGCATATCGACAGCACACTTGCCCGCCTGAAGGAAATTGAGGCTGAGGAGCAACAATTAGTACGAGCGACGCTGCGACTCAACACTGGACATGACGCTGATCGCCAGTGACACACCGCCTGCAAACTGGTAGGGCCAGGCCTAAGGGTTGCCTCAGTCTCACGTTCACGCACAACAATGTGCGCAAGTAGGTCTAGAGACTTGAGATGAATCCCCAGAATTTGATCAGCCACCTTGCCGGCGTCGTCGGTTCCCGCCATGTACTGACCGACGATGCGAAAACACACCGATATCGCACGGGCTACCGCTTTGGATCCGGCCGGGTGCTGGCCGTCGTCCGTCCCGGTACTCTTGTTGAGCAATGGCGAGTACTCGCTGCCTGTGTCCTCGCGCGCGTCATCGTCATCACGCAGGCTTCGAATACCGGATTGACGGGAGGATCGACGCCGGATGGAGATGGCTACGACCGAGACATCGTCATCGTCAGTACGACGCGCATCAGGCAAGTCCATCTTCTCGGCAGTGGAAGCCAGGTGGTCTGCATTGGCGGAACCACACTGGATCAGCTCGAACGCACACTGAAGCCACTTGGGCGCGAACCCCACTCCGTGATTGGGTCCTCATGCATCGGCGCATCAGTGCTGGGCGGCATCAGCAACAACTCTGGTGGCTCGTTGGTGCAGCGCGGGCCGGCCTACACGGAAATGGCGTTGTTCGCTGCTGTTGATGCCTCTGGTGCCCTGCATCTGGTGAACCATCTCGGAATCAGTCTAGGCGACACAGCAGAAGAGATTTTGTCCCGCGTTGAGCGCGGCACGTTCACGGATGCCGATGTGGATGCCAGCGCGGGCGCTGTCGCATCGGATCTCGAATACGCAACTCATGTCCGTGATGTTGATGCCCCTACGCCTGCACGCTTCAACGCGGATCCACGGCGCCTTTTTGAAGCCTCTGGATCGGCTGGCAAGGTGATGACGTTTGCGGTGCGCCTGGACACGTTTGTCGCGGCCAAAGATGCGAAGGTGTTCTACATCGGCACTAACGATGCGCATGTGCTGTCCGATCTCCGCCGCCATGCATTAGCCAGTTTCAAGGAGTTGCCCATTGCTGGCGAGTATCTGCATCGCGATGCATTTGATATCGCCAGCAGATACGGCAAGGACTTGTTCATGATCATTGACAAATTGGGGACGAACCGCTTGCCAATGTTTTTCGATATCAAGAACCGCAGCGATGCGTGGCTTGAGCGTTTCGGATTTTTACCGAGGCACCTGACTGATCGAGTGCTGCAATGGATCAGCGAGCGCTTGCCGGATCATCTGCCTAGCCGCATAAAGGCGTATCGCGATCAGTATGAGCACCACCTGATGTTGAAGGTATCGGCACAGGGCTTGGATGAAGTGCGTGCGTTTCTAGCGCAACACTTCGCGGAGGGTGATGGTGCGTACTTCGAATGCACCGACGAGGAAGGTAGGAAAGCATTTCTGCATCGCTTCGCTGCCGCAAGTGCAGCCGTGCGCTATCGCGCGGTACATCATCGGGAGGTCGAAGACATTGTTGCACTCGATATTGCCTTGCGTCGAAATGACCGCGACTGGCTTGAGCGGCTGCCACCAGAGATTGAGCGCCCGATCATGCTAAAGCTGTACTACGGGCACTTCCTATGTCATGTGTTTCATCAGGACTACATCGTGGCTAAGGGCAATGACTGCATAGCGCTGGAGCATGAAATGCTCAAGCTACTCGACGCTCGTGGCGCAGAGTATCCAGCGGAGCACAATGTCGGGCATTTGTACGAGGCGAAGCCACAACTGGCTGGCTTTTACAAAGAGCTCGACCCATGCAACTGCTTCAATCCTGGAATCGGGAAGACCTCTAAGTTTGCGGCTTACCGAGATAGTTCGACGTGAATGTCAGGGCGTATCGAAGGATGACCTGTCTCCCGCAAGCTCCGCAGTAGTCCGGGCCCTCGCAGCATGACCCAGAGATTTTCCTCACTGCAAACGCGACTGCCAGCACTCGCTACTGACATTCAGCAGCGGCTTGCCGGACTGGGTGGTGTGCAGAAATTACCTGAAGTGCTTCCGTCAACTGGTAGGGCCATGGCATGGGTGCAGCATATGAGCAGCCGCACATATGCAGCCCTACGTGATCGGTCCTCGATCACCCCGTCCTCAGGAACTGAACGCAAAGCGCAATCCCTCACACACACCGTGCGGCGCAGCGTAGCTACTGACAGGTAGTGAGAGCAAGTGAAGTCGCTCCGTCCAAGTGGTAGGACCAGCCTCCTGGAGTATCGACAGCATTCTGGCGGCACAGAACAATGGGCGCATGCGCAACAGCAATTGGAGCGCGCGACAGGTCAGTGTGCTCCTGCAACTCTTTTGCAGGAACCTTAGATATTTATCGTTTCCAGGAGAACCCCATGAACGCTGCCCCCCCCTCCGGCGTGCTCGCCCCCACCGTCAAGCTGCTCATCAACGGCCAGATGGTCGAGTCGCAGACCACGCAGTGGCGCGACCTCGTCAACCCCGCCACGCAGGAAGTGCTGGCGCGCGTGCCCTTCGCCACGCCCGACGAGGTGAACGCCGCGGTCGCCAACGCCAAGGAGGCGTTCAAGACCTGGCGCAAGACGCCCATCGGCGCCCGCGCCCGCATCTTCCTGAAGCTGCAGCAGCTGATCCGCGAGAACATGAAGGAGCTGGCCGCGATCCTGACGGCCGAACAGGGCAAGACCCTGCCCGACGCCGAGGGCGACGTGTTCCGCGGCCTCGAGGTGGTGGAGCATGCCGCCGGCATCGGCAACCTGCAGCTGGGCGAGCTGGCCAACAACGTGGCCAACAGCGTGGACACCTACTCGGTGCTGCAGCCGCTGGGCGTGTGCGCGGGCATCACGCCGTTCAACTTCCCGGCGATGATCCCGCTGTGGATGTTCCCCATGGCGATCGCCACCGGCAACACCTTCATCCTCAAGCCCTCCGAGCAGGACCCGATGGTCACCATGCGCCTGTGCGAGCTGGCGCTCGAGGCCGGCGTGCCGCCTGGCGTGCTCAACGTCATCCATGGCGGCGAGGACGTGGTCAATGCCATCTGCGACCACCCGGACATCAAGGCCATCAGCTTCGTGGGCTCGACCAAGGTCGGCACCCATGTCTACAACCGCGCCAGCCTGGCCGGCAAGCGCGTGCAGTGCATGATGGGCGCCAAGAACCACGCCATCGTGCTGCCCGATGCGAACAAGGAGCAGACACTGAACGCGATCGCTGGCGCGGCCTTTGGTGCAGCTGGTCAGCGCTGCATGGCGCTGTCGCACGTAGTTCTGGTGGGAGAGTCGCAGAAATGGGTTCCCGAACTAGTCGCCAAGGCCAAAACGCTTAAGGTCTCCGGCGGTACAGAGAAGGGTACGGATGTAGGGCCCGTCGTTTCCTGTTCCGCGCTGTCGCGTATTGAAGGTTTGATCGAGCGTGGTCTGGCCGATGGCGCAAAGCTCGAACTCGATGGCCGCAAGCCCCAGGTGCCCGGCTACGAAAAGGGCAACTTTGTCGGCCCCACCATCTTCAGCGGCGTCAAGCCCGGCATGGCTGTGTACGACCAAGAAATCTTCGGCCCGGTGCTGAGCATTTCCGGCGCTGCCGACATCGACGAAGCGATCGAATTCATCAACGCCAACCCGAATGGCAACGGCACGGCCATCTTCACGCAGTCGGGTGCGGCAGCGCGCAAGTTCCAGGAGGACATCGACGTGGGCCAGGTCGGCATCAACGTGCCGATCCCGGTGCCGGTGCCGCTGTTCTCGTTCACCGGCAGCCGCGCCTCCAAGCTCGGCGACCTGGGCCCCTACGGCAAGCAGGTGGTGCTGTTCTACACCCAGACCAAGACCGTTACCGAACGCTGGTTCGACGACGACACCACCAGTCACGGCGTCAACACCACTATCAGTCTGAAGTGAAAAGAGACTCCAGCGCTTTCTGATTAAGCGCTGGAAGCTCTCAGATGAAGAGCATAAGGAGACTTTCACATGGATTTTGAGTTGACTGAGGAGCAACGCGCTTTTGCCGACACGGCCCGCGCGTTCGCACAAGCTGAACTCGCGCCCCATGCGGCGACCTGGGACCGTGAGCACATCTTCCCGCGCGAGGCCATCGCCAAGGCCGCCGAGCTGGGTTTCTGTGGCCTGTATGCGCCCGAGCGCATCGGCGGCCTGCAGCTGCCCCGGCTCGACGCCACCCTGGTCTTCGAGGAAATGGCCGCCGTCGATCCCAGCACCACGGCCTTCATCACCATCCACAACATGGCGACCTGGATGCTCGGCACCTGGGGCACGGATGAAGTACGCGCCGAATGGGGGGAGCAACTCACCAGCGGGCGCAAGCTCGCCAGCTACTGCCTGACCGAGCCCGGCGCGGGCTCGGACGCCGCTTCGCTCAAGACCCGGGCCGAGCTGGTGGGCCACGAATACGTGATCAACGGCGCCAAGGCCTTTATCAGCGGCGCCGGATCGACGGACATGCTGGTGCTGATGGCCCGTACCGGCGATGCGCAGTCTGGCGCCAGCGGCATCTCGGCCTTTGCCGTGCCGGCCGACCTGCCCGGCATCAGCTATGGCAAGAAGGAAGAAAAGATGGGCTGGAACAGCCAGCCTACGCGCACGATCAGCTTCGACAACGTGCGCATCCCCGCGCGCAACCTGCTGGGCCGCGAGGGCGAGGGCTTCAAGATCGCCATGAAGGGGCTGGACGGCGGGCGCATCAACATCGCCACCTGCTCGGTCGGCGCGGCGCAAGGCGCGCTCACCCAGGCCCAGCAGTACATGCAGGAGCGCAAGCAGTTCGGCAAGGCCATCGCCAGCTTCCAGGCGCTGCAGTTCAAGCTGGCCGACATGGCAACCGAGCTGGTCGCCGCGCGCCAGATGGTGCGCCTGGCCGCCAGCAAGCTCGACGCCGGCGCGCGCGATGCCTCCACCTACTGCGCCATGGCCAAGCGCTTTGCCACCGATGCCGGCTTCATGGTCTGCAACGAGGCGCTGCAGCTGCACGGCGGCTACGGCTACATCCGCGAGTACCCGCTGGAGCGGCTGCTACGCGACGCGCGCGTGCACCAGATTCTTGAAGGCACGAACGAGATCATGCGCGTCATTGTCGGGCGGCGCATGCTCGACGCCGATGCATCGGACGTGATTCGTTAGGGGCAGATCGCTGCTTCGCCCCTGACCTGATCCCTGCCCGCACGCGCTATCCCGAATTCATTCACCAGATTCCGTAAGACACACATGAAAATCGCATTCATCGGCCTGGGCAACATGGGTGGACCCATGGCTTTGAATCTGCACAAGGCAGGCCACACCGTCACTGCATTCGACCTGAGTAAGGATGCCTGCGCCAAGTTGCAGGCCGAAGGTGTTTCCATAGCCCCCAATGCGCAAGACGCTGTGCAGGAAGCCGAAGCCATCGTGACCATGCTGCCCGCCAGCCAGCATGTGGAAGGCTTGTTCCTGGGCAATGGCAACAACCAAGGTCTGCTGGCGTTGATTGCCAAGGGCGCACTGGTGATCGATAGCTCCACGATTGCAGCTGCCACCAGCAGAAAGGTTGCCACGGCAGCTGAGGCAGCGGGCATCGCATTCATTGATGCACCCGTCTCTGGAGGCACCGGCGGCGCCATCGCTGGAACCCTCACCTTCATGGTCGGCGGCAGCGACACCCATCTGGAGCGCGCTCGCCCGCTGCTCGAAAAAATGGGCAGCAACATCTTCCATGCCGGCGCTGTAGGGGCAGGTCAGACAGCCAAGATTTGCAACAACATGCTGTTGGGAATCTTGATGGTGGGCACCAGCGAGGCGATCGCGCTGGGCGTGGCCAACGGGCTTGATCCCAAGGTGCTGTCCGAGATCATGCGCCGCAGTTCAGGCGGCAACTGGGCCTTAGAAAAGTACAACCCCTTCCCCGGCGTACATGAGAACGCTCCGGCCAGCAAAGGCTACACAGGCGGCTTCGGCACGGACTTGATGCTCAAGGACCTGGGCCTGGCGCAGGAAAACGCCATTGTGACGAAGGCCAGTACGCCGCTTGGCGGCATGGCACGCGCAGTCTATGCGGCGCACAGCCTCGCAGGCCATGGTGGCAAGGATTTTTCGAGCGTGATCAAGATGCTGCAAAGGCAAGGCTGACGCGCTCTGCCGCAACATAGATCGTAAGGAGACGAGATGGAAATCGCAAACTATCCTGGGCTTAAGGTCGAGAAACGCGAGCATATCGCTCTGATCACACTCGATAACCCTCCAGCACATACATGGACCCTCGACAGTCTGGAGGCACTGGCTCGGTGCGTGAACGCTCTGAATGCCGACCGCGAGATCTATAGCCTCGTGCTTACCGGAGGGGGAGAAAAGTTTTTTTCCGCGGGCGCTGATCTCAAGCTGTTCGCCGATGGGGACAAGGCCATGGCGCGGGCGATGGCGCGCCGCTTCGGCGAGGCCTTTGAGGCATTGGCAGGTTTTCGAGGCCTGAGCGTGGCGGCTATCAATGGTTTCGCTATGGGTGGTGGCCTGGAATGTGCACTGGCCTGCGATCTGCGCATTGCAGAGGAGCATGCGCAAATGGCACTCCCTGAAGCATCAGTGGGCCTGCTGCCGTGTGCGGGTGGATCGCAGTGGCTTTCTTGGCAGATCGGCGAGGCTTGGGCTAAACGGTTGATTTTGTGTGGTGAGCGTGTCGATGCCCAAACTGCGCTGCGCATTGGACTGGCGCAAGAAGTGGTGCCGCGTGGCCAAGCACTTGAGCGCGCATTGGCATTGGCCAAATCGGTGGAGCGGCAAAGTCCTATCAGCGTTGCTGCTTGCAAAAGATTGATCCATGGCGCACGTACGCAGTCACCTAGCACCACGCTGGTGGCAGAGCGTGAAGCATTTGTGGATCTCTTCGATTCGCAGGACCAGAGAGAAGGGGTCAATGCCTTTCTTTCCAAGCGCGCGCCCCAATGGCGCAACGCATAAACCAAAGGAGAGCATCATGACCCCAGAAAATCTGCAGCAACTCTTCGAAGAGTGGAAGCGCACCTGGCTGGCTCCCGGCGGCGATGCGGCCACACCCCATTCGTTGAAGGATGATCCTCGCTTCAAGGATCCGGCATGGAGCGGTACGCCTTACGGCAAATTGCTGCTGCAGTGGTACCAGGCTGTTGGCCAGACTGCGCAGCAGATGGGCCAATCTGGTGCAACGCTCCCTCCGCACCAAAAGCAAGTGTGGGACTTTTACATGCAGCAGGCGCTGGATGCAATGTCGCCGTCCAATTTCTTCTGGACCAATCCGCAGGCACTGGCAAAGGCCGTGGAAACCCAGGGCCAGAGTGCTCTGACCGGAGCCTCCCGCATGCTGGCCGATCTGCAGCAGCAGGCGTTTCCCGCCTCCAGTGACATGGAGGCGTTTGAGGTGGGGCGGAACCTGGCAACGACCGCCGGTGCCGTGGTATTTCAGAATGACATCTTCCAGTTGATCCAGTACCAGCCGCTGGCCGGCAAGATCCGCCAGGCACCAACGCTGATCGTTCCGCCCTGTGTCAACAAGTTCTATGCCTTCGACCTCAACGAGCAGAAGTCCTTCGTCAAGTACCTGCTGGAACAGGGGCACAACGTATTCATGGTGTCCTGGCGCAATCCGCATCCCGGGGAAGCGAGCAAGAGCTGGGAGGACTATGTATACGACGGCGTGCACAAAGCAGTGGAAATGGCCTGCGAGATTGGGGGCGCGCCGCGCCTGAACCTCCTAGCCTGGTGCATCGGGGGGGCGCTGTCCGTTTCTGCCTTGGCGGTGATGACGGCGGCAGAGAAAAAGCGCGTGGCATCTGCCACCTTCTTGACCACCTTGGTGGATTACTCCGAGCATGGCGATATCGGTGTCTTCATCGACGCTCCGCAGATCGCTGCGTACGAGCCACGCGTACGCTCCAAGGGCGTAATGCTGGGTCAGGATCTCTCCAAAGCCATGGCAATGCTCCATGCGAAAGATTCCATCTGGAATTTCTGGGTAAACAATTACCTGTTGGGGGAAAAGATTCCGCCGTTCGATGTGCTGTACTGGAACAGCGACACCGCCAATGTCCCAGGTGATCTTTATCAGTTCTACGTGGAGAACATGTACCTCCACAATCGGCTGCGCGAGCCGGGAGCGCTGAGCCTACGAGGGCGCAAGGTAGATGTGGGCAATATCGACATGCCGTGCTGCGTCGTTTCCGCTACCGAGGACCATATCGTCCCATGGCAGACAACACTGCTGACCCGCGATCTGGTTGGCGGTCCATGCGAGTTTCTGCTGACCGAAGGCGGTCATGTGTCCGGCACGGTCATCAACCACCCAGCCAAATCGCGCAGGGGCTACTGGTGTAACGGTCCTCAGACCTCGGACCCTGAAGCCTGGAAAGCGGGTGCCGAAAAGCGCCAGGGAAGCTGGTGGCTAGCGTGGAACGACTGGGTGGCGCCGACCGGAGGCAAACTGGTTGCCGCACCTGCACAACCTGGAAGCGAGGCATGGCCTGTGCTGGAAGCTGCTCCTGGTTCGTATGCCGTTGAAAAGGTGCCGCAAAACTGATGATCGCAGCTACCGACTATCGAATCCCAAGCGCGACACCCGGCATAGAGCTATATGTTCGCAATAAACGTCTTGCAGAAAGGGAGACAACGGATCCGGAGAAGATCGTCCTGTTTGTGCATGGCGCCACTTATCCCGGAAGCGCGGTCTTCGACCATGCTGCGTTTGATAGCTGCTCCTGGCTCGACTATTTGGCCGCGCATGGCTTTGATGCGTACTTGTTCGACGTGCGCGGCTATGGACACTCCTTGCACGCGAACATGCCCAAGGTGTTTCCGGAGCATGGCCGGCCATACGCACGCACCGAAGAGGCCCAAGCCGATCTCGCTGCCGTGGTGGAGTTCATACGCGCACGGCATGGTAACGCACGCCTCAACTTGATCGGTTGGTCATGGGGCACGGCGCTTGCCGGTGGCTTCACGGCGCAGAACAACGAGATGGTGAGGCATCTTGTCTTGTTTGCCCCACTGTGGATGATTCGGAATACGCCTGGAATGACCATGATGCGATGGGCCATGTCGGGCCTCCCGCCTATGTTGTCACCCGGCGCCAGCCTGAGCGACTTTAGAACCGTTCCCAAAACGGAGGCCCGTGAACGCTGGGTACGTGGTTTGGACGCCTCCGTTGCAGAGCAATTGATGCCCCAAACAGAATTCGACCGCTGGTGGAGCGCAGTGGCCAAAAGTCAAGGCAAGCCCGGCGATGCGGATCAGGCGATCTTGGCTCCCAACGGCGTCATTGCCGACTTGATGGAGCTCTGGTCTGCCGGTCGCCCTACCTATGAGCCCGAACGGATTCGCGTGCCCACGCAGTTGCTCCTGGGCGAATGGGACGTGGACACGCCAGTGTATATGGCTCAGGAGTTATTTTCCAGGCTGCATCAAGCACCCTACAAACGCTTGGAGGTGCTTGCACGCGGTACGCACTCGATGGTGCTGGAACTGAACAGGATTGAGCTGTACCACCGAAGCCTCGAATTCCTAGAATCGCAATTTGCTTGAGCAAGATAACAGGTCCGCAGCATGTCGCCGTCAGATGACTCCTCCCTCTTAATTCCAAGACAGGGTCAAACTGATGGTCCGCGCTGCCGCCCCGTCTCCCAGGACACTCCGCTGCCGCGCACCGCCGCGGCCAGCTGCTGCCCCAGCCGCTGCTCGATCACCGGCTTCCATGGCACCAGCGAGAAACCCATGCCGTCGTCAAGCATCGCGTAACGCCCGCTGGCGAGCATGACACTGCGGCGGTAGGTGCCAGCCACGCGCTGACCGTCGGCCATTGGACGGTGTTCTAAGCCAGTTTCTGCAGCAATGTCCTTCGCAGCCTGCGCCAGTTCTCGGTTGCGCATCGTGCCCAGCAGGTTGCGCGCCAGGATCACGCACTGGCCACGCCGCTCGGCCATGCCCTGCTCGGCGAGGAAGTCGGCGCGCTGCTGCATCGCCTGCCTGACTTCGGCGCCAAAGCCCAGGTTGCCCAATCCTTGGTCGCCGCCGATTAGTTGCTGGTCGAGCCAGGTGGCGCCGATCACGCGGGCCTGCCGCTCGATGGGCAGATGAGATTTCAGCTCCACGGCCAAGCCGTCCAAGCGTTGGGCATCGTATTTCCGGCCCCGCTCGGGCAGGTCATCCGGCACCTTCCATAGCCCCTCGGCCACCCGCTCCACGATGCCCGCACGGCGCAGCGCTTCCAGCCTGCGGACATGGGCTGCCACGACCTCCCGTGGATCACGGCCTTCCGTGGCTTGGCCTTGCACAATAGCGAGGTGGTGATCGGTGCGGTACAGGCCATCGGACGCCAGCGCGGCGATGGTCTGGTCTGCCTTGCGCAGATCGGTGGAGCGCTTCACTTCCACCACGGCCCCCATGGGGAACTGCGCCAGCTCGGTCTTGGATGGCAGCGCCACATAGTGCGCCTTGCCGTCCGTGCCATCGACCACCAGATAGCCCCGGTCGTACAACTCGTCGGCCAGCCCTTTGCCCGCCACCCGGCCGATGATGCTGCGACCATTTCCATCGTCGCCGGACTCGAACACGGCCAGCTCGCGCTGCTTGCCGCCCATCGCCCGCTGCATAGTGCGGATGATGTCGCCACGTTCGCCCATGCCCCGCAATGTCTTCTCTGCGTCGACGTGCACGGCCCAGGTGCCGGGCTGGGTTTCTGTGGCAAGGCCCATGCGCTGCAAGCGCTGCAGCCGGCCCACCAGCAGCAGGCGCTGGCTGCGCAGCTTGGAACTGTCGAAGCGCTCGATCCTGACCAGGCCGTCCACGGCTTCGCGCTGCAGGGTGCGGTCGAGGCTAGTCCAGCGCTCCTGTTCCACTTCGCGGGCCAGAATGCGCTGGATCTCCAGCTCAGTGCGCGGCCCGAGCCATTCGGTCGTCAACTCCATTGCCCGCTCGCGCATGCCGCGGGTGATGTACTCCTGCGAGATGATGAGGTCCTTGCCGGTGTCGTCCTTGCCGCGCAGCACGACGTGGGTGTGGGGGTTGTCGGTGTTCCAGTGATCGACGGCCACCCAGTCCAGCCGCGTGCCCAGGTCGGCTTCCATGCGCTGCATCAGGTGGCGGGTGTAGGTGCGCAGGTCTTCGAGCTGCTCCGCATCCTCGGGCGAGACGATGAAGCGAAACTGGTGGCGGTCTCCCCTGCCCCGCTCCTCAAAGGCGCGGGTGTCTGCCTCGTCGGTCAACGGTCCATAGGCATGGCCCGGCCCGCCCTGGCGATCCACGCCTTCGCGCTCAATGTAGCGCAGATGCTCCGTTGTAGACCGGCCACTGGCCTGCCGGAGGTACACCAGCCGCACCTTGACGGCGGCCCGGCGCGATAACGGCGACAGCGACTGGCCCGTGAACCGTGCTGCCGTGTGGCCGCGCCCCAGGCGCGAGCCGGGGGCCTTGCCGGTGGATGTGCCACCCGCGCCACGTCTACCGCCCGTGGCGCCGGCTGCCTTGCTAGTCTGCCTCAGTACCTGGGCGATAAAGGTGTCGCCGCGCTGCCGGGACTTGCCGGGCCGAACGCGGAACTGGTCGTCGCCAGGGGAATTGCGGGATTTGCTCATGCCGATACTCCGTCCAAGCCGGTCGCGCCAGATCGAACGCGGCATCCGATATTCCCACGACCGGCAAGGGCTTGGGGCTGTCGGCGGCACCAGGCCGCCCTGTGGCGCGTGCCGCGCTCCCCCCGCGTGCAGACTGGCTTTGCAGGCACCATGGTGCCGCACCCTTCAATCTTGCTTTGCCTTCGCGAAGCCCGAATCCGCCCTCGGTTTCTGAGGCTGTCCTCAGGGGGCGCAACGACGGAGGCCGCCAGCCTCCTGGCGCATGCGGTGAACACGCCCGCGGCCGCTGGCCGGGAGATTTCGACGCAAGACTTTTGCACGGTGGAATGCAGCGCAAAGTGCGGTGCGAATGCACACGCACGACATGCGTGATGACATGAAGATGTGCAGCGGAATGCCACGCTGCATTGCACGAACTTATGCAGAGAATTGGCAGCCACCAGGGCGGCCAGAGGCTCACCCGTGGACGTGACCAGGGCCGAAGGCTGGACCGGTTGACGGCACCGCGTTGGCACACCGGACGGCAGCGCGCAGCGGCAGAAGATCGGCCAGTGGATCGGCACGCCTGATAGCACGATATCTGGCACGCCAACGTGCAGTATGTTGGCTGCCGTCATGGCTGTGCCTCCAGCCACAGCCTATGCGCAACGCCGATCACGGCGGACGCGCTGACCGGCCCGAAGTATCGACTGTCGAACGATGCCGGATTCGTGTTGCTGAGCAGGAACAACTCGCCGTCATGCAACTGCCTGCATTGCCGCCAGGAAGGCAGCGGCCGGCCCAGCCGGTCGGCGGGCCGCACGGCGGCCACCGGCACGCCGTCGATCCACACCAGCGCATCGAAGATGCAAACGTGCTGCGGTGCGATGGCGCCCACTCGCTTGAGCAGGGGCACACGCGCTGGCAGGTAGCCGCGTTGCGCGGCCAGCGTAGCGGCATCGGTCGACAAGCGGGTCAGCACGATGCTGCCGACGCGCAGCGAAGGAGGCAACGGTTGTGGCAGCGAGCCGACACGCCAGTGGAGCGGCTCGACGCGATACCAGCCGACCGCCACGCTGTCGGACGGGTTGTAGACCAGGCGCGGCAGCGGCAGCATGAAAGTAGCCCAGGCGAGCGCAGCGAGGCCGCAGGCAGACAAGCCCGCCAACACGAGGCGAGCGCGCGAACGTGAGTGTGCGTGCGAGCGAGACTGCGGCGCAGCCAGCGCTGTAGACAGTGGAGCGTTCATGGCGCGTTCTCCCTGCGTTGCTCTGGAAACTCCCGCTCCAGCAAAGCGCGCAGCATCTCGGCCACGGTCACGCCCCGCGTGAAGGCCGAAACCTTAATACGCGCGCGCAGCGCTGGCGAGATGTCGAGCGTCAAGCGGGCGGTGTAGATGTCTGCCTTGTGCAGCGCATCGGCATCGCCTTGACGAATCCAGGCTTCAGCCTGCGGATTCGCAGGCGGGCGCGCACCGATACCAACGCGCTTGGCCGAGCGCTTGCTGCTGAGTGGTGGCTTCGCGGTCATGACGGCCACCGCAGCAGCTCATCGACCAGCGCGGTGATTTCGCGCGCGGCGGCGCTGTCCGGCGCCGTCTCGCGGGCCAGCCGCCCAGCGGCCACGCTGTCGGCGAAGACGATGCGTTGCCGGATCTCGGCGCGCAGCGCAGGCAGCGGCTGCTCGGCGAGCGCCTGGCGCGCCTCGCGCCCAATCACCGTTGCAGCCACGCGCCGATTGATGACGAAGGCCGCGCGCAGCGCAGGACGGAACACCTGCGCCTCCTGGATGAGCGCCACCATCTCAGCGCTGGCCCACAGGTCGTAGGGACTGGGCTGCACGGGGATCAGCACCCGCTCGGCCGCCAGCAGCGCGGAGCGCGCCAAGGCGGCAATCCTGGGTGGCCCATCAATGACCACGTGATCGGCCCGCCTGGCGAGTTCTGGCGCTTCCTGGTGCAGGGTTTCGCGCGCCAGGCCCACGGCGCTGAAAAGCCTTGGAAGACCTTGCTGGCTTCTGCGCTGTGTCCAGTCCAGCGCGGAGCCCTGCGGGTCGGCATCCAGCAGGATGACCGATGCCCCGCGCATCGCCAGCTCGCCGGCGATGTGGGTGGCGATCGTGGTCTTGCCTACGCCACCTTTCTGTTGAAGGACAGCGAGGATCATGGCTCGGCCCTCCATCCTGCAAAACCGGGCTTCGATCGGCGCGCACAACCGGCGCGCTGATGGCAAGGAATACAAGCCGGAGCGCTGGCCTGCCTACGCCGCAGCCCGGTTATCCACCGGGGCGAGGCGCTCTTACTGGTTATTGGTATTAAGTTATTAATGTTATAGGCGGCCGAAACCCGCGCCAGCATTGGCCTCGCGGCCCATTGGCACGCCTGATAGCACGAGACCCCTACGCCCGATAGCACGAGACTTGCCACGCCTGATAGCACGAGCCCGTCCACAGGATTTGGCGCACTTATCCCCGTGCCGTGGGCGGCACGGGCTTGAACGTCAGCAGCTCGGCCCCACTGCCCGGCATGCGGTCGATGCCCAACACGTAGCCGGGCAGCGACTGCCGCGCCACCAATGCGCGCAGGTCGCAAGCGAAGTCGGTGGGTTTGGCCGTGCTGCCCGACTTGCGGTGCAGCGCCCGGAAGTCGAACCACCAGCCGGTTTCCTGCCGGCCCGCGTGCTTCCTCACCAGCCGGTACAGCCAGCGCTCGATCCCGCCTGTCAGCTGGAAATACCCCGCATCGATGGTCAGCACCAGTGCCGAATCCAGCACACCCCCATAGAACCAGTCCGGCAGGATCAGCTCGATGCCCAGGGGCGTGCCCTTGGCATCGGCCAGTTCCTTCCACTCGTTGATCCACGAAAACCGATGCAGGCGCCTGCCCGTGGTCTCCCGGATTGATGTGGCCACTGTGGTGGACTGCAAGCGATCCAGCGCGGCTTTGAGGCGCTGGTAATCGCGCAGCGAGGTACCGCGCCCGATGTAGCGCAGGATCTCGTAGGGCGTGGCCTGCATGAGGCGCGATGGGCGCAGGCCAGCATCGCGCGCTTCCACGATCTGGCTGGCGGCCCAGATCAGGATGTCGGCATCCCAGATCGTGGCGATGCCATGCTCCTGGGTACCTTCCACCCGGATCGTCACGCCGCTGGCCTGGAAGTCGATCGGCGCTGTGCGCCGCGACTTTGCCAGCGAGAAGAACGGAAAAGCCATCAGGTCCTGGCTGTCTCGCGGCGCCATGTCGCCCGGCAGGGCGCGGAACAGATCGAGTTGTTCGCGCTCCTGCGATGGTCGCTGCCGAGAGGGCATCGATGGGCTGGACATGGCGATGGCCTCTCGCGCTCCAGCGATCAGCGCGCACGGCTGTCCGCCGCATGGTATTCGGCGTATTCGGGATCGGACGTGCTCTCGAAGCTGCGCTCGGCGGCCCAGGCATCAAGGTCGGCCACGGCGTACATGACGCGGCGGCCGAACTTGCGGAACTTGGGACCGCCACCGAGTACGCGCTGCTTTTCCAGAGTGCGCGGCGACAGCCGCAGATATTCCGCAGCTTCGTCGTTGGAGAGATAGCGTTGGGGTTGCGCTGGCGCAGCGACAGCAGCCATAGAGGAGTGCAAAGGGGCAGGACGCATGGTGAGAACCTCCATCAGGTGGTGAACCCCGGCCACACCACGCAGCCGGATGGAGGCAGTCTCAGAAAATGCGGCCCTCTTGCTCAGGGTCGTTTTGCACTCCCTTCAAAACGACCCTTCTCAAGCGGTGGAAGTTGTGCTAACTGGCGGTAACCATCGCGCATCAATGCATTGCCGCGCCTCACCAGGCGACGCACCTTGGAGCGCAGGCCACCATCGTTGTACCAATCGGCAGCAGCCTCCTCGCCGAACAGGCCCTCGGCCACTTCGCGCAGGGTCGCGCCCGCCAGAGTGGCGTCGAGCGCCTGCAGGGTGTGCAGTTCCAGCACGGCGGCGGCCGATGGCCGAGGCCGTGCTGCAGGCGCCGCATCGGCAGGTGGGTTGGCGCCGCCACCTGTACCGCCGCTATGGGCATAGGTGACCGCCATGCCCTCTTCCAGACCCGGAGCCAGCGTAAAGCGCTGGTTGCGGCCGGAGCCGCGCGCCAGCAGAGCCAACCGCTGACCGTCATGGATCAGGTGCTTGTGGCCCGGAATGCGCCAGAAGGCGAAGGCTTCGGCATCCCTGGACGGATCGGCGTCGGGATGGAGTTGCACCACGGCCGCATGGCCGGGCAGCCAGGCTGGATGTGCGTCACGTGCATCCAGGGCCGGATCTTCCCAGAGCCGCAAACCCCAGCGACGCGCGGCCTGTTGTGCGGCCGGTGCGGTGTGGGGCCTGCGACGGTGACGCAGCCAGTCAAGCCGGTAGTCCGGGTTGCGGCGCAGGTACTCCCAGGCCAGTGCCAATGCATCCAGGAACAGGATGTAGAGGTAGGCTGCCGTCGGATACCAGGGCGAAAGATGGTGGGGATCGGTCATGGCGCAAGCTCCTCGTGAACAGCAGGAACGTCGCCACAACGTGAGGCCATGCGGGGCAGCCCATCGCGGTCAGATTTCGTGTATTCTGTAACGACAGGCGTCAGGTACCGATTGGCGCTGGAGCATGGCTGAAATCGTCTCAATGCGACGGCCGCGCAGCAGCACAATCCCACGCGGCATGAAACACCGTGCCGCAACCCGCGCCAAAGATCATGGCTTTTTACGCCACGCATGCCCTCATGCGCTGCAACAGTGCGGATTAAGACCCAGCCAGCATCAACCCTGACGCAAATAGCATCAATACGCCCCTGCTTGACTGTGGCGCGAATGGCTCAATCGACGATAGAGCCATTCTCCTGAGCCAGCCGCAGGTACTCCGACAGCGGACGCGCTGCCTGAAAATACCGATCCCGCATCACCCGCTGCTGGTTCGGGCCGACGATGGATGCCAGGTCAGACAGCTTTACCGTGCCCAACTCGGGCATCCCGATCCCCAGGTCGATCAGGCTATAGGCCGTGTCGCCATCTGCCGGGTCGAGCGACACCAGCAGCCAGGTGGCATGCGCATCGGGCGTGAACAGCCGTACCACGGGCAACGGATCGATAGCGAGTCCAGCAGCGCGGTCCTTGCCATGGGCAAGTAACTGCGCGCGCTCCTCATCAGTGGTAAGTGACTCGGTCATGGTCGAATTCCCCGCAGGGCACATATTGCGCCTGCACGCCCTGTTCCCCTAGCACGCAATCGCAAACCATCGTCATGCATTTGTGTGAAGGCACTAAGACGGTTTGCATCAAAGCCACAGAGGCGCACAAACACAGAAGCGGACCTGTGGCTTTACGCCGTCGCACAGATACGGCTTCATGCATCTGTCCGAAACCTCGGATGTGGCTTTCCGCAAATACGCGGAAGCACAAAATGAGCGCAAGAGGAGCAAAGAGTTAAATATAACGTGGTTTTAATTGTGCTGCGAATCGACGCTTCTGTCCATGCAGAAGCGCAGCATCCAGCGCGGCCGACCAGCCGGCGCTACCACCTTCGACGCCGAACTGGCCCAGGCCTTCGGCGCGGCGGTGCGTGCAACGCGCATGGATGGTGGGATCTCGCAAGAGTCGCTGGCGCACCTTGCGGGTATTGAGCGCTCCCACATGGGCAAGATCGAGCGCGGCGAGCATACGCCCACGCTGGCGGTCATCTTCAAGATCGCAGGCGCGCTCGAATGCAGCACGGCAGTGCTGATGAGCAAGACCGAAGAACTGCTGGCTGCAACTCGCCAATAGCCCCAGAAGCCTGCCAGCATGCAGAGACCGTACCGAACACGGCGAGCAACACAGATAGCCCCAGCATCCCGGAAATTTGCGGGCCGCTTGGCTACGTGATGTCAAGGGCTGGTACACCCGGTCATTTGAGCATCGTCGGTCTATACCTACTTTGCAGCGTCTTCGGTCGCTCATTCCCGCTGACCGTGCTCACGCAATCTGACCTCAAGCAGTCATTGGTTCGGTGGTCAAGCGCTTGTTCGAGCGACTGCTCTACGATATGCGGCAGTCCTAACCTACCGATACCGCGAGCCCACTCAACACAGGGTGCGAGCCGACGCGGTGACTTGCCGAGATCGAGAAGAGTTCAGGGGCTCGGTTGGCCAGATGCTGAAGAGCCGTTGGATCTCAGTTCTCCCTATGCCTTCTTCTTTGGGGCCTTGGGCGCGCCGACCTTCTTCGATGGGTTCTTCTTGGCTACCGCACGAAAATCTTCTGGCGTAGTGGCATCAATACCGATGACTCGCAGGAAGCGCGACCTATCCTTCGCTTCGAGCTCCAGGGCCTTCGCCGATAGGATTGCCAGGACCTGCTGAAAGTTGAGCTTCTTATTCGAGGTTGGGTCGGTCCATTGGCGCTCTTTGGTTTGCAGGACCAGCACAAAGAAGCCGGTGGTTGCCTTGTTGTGGCGCATGTACTGGCCCACCAGTTGCCTCTCCAACGCGACCAGGTAGTCGCTCAAGTTCCATCGCTCGGACATCTTGAGCTCGATGGATGCATGCCAGCCGCCCTTGCTACAGAGAACATCGCGGCGCTTCGCCTCCGCTGTCTCGGGCTCCATAGTTACAGAGTACCGAGAGCCAGCGTGGTGGGCCAACTCGCTCGCCAAAAGCCGCTGGAAGTGCACCTCCAGGGCCAAGCCCGCCTTGGCACCTTCTTCGCCCTTTTTGTGGATGCGCTGGAACTCGACTTGGTTGAAGAAACTGCGCAGGCTGTGCTCGCCGCGTTCCACGTCGTACTGGACAGCCCGCAGGTCAGCATGCACGGCCATTGCGAACGAAGTTGAATCAGTGACATTGCCGCGGAAGTCCTGTTCGAACTTCGCATACTTCGCTTGCGGCAGTGGCTCACGGGTGAACTGCCGCTCACGAAGTTCGAACTGCGTCCTTTTGATGTAATCGACTGCGAGGTCGTCGGTTGGTAGGACTTTGCGGATTCGGTCCAGTGCGCTGTAGGCCGCTTGAGACGTCGCGGCGGCGATGCCGCTGACAATCGTGTTACGAAACTGCTCGGCATCATCCCGCGGGCCCGGACTATAGACGCCTTCTGGTCTCTTCACATCGTCCTTCGGGTCGACTGCCCACCTTGTCCAAAGGAATAGGTCTTCCAGTGCAAGGATGCCGTGGTCGCTCTCTGTGGCAATTCGCGCCGCCACACCCTCACGGTTTCGTCCAAGTGCTGCAGCCAAGTCAAAAATAAAGGTCTTCACGGCCAGCGGATCTATCGGACCCCATGCGCTTACCTCATCTCGCCACCTCAACGGACTATGGATCAGCCAATGAGTTGCCCAAGTCAATGCCAGTTCACGTTGTGTGCGCAGCGAGGGCTCAACGGAATCAGGCAATGGTGAGCAGTATGCAGCCTTCATTTTCTGAAGCGAAATGTGCTCAAAGGCCTTGTGCGGAACCTTACCTGGCACAGACAAAGCAGCTTTTAGTAGCCGATTTACTACGTGGTCTCGGGTGGGGCTCGAGGTAGCCAAATATGCCCAAGCGGCGCTCACCAAAACTTCTTGCACCACGGCAGGTGCGTCAGGAATTGAGGCCAACAGCTCTTCTGCATGCTCCTTCGAGGCGGCACCGTTCGCTGCCTCGTGCGCGATTGACACTAACTCGGGAACCGCAACGGCCGGGTACGCTTCAACAAGTGGCCAGAACCACTGCGGATAGCCGTTAATTTCAAGGAGCGCATAGCGAAGCGCTCGACAAACTTCCGCATTGGTGAGACTTGGGGGCACCTTTCCTTGCGAAAACTCAAGGTTGAGTGTTGGCGCCGACCGGAATTTGAGCCAGTTTTGCGGGTAGTGCCGAAGTAAAAATGAGCCAGGTGTTCAACCTACTCTGCTGCTTTTTTAAGCGGCGGGGTTTGAGGAGTGATCACCATGGACATGATTGGCAAGATCCGACGGCTGCACGCGAGAGACAAGCTGTCGGAGCGCGAGATTGCGCGCAAGACCGGACTGTCGCGCAACACGGTTTCCAAGTGGCTGCGCGCACCGGTGAACGAGGCGCCGAAGTACCGGCGCGAGCCCCGGCCCAACAAGCTCAACTCGTTTGAGGCGGCGCTGCGGCAGGCCCTGACGGCCGACGCCAGGCGGCCCAAGCACGAGCGGCGCACGGCGCGTGCCCTGCATGCCGAGATCAAGGCAGCGGGCTATGTCGGCGGCTACTCGGCCGTCACCGACTTCGTGCGAGCCTGGCGCCAGGGCGAGGGGCAGGCGGCCAATGTCACGGCGTACGTTCCACTGAACTTCGAGTTGGGCGAGGCCTTCCAATTCGATTGGAGCGAGGAAGGCTTGGTTGTTGGCGGCATCTACTACCGGGTGCAGGTGGCGCACATGAAGCTATGCGCAAGCCGCGCGTTCTGGCTGGTGGCCTATCCGAGCCAGGGCCACGAGATGCTGTTCGATGCCCACACCCGATCGTTTGCCGCGCTGGGCGGTGTGGCGCGCCGCGGGATCTACGACAACATGCGCACTGCCGTGGACAAGGTGCATAAGGGCAAGGGCCGCACCGTCAACGCGCGCTTCGCGGTGATGTGCGCGCACTACCTGTACGACCCTGACTTCTGCAACGTGGCCTCGGGCTGGGAGAAGGGGCGTGTGGAGAAGAACGTGCAGGACAGCCGCCGGCGTATCTGGATCGAAGCCGCTCGGCGGCGCTTCGGCTCGTTTGCCGAGCTCAACGCGTGGCTCGGTGAGCGTTGCCGGGCGCTGTGGAGCGAGGTGCGCCATCCCGAGCACAGTCAGTTCAGCGTGGCGGAGATGCTCGAGCACGAGCGGCCTCACCTGATGCCCATGCCCGAGCCCTTCGATGTATTGACCCACTAAAAACCTGCACAGGTCCTAAACTTGAAGAAAGGACCTGAA
>NZ_JBMDII010000060.1:0-19088 GCF_057808605.1 Comamonas sp. FG99
GTAGGCCGAGGTCAGGCCGCGCATGGTCATCGCGGCGGCGGTCTCGAAGGCGATGTCCTCGGGCAGCCGGATCAGCGGCGCCGCATCGATCAGGCGCTCGGTACTGTAGGCGCCGAGCGTGTTGGTGAAGCCGGTGTAGGTTACCCGGTCGCCCACCCGGACATTGCCCACGCCCTCGCCCACGGCGGTCACCACGCCCGCGCCTTCGACGCCCATGCCGCTGGGCAGCGGCACCGGGTAGATACCGGTGCGAAAGTAGGTGTCCGCATAGTTCAGGCCCACGGCCTTGTGCTCCAGGCGCACCTCACCCGGCCCGGGCTGCCCCAGCGCCACCTCCTTGAGATACAGCACCTCGGGTGCTCCAGTCCTATCAAATAAAACGACTTTAGCCAACTCGATCTCCTTGCTATCCATTGACATGTCCGGCCTGGCTGCCGCCCTGGCCTGCGCATGGAAAAAATTGTCGAGCCGCTCCTGGCTGCCGCCGTTAGCCAAAGGCGCCAGCATTTAGCAAATGGCGACAGGCAGGGGAAAACCCGGGCCTGCCGCATGCAACAGGCACCGGTACCGGCGATACCATCGCCCGGACCTGGTCAACGACTCAAGGCCCGCCCCGCCATGCACACTCCCATCGTCAGAAGCATCAGCCTCAAGAAGTACTCCCAGGTGGCCCGGGGCCTGGGCATGGATCCGCTGAGAATGCTGAGCCAGATGGACCTGGACCAGGTCTGCCTGTCCTCCGACGACATGCCGGTTCCCGAAGCATCCTTTGCCTACCTGCTGGAAGCCTCGGCCCACCAGTCCAGCCAGGCTCCGCTGGGTCTTTTGATGGGCGCTGACTGGCGGCTGTCGGACTTCGGCTGCATCAGCCTCGCACTGCAGCACCAGGCCAGCCTGGCCAGCGCGCTGCGGACCATGAAGGACTACCAGCACCTGCTGAGCAGCACCGTCGTCCTCAGCACGGTCGAGCAAGGTCGACTGGCCTTCGTACAGCTGAACCTGGCCACCGAACGCGAAGTGCCCGGGCGCCACCCCATCGAGCTGGGCATAGCAGTCCTGCTGAGCCTGTGCCGCCACCAGTTGGGGGCAGCCTGGACGCCGAGCAGCGTGCACTTCACGCATGGCGCGCCGGCCAGCACCCGCCGGCACCTGGCCCTGTTCGGCTGCGACGTGATCTTCGACTCGGATTTCGACGGCATAGCCCTGCGGCAGGACGAGTTGCATCGCATGCATGCGAACCACGATGCCTCCATGGAACAGCATGCGAGGCTGCTGCTCAACTCGCTGGCCCCCGCGCCCGCCTCCGCCAGCGTCGAGCAGCAGGTACAGCACTCCATCCAAGCTCTGCTGCCCCATGGCCATCACCACATCGCGCAGGTGGCGAAGATGCTGGGACAGACCACGCGCTCGCTGCAACGGCAGCTGGAGATCGCCGGCACCAATTACCAACTGGCGCTGAACACCGTGCGCATACAGACCGCCATGCGGGCACTGAGAAATGCCAATCTTCCGATCGGCGACGTGGCCGCCTTGTCGGGGTTCTCCGAAGTCAGCTCATTCTCGCGCTGGTTTGCCAGGCAATTCCAGCAAAGCCCGAGCTGCTGGCGCGAGCAGAATTTGCCGGAGGCGCCGGCCTGCGCTGCCCGGCACGGCTCACGGAGCATTCCCAGCAGGCCCGATCACTGAGGCTTGCGCAGAAACCCCTGGTTGCCTCCGTTGCGATTGGGCGCAAAGCCGTTCTTGTGCAGCGTCTCCTCGGCAGTTTCGTAGAACACGCCGATCTGCATGATTTCACGCGCCTGCTGGGCTGTCGCGATCGGGCGGCCGAACTCGCCGGCGATGCGCACCAGCTGCTTGATCTGCTCGACCGAGCTCATCTTGCCCGAGCGGTCCTGCTTCCAGAGCACGTCCTCGGTGCCGCAGCGCACATGCAGGCCGAGCGCGATGCCGATCATGTTGATGGGCAGCACGTTGAGCACCGAGCTTTCCACCGTGACGATGGCGCCATCGGGCACGGCGCGCAGCATGTTGGCCAGGTTGAAGATGTTGGCCTGGTCCATGCCGCCGCTGATGGCCACCCAATTCATCACCAGCGGGCCCTTGTAGACGCCGCGGCGGATCATGCGCTCGATGGTCTCGAAGCTGTTGATGTTGTAGACCTGGAACTCGCTCTGGATGCCGGCGGCCGTCAGACGCCGGATGTGCTCCTCGACGAAACTGGGATTCGACGGGACGATCATGTCCTTGTAGGTCTTGTGCAGGTGCGGGAAGCCGCGCGACACGCCGCGGAAGTCGTCCTCGCCGGCATGCTCGGTCACGTTCATCTGCGTGGTGTTCACCGTCACCGTGACCTGGTCGGGCGTGGGCGTCAGCTCGGCCAGCATATGGCGCGTGTCGTCGGAGAGCCACTTGGCCTCGCCGTCCGGGCCCTCGGGGGCGAAACTGATCGAGCCGCCCACCTGGATGACCATCTCGGGCACGCGGGCCCGCACGCCGGCGATCAGCTCATTGAACTTGGATAGGCGCTTGCTGCCCTTGCCGTCCTCTTCACGTACATGCAGGTGCAGCACGGTGGCGCCGGCCTCGTAGCAGTCCACCGCCTTCTGGATCTGGTCCTCCATGGTGACCGGGATGTCTTCGGGGAAGTCCGCGGGAATCCAGCCCGGCGCATAGGGGGCAGCGGTGATGATCAGCGGCTGCTGGTTCTCGGGGTACAGGTGTCCGTCAAGGAAGTTCATGGTGAAAGCTCTCCGGGTTGCGATGTAATCGTGAGGAGTGGCGGGCGCTGCGCACGCTTCATTCAGGCTGGTAGTTGATGGATTTCAGCAAGGCTGCCTGCTGCTGGTAGGCCTCCTTCAGGTCGGCCTCGAGCGCCTCGGTGGTCAGCGCCTCGCCGGGCTCCATGCCTATGGCCTTGATACGGCTCTGGGCCTCGGGCTTTTGCAGATAAGCCAGCGTTGCGGCGCGCAGCTTCTGCTGGATGCCCGCCGGCGTCTGCGGGTTGGCCCAGACGGCGAACCAGCCGGCCTTGGACAGTTGCGGGTAGCCCAACTCCTTGAAGGTGGGAACGTTCGGCAGTGCCTCGACGCGAGTGGGATAGCTCACCGCGATGGCCTTGATCTTGCCGCTCTTGATCAGCGGGAACGAGGTGGTGACGCCGTCGAACATCAGCGGAAACTGCCCGCCCATCAGGTCGACCAGGGCCGGCGGCGAGCCCTTGTAGCCGATGTAGCGCATGTTCATGCGGGTGAGCTGGCCCAGCAAGATGCCCGAGGTATGGCCGCGCATGCCCGTGGCATACGAGGCAAAGTCCAGGCTGTCCTTCTGCGCCCGGCCATACTGCACCACGTCCTGCAGCGTGTTCAGGGGCAGGTCCTTGTTGGCCACCAACACCAGGGCCGTGCGGCTGATCTCGGCGAGCGGCTTCAGGTCGGCGAAGGGCTTGTAGCTGACTTTGTAGGCCAGCGGTACCTCGCTGACCGCGCCGTTCTGGATCACCAGGAAGGTGTAGCCGTCCTTGCCGTTGGCCTTCAGGTCGTTGATGGCGATGGCGCCCGAGGCGCCGGGCTTGGACTCCACGATCACCGGCGTGCCCAGGCTGTCGTGCAGTCCCTCCGCCAGCACGCGCGCCAGCATGTCGGCGCTGCCGCCGGCGGGCCCGGCCACCACCAGGCGGATCGGCTTGCCGGGCCAGGCGGGCGCGGCCACTGCCATCGGCCCGTAGGCCATGGCCGCCAAGCCTATGCCCGGCAGGCTGGCGAGCCAGGTTTTTTTCGGGGTATTCATCATGGTGGGTCTCCTTGCTTTGCTTCAAAACTCGAAAAGTGGCCCTAGACCAGCTCGCCCAGCAGCTGCATCGCGCGAGGCCATTCGCCATGGCCCGATGCCGGGTTCAGGTGCCCCACCGCGCCCAATTCCACGAAGCGGCTGCCCCAGGCCCGGGCAAAGGAGTGGGCGCGCTCCAGGCGCGACAGCGGATCGTTGCTGCTGGCCGCGACGATGCTGGGGAACGGCAGCTGCTTGCGCGGCGTGGGCAGCCAGCCATTGGCGCCGAGCTGCTCCACCGTGGGGTAGCCGGCGGGCATGGGGGTCTCCAGGTCGGCAGGCGCGGCCAGCAGCGCACCCTGGATGGGCCGCGTGGCCTGCTGCGCCCAGTGCGCGACCATCATCACGCCAGCGCTGTGCGCGACGATGACGACCGGGCCCTCGATGCCGGCCAGCGTGCGTTCGATCGCCGCCACGCGCGCCGCGCAGCGCAGCTTGCCGTGCTCCAGCGGCGGCACGGTGCGTACCCGGGGCAATTGGGCGGCCAGCAGAGTCTGCCAATGGTCCGCGACATGGTCGCGCAGGCCGGGAACGATCAGGATGGTGGCAGGAATGGACATGGGTGCTTCCGGTTCAAAAGTCGCATGGTGCGCAGTCTCGCGGCCGGGGCCTCGCAGGTAGAATGCGCCGATGCATCAAGTGTGGGCGCGGTGCGCCAGCGGCGCTTGTCTTTGGATGACAAACGCTTTTCCATTCATGCCACCTGGATAGCTCGACCGATGGCGTCCCTCGTCCGCGCAGCCTGCCTCACCAACTACCGGGAAGTGGCCAGCGCCTCTGGCCTGAACCCGGTGCGCATGCTGCTGGATGCCGGCCTCAGCCCCGGCGTGCTGGATGAGCCCGACCTGATGATCCCCGTCGCTGCGGTCGGCCGCCTGCTGCAGGCCTCGGCCACGGCCTCGGGCAACGAGAGCTTCGGCCTGTGCATGGCCCGCTCGCGCCTGCTCTCCAACCTGGGGCCGGTGGGCCTGCTGATCCGCGACCAGGCCACCCTGCGCGAATCCCTGCACATGCTCATGCGCTACCAGGCCATGCTCAATGGCGCGCTGTCGCTGACGGTGGAGGAAAGCAACGGCATGGTGCTGATCCGCGAGGCCGTGATGGCCGGCAGCGCGCACCAGCCTACGCGGCAGCGGGTGGAGCTGGCCCTGGGCGTGATGGTGCGGTTGATACGCCAGCTGGTCGGCAGCGACTGGCTGCCGCGGCGCGTGTGTTTCGAGCATGCGGCACCGCGCGACCTGAGCGTCCACACCCAGCTCTTCGGCCCCGTGGTCGAGTTCGGCTACCTGTTCAACTGCATCGTCTGCGGCAAAGCGGACCTGGACGCCCGCAACCCCTTTGCCGACCCGGCCATGGCGCGCTATGCCCAGAAGCTGGTCGACGACACGGTCAAGGCGCCAGATACCCACCTGCTCGACGATGTGCGCCGCACCATCTTGCTGCTGCTGCCCAGCGGACGCTGCAGCATGGAGCGCGTCAGCGAGCACCTGGGCGTCATGCCGCGCACCGTGCAGCGCCGCCTGGCCGAACGCGGGCAGAGCTTTTCGTCGCTGGTCAACGACATCCGCAAGGAGCTGGCCACGCGCTATGTGCTCGAAAGCGAGCGGCCGCTGACCGAGGTGGCCGAGATCCTGGGCTTCACCGCATCCAGCAGCTTCTCGCGCTGGTACGTGACACAGTTCGGCTGCAGCGCCAAGGAAAGCCGCGCGCAAAGACAGGCCGCCAGGGGCCCCTGAGTCCCCGCCCTGAGTCCCCGCCCTGAGGCTCAGCGCAGGCTGCCGAGGATCTTCCGATTCTGCTCCATGGTCGCCGCCATCTTCCGCTGCAACTCCTCCAGCGTGCTCTCGGGCGGCACATCGAAACCCTGCGCTGCCATGGCGGTGCGGAAGCCGGGTGCGCGCACGGCCCTTTCCAGCTCCTGCCGGATTTGCGCGATCAGCGGCCCGGGTGTGCTGCTGAGCAGGGCCACGCCTATGCTGGCGTCCGGCAGCACGAACTCCGGCATGCCCAGCTCGGAGAAGCTCGGCACCTGCGGCAGATGGGGCGAACGCGCGGCCGAGACCACCGCCAGGCCCTTGAGCTTGCCGCTCTTGATCAGCGGCGCGGCGTTCGTCACCACCTCAAAGGTCATCTGCACCTGGTCGCCCAGCAGGTCGACCATGGCCGGCGCCGAGCCCTTGTAGGGAATGACCTGGATGGTGCGGCCGCTCTTTTCCCGCAGCAGGTCGCCCAGCATGTCCGAGCGCAGGCCAGGGCTCAGGTTGGCCACGCTCACGGCCTCCCTGCCCTGCCGCGCCAGCTCCAGCGCAGCCGCCACGGTATTGGGGGCAAAACTGGTGTTGGCCACCAATACATGGACCATGACGGCTGCATCCATCACATAGGTGAAGGTTTTGTTCGGGTCGAACGGTGTCTTCATCGACAGCGGCAGGTCCGTCAGCACGCTCGATGGCAGCACCATCGTGGTGTAGCCGTCGGCGGGTACGTTCATCAGCGCGCGCTCAGCCACCACGCCGGAGCCGCCGGGCCGGTTGTCCACCACCACCGGCTGCCCCAAGGTGCGGTGCAGCTGCTCGCCGATCCGACGGGCCACGCCGTCGGTGATGCCACCAGGCGGCGCAGGCACCACCAACCTGATGGGCTTGCTGGGCCAATCCTGCGCCATGGCGGCGGGCGTGGCCGCCAGCCAGGACAGTGCGGCGAGCGCCAAGGCGCGCCAGGGCATGGGATGAAGTCGCATGGTGTATCTCCTTGTTCAGCCTGCATCTACGATCGGCGAATGATGGAGCCGGCGCCGCAACCGCACTTGATGTTTCACGCCTGCCACTTGTCTTTCGGCGACAGCGGCAGACCCGTGCAAACCCGGGCCATTGCCCGCCTGCACACCCCTGCCGCGGCATAGCTGCGAAAATATCGCCCTCTGTTCCCATCCGTGCCGCCGACGGCGGGCGCGGACCGTGTATTTCTGCGTGCACCGGCGTGTGCGCGCGCCCTGCCCCTCCATGGAAACCCAGGTGGAAAAACCACTTACGAATCAAAACTCTGCCCTGTGGCGCACATCCGTTGCGCCGATGATGGACTGGACCGATAGGGGCTGCCGCTACCTGCACCGCCTGCTGTCGCGGCGCACGCTGCTCTACACCGAGATGGTGACCACCGGCGCGCTGCTGCATGGCGATGTGGCGCGGCACCTGCGCTTCGACGACGCGGAGCACCCGGTGGCGCTGCAGCTGGGCGGCAGCGAGCCGGCCGATCTGGCGCAGTGCGCGCAGCTGGCCCGGCAGTGGGGCTATGACGAGGTGAACCTCAATTGCGGCTGCCCCAGCGAGCGGGTGCAGCGCGGCGCGTTCGGCGCCTGCCTGATGAACGAGCCCGCGCTGGTGGCCGACTGCGTGAAGGCCATGCGCGACGCGGTGGACCTGCCGGTCACCGTCAAGCACCGCATCGGCATCGACAAGGAGGAGAGCTACGCCTTCGTGCGCGACTTCGTCGGCACGGTGGCCGAGGCCGGCTGCGAGGTCTTCATCGTCCATGCGCGCAATGCCTGGCTCAAGGGCCTGTCGCCCAAGGAGAACCGCGAGATCCCGCCGCTGCGCTATGAGGTGGTGGCGCAGCTCAAGCGCGACTTTCCGGCGCTGACCATCGCGGTCAACGGCGGCATCGCCAGCGATGCGCTGGCGCAGGAGCAGCTGCGGCGGGTCGACGGCGTGATGATCGGCCGCGAGGCCTACCACAACCCCTGGTGGCTGGCGAGCTGGGATGCGCTGTACTACGGCGCGGCGCCGTCAGACATCAGCCGCGAATCGGTCGAGGAAGCCATGGTGCGCTACATGGAGCGCGAGGCGGCCGAGCATGGCACGCACTGGTATGCGATTGCCCGCCACATGCTGGGCCTGCGCCATGGTCTGCCCGGCGCGCGCCGCTGGCGCCAGGTGTGGAGCGACCATCGATTGAAGACGCTGGCGCCGCACGAGGTGATGCGGCTGGCCCGCAGCAAGCCGGCGCGGCCCGCGCCCGAGGAGCAGGCCGCGCTGGCCTGAAAGCCGCTTGAGCCGCCGCAGCCGCTCAAGCGGCCTGCTTGCGCACCCAGGCGGTGTACTTGTCCATCCACTTCTGCAGGAACTCGCGGCTGGCCTCGGCCACGCTGCCGTCGGCGTTGAACATGCCTTCGCGCATCTGCAGGAACATCTCGGGCTGGCCCATGGTGGGCATGTCGAGGAAGGCCAGCACATTGCGCAGGTGCTGCTGCGCCATGCTGGTGCCGGCGGCGCCTGGCGAGATGCCCATCACGCCGGCCGGCTTGCCGCCCCACACACTCTGGCCCCAGGGGCGCGAGCCCTGGTCGAGCGCGTTTTTCATCGCCGCGGGCAGCGAGCGGTTGTGCTCGGGCGTCACCAAGAGCACGCCCTGGGCGTTCTTGATCGTGTCCTTGAAGCGGCTGACCACCTCGGGCACTGCGCTGTCCTGGTCCTGGTTGTACAGCGGCAGCTCGTGGATGGGCACGATCTGGAAGCTGAAGTCCTGTGGCGCCAGCTTGATCACGGCATTGGCCAGTTGGCGGTTGAACGAGTCCTTGCGCAAGCTGCCGACGATGACGGCGATTTGGTATTGAGCCATGTTCCGGGTCTGAAGAGTGGAAGAAAACCCCGGGCTTGCGGCCCGGAGCCGGCACCATTATTCCCCAGCCGGGCAATCCCTGCAGAGTCTCGGAAGCGCCGCCTTAGCCGCCCAGGTAGGCCTTGCGGATGTCCTGGTTGGCCAGCAGGCTCGCGCCCGAATCCTCCAGCACCACGCGGCCGTTTTCCAGCACGTAGCCGCGGTCGGCGATCTGCAGCGCCTGGTTGGCGTTCTGCTCCACCAGGAATACGGTCACGCCTTGCGCGCGCACGGTCTTGATGATCTCGAAGATCTGCGCGATCACCAGCGGCGCGAGGCCCAGCGTGGGTTCGTCGAGCAGCAGCAGGCGCGGCCTGGACATGAGCGCGCGGCCGATGGCCAGCATCTGCTGCTCGCCGCCGGACATGGTGCCCGCGCGCTGCTCGGCGCGTTCCTTGAGGCGCGGAAACAGGCCGTAGACATACTCGATGCCCTTGGCGATCTCGTCCTTGTTCAGGAAGAACGCGCCCATCTGCAGGTTCTCGACCACGGTCAGGTCCTTGAACACGCGCCGCCCCTCGGGCGAGATGGCAATGCCCTTGCGCATGATGAGGTGCGAGGGCTGGCCCACGATCTCCTCGCCCTCGAAGCGGATGGAGCCGCTGCTGGCGCGGGGATTGCCGCACACCGTCATCAGCAAGGTGGTCTTGCCCGCGCCGTTGCTGCCGATGAGCGAGACGATCTCGCCCTGGTCGACGCGCAGGCTCACGCCGTTGACCGCGCAGATCGCACCGTAATGCGTACTGACGTCCTGAATCTCCAACATCGGCTGCATCACGATTCCCCCAGATATGCCTTGATCACACGCTCGTTGCTGCGGATGTCCGCCGGCAGGCCCATGGCGATCGGCTTGCCGTACTCCATCACCAGGATGCGCTCGGACACGCCCATCACCAGGCTCATGTCGTGCTCGATGAGCAGCACGGTCACGCCGTAGTCGCGGCGCAGCTCGTTGATGAGGTGCTGCAGCTCGACCTTCTCCTGCGGGTTCAGGCCGGCGGCGGGCTCGTCCAGCATCAAGAGCTTGGGCGCGGTGATCATGCAGCGGGCGATCTCCAGCCGCCGCTGGTGGCCGTAGGCCAGGTTGCCGGCCTCGCGGTTGGCGAAGGCGCGCAGGCCCATCACGTCGAGCCAGTGCGCGGCCTGGGCCACGGCCTTCTCTTCGGCCTCGCGGTAGGCGCGGGTCTTGAACAGGCCGGGCAGCAGCCCGCGCCTGACCTGCTGGTGCTGGGCCACGAGCAGGTTCTCCAGCACCGTCATGCCCTTGAACAGGCGCACGTTCTGGAAGGTGCGCACCACGCCGTGGTTGGCCACCTCGTGGCTGGACAGGCCGGCGATGGACTTGCCGGCCAGCTCGATCCGCCCTTCGGTGGGCTTGTAGAAACCGCTGATGCAGTTGAACACCGTGGTCTTGCCGGCGCCGTTGGGGCCGATGACGGCGAAGATCTCCTGCGGCTTGATCTCCATCGCCACATGGTCCACCGCCAGCAGGCCGCCAAAGCGCATGCACAGGCCATCCACCTTCAAAATAGCGTCACTCATAAACACTTCTCCAATGCGTTTTGTCCGTGTTTACGGGGGCTACTTCAACTCGGTATGGTGCCGCTTCATCGGGAACAGGCCCTGCGGACGCCATATCATCATCAGGATCATCACCAGGCCGAAGATCAGCATGCGGTATTCCGAGAACTCGCGCGCCAGCTCGGGCAGCACGGTGATCAGGATGGCCGCGATGATCACGCCCAGCTGCGAGCCCATGCCGCCCAGCACCACGATGGCCAGGATCAGCGCCGACTCGATGAAGCTGAACGACTCGGGGTTCACGATGCCCTGGCGCGCGGCGAAGAAGGCGCCGCCAAAGCCGGCGAACATCGCACCCAGCGTGAAGGCCGAGAGCTTGATCTTCATCGGGTTCAGGCCCAGCGACTTGCAGGCGACTTCGTCCTCGCGCAGCGCCTCCCAGGCGCGGCCGATGGGCATGCGGATCAGGCGATTCGAGATCCACAGCGTGACCAGCGCCAGCACCAGCGCCATCAGGTACAGGAAGATCACCATGTGCAGCGAGTTGAACTCCAGCCCGAAGAACTGGTGGAAGGTGGTGCCGCCCTCGGTACTGGGCGTGCGCGCCATCTCCAGCCCGAACACCGAAGGCTTGGCCAGGCCCGAGATGCCGTCGGGCCCGCCGGTGAAATCCACCAGGTTGACCAACAGCAGGCGGATGATCTCGCCGAAGCCCAGCGTCACGATGGCCAGGTAGTCGCCGCGCAGGCGCAGCACCGGAAAGCCCAGCACGAAGCCGAACAGCGCCGACATGGCGCCGGTCAGCGGCAGCGCCTCCCAGAAGCTCCAGCCCGCCCAGTGGTACAGCAGCGCATAGGTATAGGCGCCCACCGCGTAAAAGCCCACGAAACCCAGGTCCAGCAGCCCGGCAAAGCCCACGACGATATTCAGGCCCAGGCCCAGCATCACGTAGATCAGCGCCAGCGTGGCGATGTCCACCGCGTTGCGGCCCGCGAAGAACGGCCAGGCGATGGCCGCCGCCAGCACCAGCAGCATCAGCACGCGCTGGCTGCCCGGCTGCACCTGCGGCAGCGCCGGCAGCCAGCCCTGCTTGAGGCGGGCCGCAAACAGCGGCTTGAGCAGCTGGAACACGAACACGATGGCGATGGCGCCGAACACATAGTTCCAGTGCGGCTCCAGAAAGTTGCGGCCGCCGCGGCGCTGCAGCTGCAGGCCGAAGATGGGCAGCACGACCAGGCCCGCCAGGATGGCGGCGATGATGGAGTCCTTGATTCTGGTTTTCATCAGACCTTCTCCACCTCGGGTTTGCCCAGCAGGCCGGTGGGCCTGAACAGCAGGATCAGCACCAGCAGGCCAAAGGCCACGATGTCCTTGTACTCCGACGAGATGTAGGCCGCCGCCATGGTCTCGGCCACGCCCAGCAGCACGCCGCCGAGCATCGCGCCGGGAATGCTGCCGATGCCGCCCAGCACCGCCGCGGTGAAGGCCTTGATGCCGGCCACGAAGCCGATGTAGGGATTGAGCTTGCCGATCGCCAGCGCGATCAGCACCCCGCCCACCGCCGCCAGGATGGCGCCGAGCACGAAGGTGAAGGACACGACCTTGTTGGTGTCAATGCCCAGCAGGTTGGCCATCTGCATGTCCTGCGCGCAGGCGCGCGATGCGCGGCCCATGCGCGAATGGCGGATGAACAGCGTGAGCGCCACCATCAGCACCACCGCCACCACGATGATCAGCACGCGGGTATAGGGCACGAAGATCTCGAAGCCGCCGTCGCCGCCGCCGAAGCGGAAGGTGCCCGGAATCAGCGCGGGCACGGCCATGTCGCGCGCGCCCTGGCCCAGCGCCACCCAGTTCTGCAGGAAGATGGACATGCCGATCGCCGAGATCAGCGCCACCAGCCGCGGGCTGCTGCGCAGCGGCTTGTAGGCCACCTGCTCGACCGCATAGCCATAGACCGCGGTGAGCGCCACCGACACCAGCAGCATGGCGCCGACCACCAGGTAGATGGGAAGGCCGCTTTGCGTGCCTATGGCCGACAGCGTGACCAGCCCGATATAGGCGCCGATCATGTAGATCTCGCCATGGGCGAAGTTGATCATTCCAATGATTCCATACACCATCGTGTATCCAATGGCCACCATCGCGTAGATCGCGCCCAGCGACAGGCCATTGAACAGCTGCTGTATGAATTGAGGCAAAAATTCATTCATACCAAACCACTCGCAAACAAGGTGATCGGCCCCTGCGGCAACGTGTGGTTGCGCGGGCCAAAACAAGAAGGCATGGCCCTATGTTTTAGGGCCATGCCTTGAATTACACACTCGGTGTTTACTTGGTGGCTGGCGTCTTGCTGCCGTCCTTGTGCCACTGGAAGACCTGGAAGTCGTAGGCCTTCAGGTCGCCCTTGGCATCCCAGGCCAGCTTGCCCAGCGGGGTTTCGAACGAGGCGGTGTGCAGGTGCTTGGCCACCTTGGCGGGATCGTTGCCCACGGCCTTGATGCTCTCGGCGATCACCTTCACGGCGGTGTACGAGGCCATCTGGAACGAGCCGGACGGATCGCGCTTCTTGTCCTTGAACGCCTTGACCACCGCGGCGTTCTTGGGGTTGGAGGCGAAGTCGGCCGGCAGCGTCACCAGCATGCCTTCGACCGCGGCGCCGCCGATGGCATTGATCTCGGGGTTGCCCACGCCTTCGGGGCCCATCATGCGCACCTTCAGGCCCTGCTCGCCGGCCTGGCGCAGCAGCAGGCCCATCTCGGGGTGGTAGCCGCCGTAGTAGACGAAGTCCACGCCGGCGCTCTTGAGCTTGGTGATCACGGCCGAGTAGTCGCTGTCGCCGGCATTGATGCCCTCGAACAGCGCCACATTGGTGCCCGCGGCCTTGAGCGTGTCGCGCACGGCCGAGGCGATGCCCTGGCCATAGGCCTGCTTGTCGTGCAGCACCGCGACCTTCTTGGGCTTGATCTTCTCGGCGATGAACTTGGCGGCGAACGGGCCCTGCTGGTCGTCGCGGCCGATGGTGCGGAAGATGTAGCTGTAGTTCTTGCCTTCGGTCAGCGCGGGCGAGGTGGCCGACGGGGTCACCACCACCACGCCTTCGTTGTTGTAGATCGGTGCGGCGGCGATCGAGGCGCCCGAGCACACCGGGCCCACCACGTAGTGGATCTTGGAGTTGACCACGCGGTTGGCGGCCACCGGGCCCTGCTTGGGTTCGCAGGCATCGTCCACCACCACGGTCTCGATCTTGTTGCCGTTGATGCCGCCGGCGCCGTTGATCTCTTCGACCGCGGTCTCCACGCCTTCCTTGACCATGTCGCCATACTGCGTCACCGGACCGGTGGCGGGCAGCACCATGGCGATCTTGATGTTCTCCGCATGCGCGGCGCCGGCCAGCAGGCTGGCGGCGAAGCCGGCGGCGATCACGACGGAATTCAGGCGAAACGGTACTTTCATGCTCATATCCTTTACACAGACTTGTGGTATCGCATCATTATCGTTAAGGGAATAACGTTTTTTGCGAGTGACCGGCAGCATATAGGCAAAAATTTTTTGAACAACAGGGATGCCGTGGATTGGCAAGCAGGCCTATTTGTGTCATTACGCCGGCCATGCCGCCTCAATCCACCGAGGCACCAGACTGGCGCACCGCCTTGCCCCACTCGATGATTTCATGGGCCACGAACTGGTTCATCTGCCCAGGCGTGGTCGGCGCGGGCTCGGAGCCCCGGTCGCGGATGAACTTCTGCATCTGCTCGCTGTTCAGGATGTCCACCGTCTCGCGATTCAGGCGCTCGACGACCGCCGACGGTGTGCTCCCGGGCGCCATCAGGCCCAGCCAGCCCACCGCCTCGAAGCCCTTGAATTCGGGCAGGCCCGATTCGGCGATCGTGGGCACCTGCGGCAGCTGGCTGGAGCGGCTGGCGGAAGTCACGCCCAGCGCAATCGCCTTGCCCGCCTGGATGTTGGCCAGCGCCGCGGTGACCGAATCAACCATCAGCGGCACCTGGCCGCCGAGGAAATCCGCCTGCGCCGGCCCGCTGCCCTTGTAGGGAATATGGGTGATGTCGATATGCGCGCGCGCCTTGACCATCTCGGCGCTCAGGTGCTGCGTGCCGCCGATGCCCGCGCTGGCATAGCTCCACTTGCCGGGCTCGGCCCGGGCCTTGCCGACCAGCTCCTGCATGCTCTTGATGCCCGTGGCCGGGTTGGCCAGGAACACCAGCGGCACCTTGGCGATCAGGCTGATGCCCTGCAAGTCCTTGCGCGGATCGAAATTCACCTTCTTGTAGAGCGTCTGGTTCACCGCCATGGCGCTGCCGGCCACCAGCAGCGTATAGCCGTCCGGCTCGGCCCGCACCACGAATTCGGAGCCGATGTTGCTGCCGGCGCCGGCCTTGTTCTCGACCACCACCGGCTGGCCCAGGCGCATGCCCAGCTTCTCGGCCAGGGCGCGGGCAAAGATGTCGGTGGCCTGCCCCGGCGGAAAAGGCACGATCATCTTGATCGGGCGCTCGGGATAGGCCGCCAGCGCGGACGCGGACAGCAGGGCCAGGCACAGGGGCAGCACAGCCTTTGGGATCATGAGGGTCTCCTTGGCGTGCGCGGCACGCCGGTCTATGTCGTGGATCGAAACAGCGCCATTCTGGCGCAACGGCATGGCGGCAAGGGCGAGCGGGCGTCGAACATGCGCCAGGCCCTCAAAGAATATCCAGCGGCTGCTTGCGCCGCGGCGGCGGCGAGGCGGCATCGATCGCGGCCAGGTCGTGCGCATCCAGCCCCAGCTGCAGCGCGGCCGCGTTGGCCCGCACATGCTCGGCCGAGCCGCTTTCGGGGATGGCCAGCACCTGCCCGCTGCGCATGGCCCAGGCCAGGGCCACGGCGGTGCCGCTCACGCCGTGCTTGCGGCCGATCCCGGCCAGCAGCGGATCGCCGATCAACCCACGGTGGCCCAGCGGGCAGTAGGCCATCACGCCCACGCCGTGCTCGCGGCACCAGGGCAGCAAGTCGTACTCGATGCCGCGGCTTTGCACGTGGTAGAGCACCTGGTTGACCACGCAGTTGCGCCCCTGGGGCAGGCGCCACAGCTCCTGCATGTCGTCGGTATCGAAGTTGGAGACGCCCCAGTGCCGGATACGGCCCTCGGCCTTCAGCGCCTCGAAGGCCGCCACCGTCTCGGCCAGCGGCACGGCGCCGCGCCAGTGCAGCAGATACAGGTCGATGCAGTCCACGCCCAGGCGCTGGCGGCTGGCCTCGAAGGCCCGCTCCACGCCGCGGCGGCTGGCATTGTGCGGCAGCACCTTGCTGACCAGCAGCGGCCGGGCGCTGCCCGCGGGCAGCCGGCGCAGCGCATCGCCGATCAGCTCCTCAGACAGGCCATCGCCATACATCTCGGCGGTATCGATCAGCCCCAGGCCTAGCTGCATGCCGGCCACCAGCGCCTCGATCTCGGTATCCCGATCGCGCCGGCCCTGGCCCAGATGCCAGGAGCCCAGACCGAGGCGGGCGCGCCCTTGCAGAAAAGGCAGCGCCGGGGAATGCGGGGTGGTGGACATGGGTATCTCCTGCGGTTTGGGTGTTATCAATTTTGATAGCTGCTAGCGCTTTACAGCACTGGAATTTCAATATAAATATATCTTAAATCGTTTGTATAAAAGCGCTAGACGCTCCTATTTTCGAAGTTACCGGTCTTGGCAAACAACGCTTCTAACTCGCTTTCACCACCCCGAGCTTGAGCCCCAGCACGCCCAGAATGCGGTTGAGCGTCTGCACCGTGCCAGCGCTTCTGCCCTGCTCTATGTCCATCAGCGTCTTGGCATTGATGCCGGCCATGGTGGCCAGCTCGGTGCTCGTCAGGCGCATGGTGCGCTTGAGGTGGCGCACCGCCTGCTGCAACGGCCACTCCGGGTGCTGCAGTACCTCGTCTATCGCCTGCTTGCGCAGCATCAGCTGCTCGGGCAGGCTCAGGGTGTTGTAGCGTTTATCCATAAAGTCTCGGCATCGATTCAGCCCAGCGCAGCCAAGCGCTCGGCCATGGCCTGCAGGCCGCGCTGCAGGTGGGCGTGCACCCCAGGCTCCAGGCCCAGCGCCACGCCGTCGCGCGCGATCTCGGCCATGGGCCCGGCCATGGCGGCCAACCCCTGGGCCAGCCGGGTTCGGTCCAGGCGCTGCTGCGGGTCTCCCTCCGCGCTGCAGACAGCATCGAGCACACGCGCCCAGTCGGGCTGGCCGCCGTCGTTACCCTGCCAGCGCATGCGTCGCGCAATGCCGTCAGGGTGCAGGTACATGGGGGCAAAATCATACAGCGGAGTCAGCCGTACCTGGCCGGAAAAGTCGCGCTGGATCGCGGTATTGCGCGCGTGGTTGTCCTTGTTGCCCAGCGCCAGATTGGCCACATCGCGGCGCAGGTATTCCAGCACCTCGGCCTGCGGATCGCTGCAACAGGCCACCAGCGCACGGCAGACCTCGTCGTGGCTGGGCACGCGGTCAAAGCCGCTGTGGCCGGTCAGCGATGCGATGCTCTCCTGCGCCAGGCGTTCCACGGTCTGGCCGGCAGCGGCCGCCGCCACGCGCCGGTCGAAGCGCGGGATGAACAGCACACGGCCAGCCTCCAGCCGCAAAGGCGCATGCACCTGCAAGCCTAGGCGCTGGGCCAGATCCATGTACACCGGCTCGTGGCGCAGTATCCGGGCCAGTGCCGCATCGCCGCCGCGGCTGAACTTGACGATGAAGTGCCGGGCCGCCGCCTCGTCGGCCAGCGTGTGGTCCAGGTGCAGCAGCCCCTGATGGTCCTGCGTGAGCAGCAGTTTGGGCCACTCGCCCTGAACGCCCGACGAGCCGGCGACGAACAGGCCATGCCGGGCCAGGTGCTCGCTGAACTCCTCGACCCGGGCCGATACTTCGCCAAGCTCGAACCCGCGCACCACGGCATCCGCCCGGGTACCCAGCGCCGCATCCTGCTCCTGCAGCCATTGCGCCGCCTCCTTCACCCGCAAATGGCCTATGGGGTTGCCTGCGCCAGCCATCAGCAGGCGCCAGTCCGCCGCCTGCTCGGCCCTGGCGGGCAGGCCCAATCGCCGCAGCAGCTCAGAGCGGCCAAAGCCTTGGGGCAGCATGTCCATCAACCACACCGGCCAATGCGGGCTCTCCAGCGGCTCCAGCCCTACCGGCCAGTTGACGCTGATGGCGTGGGCATCGCGCTTGCCGAACTGGCTCACCGACCAATCCACCGCATAGCCCGAGAACGCCTTGGCACGCCAGCCCTCGGCCTCCTCGCCCCAGAGCGCCACCGTGGCCACGTCCTGCCACTGGCCCCAGGCATGCAGTTGCAAGGTGCAGGCAGTCATAAAGGAGTTTTTCTATACATAATGAATTGAATTCAAGCTCCACTATGTATAGAAAAACTCTTTATTGCAAGTTCTATCTTCATGAAGACTTGTCGCAGCCGTCAATGGCCAAGCCCCCAAAGAACAAAGGCAGCCGAAGCTGCCTCTGTCTTTGCCGTGGAAAACCGCTTACTTCTTGCTCGGCGGCACGTCGGTGCACGAGCCGTGCGCCACCTCCGCCGCCATGCCGATGCTTTCGCCCAGCGTGGGGTGCGGGTGGATGGTCTTGCCGATGTCCACCGTGTCGGCGCCCATCTCGATGGCCAGCGCCACTTCGCCGATCATGTCGCCCGCATGCGTGCCGACCATGCCGCCGCCCAGGATGCGGCCGTGGCCGTGGGCCTCGGGCGAATCGTCGAACAACAGCTTGGTGAAGCCTTCGTCGCGGCCGTTGGCAATCGCACGGCCCGAGGCGGCCCAGGGGAACATGCCCTTCTTGACCTTAATGCCCTGCGCCTTGGCCTGGTCCTCGGTCAGGCCCACCCAGGCCACTTCGGGATCGGTGTAGGCCACGCTCGGGATCACGCGGGCGTTGAAGGCGGCCGCGGCCAGCTCCTGGTTGCCCTGCAGCTCGCCGGCGATGACTTCGGCGGCCACGTGCGCCTCGTGCACGGCCTTGTGCGCCAGCATGGGCTGGCCCACGATGTCGCCGATCGCGAAGATGTGCGGCACGTTGGTGCGCATCTGGATGTCGACATCGATGAAGCCGCGGTCGGTGACGGCCACGCCGGCCTTCTCGGCGCCGATCTTCTTGCCGTTGGGCGTGCGGCCCACGGCCTGCAGCACCAGGTCGTAGGTCTGGGGCTCGGGCACCTTCACGCCGTCCTTGGCCGGCTCGAAGCTGACCTTGATGCCTTCCGGCGTTGCCTCGGCCGCCACGGTCTTGGTGTTGACCATGATGTTGTCGAAGCGCGGCGCGTTCATCTTCTGCCAGACTTTGACCAGGTCGCGGTCGGCGCCCTGCATCAGGCCGTCCATCATTTCCACCACGTCCAGGCGGGCGCCCAGCGTGCTGTAGACGGTGCCCATCTCCAGGCCGATGATGCCGCCGCCCAGGATCAGCATGCGCTTTGGCACTTCCTTGAGTTCCAGCGCACCGGTGGAGTCCACCACGCGCGGGTCGTTCGGCATGAACGGCAGGCGCACGGCCTGCGAGCCGGCGGCGATGATGGCGCGCTTGAACTGCACCACGCGCTTAGCGCCGGTCTTCTCCTGGCCGGTGCCCGTGGTCTCTTCGACCTCGATGTGGTTGGCGCCGACGAAGTTGCCGTAGCCGCGCACCACCGTGACCTTGCGCATCTTGGCCATGCCGGCGAGGCCGCCGGTGAGCTTGGTGATGACCTTCTCTTTATGGCCGCGCAGCTGGTCGATGTTGACCTCGGGCGCGCCGAACTTGACGCCGGCCACGTCGAGGTGCTTGACCTCGTCGATCACGGCGGCCACGTGCAGCAGCGCCTTGGAGGGGATGCAACCCACGTTCAGGCACACGCCACCCAGCGTGGCATAGCGCTCGACGACCACGACCTTGAGGCCGAGGTCGGCCGCGCGGAACGCCGCCGAGTAGCCGCCGGGGCCGCCGCCGAGCACGAGCACGTCGCAATCGACGTCGACCGTGCCGCCGAAGTTGCTGGCCACGGGAGCAGGCGCAGCAGCGGCCGCAGCCGGGCTGGGGGCCGCTGCGGCCGGCGCGGGAGCCGGGGC
>NZ_JBMDII010000061.1:0-18551 GCF_057808605.1 Comamonas sp. FG99
CTTGAGGCTTGAGGCTTGAGGCTTGAGGCTTGAGGCTTGAGGCTTGAGGCTTGAGTATAGCATGATAATGCACTATTGGTTTAATATTTTATTGAACATATTGTTATTGTATTTTGGCAATTGAACAAATAAAACCAATAGCCATACCTTATTTTCATTTTTAAACAAAAAAATCGAGTACTGCCTTGCCGAGAAAGTCATGCCCATGGCTTTCCTACAATGGGCTCGGCGCAAGCCATTCCTGCGCACGCTACCGCCTATCGGATCTCTTCTGCCATGCCCACGACTACCACCACGCTCGGCGCCTGCCCGCACGACTGCCCCGACACCTGCTCGCTCGTCACCACCGTGGTGGACGGCGTGGCCACCAAGGTGAGCGGCAACCCCGGCCACCCGCACACCGGCGGCGTGCTGTGCGCCAAGGTCAGCAAGTACACCGAGCGCAGCTACCACCCCGAGCGCGTGCTGCAACCCCTGAAGCGCATCGGCCCCAAGGGCCGGCCCGGCGGCGGCCAGTTCGTGCCGGTGCCGTGGGACGAGGCGCTGGCCGACATCGCCGCGCGCCTGCACGCGATCGCACAGCGCGATCCCGAAGCCATCCTGCCCTACAGCTATGCCGGCACCATGGGCCTGGTGCAGGGCGAGAGCATGGCGGCGCGCGTCTTCCACCAGCTGGGCGCCTCGCTGCTGGACCGCACCATCTGCGCCAGCGCCGGGGCCGAGGCGCTGATGCATACCTACGGCGGCAAGGTCGGCATGCGGGTCGAGCACTTCGCCGAAAGCCGGCTCATCCTCATCTGGGGCAGCAACAGCATAGGCAGCAACCTGCATTTCTGGCGCTATGCGCAAGAGGCCAAGCGCAACGGCGCCCGGCTGGTGTGCATAGACCCGCGCAAGTCCGAGACCGCCGACAAATGCCACGAACACCTGCAGCTGCTGCCCGGCACCGACGCGGCGCTGGCGCTGGCGCTGATGCACGAGCTGATCGTGCACGACTGGCTCGACCACGACTACCTGGCGCGCCACACGCTGGGCTGGGAGCAGCTGCGCGAGCGCGCGCTGCAGTGGCCGCCCGAGCGCGCGGCCCAGGTCTGCGGCCTGCCGGTGGAGCAGATCCGCCGGCTGGCGCAGGACTATGGCTGCACCCGGCCGACGGCCATCCGCCTGAACTACGGCATGCAGCGCGCCCGCGGCGGCGGCAACGCGGTGCGCGCGGTGGCCTGCCTGCCGGCGCTGGTGGGCGCCTGGCGCCACCGCGCGGGCGGCATGCTGCTGTCCAGCTCGGGCGAGCTGCCGGCGCAGCGCGCCCAGCTGCAGATGCCCCAGCTGCTGGGCGCGCGCCGGCCGCGCACCATCAACATGGTGCAGATCGGCGATGCGCTGCTGCACCCGGGCGGCGCAGACTTCGGCCCGAGGATCGAGGCCTTGCTCGTCTACAACAGCAATCCGGTGGCGGTGGCGCCCGAGTCCGCCAAGGTGGTGCAGGGCTTTGCGCGCGAGGACTTGTTCACCGTGGTGCTCGAACACTTCATGACCGACACCGCCGACCATGCCGACTACGTGCTGCCCGCCACCACGCAGCTCGAACACTGGGACATCCACGGCAGCTACGGCCACACCGACGTGCTGCTCAACCGCCCGGCGATCGCGCCCCAGGGCCAGGCGCGCAGCAATGCGCAGATCTTCCGCGGCCTGGCGGCGCAGCTGGCCCGGCACGACGCGGCCTTTGGCGCGGCGCATTTCCAGGACGACGACCTGGCCCTGTGCCGCCAGGCACTGGACCCTGGACAGGTGGATTTCGACGCGCTGCTGGCGCGCGGCTTCGCCACGCTCCAGCGGCCCGAGGCGCCGTTTGCCGATGGCGGCTTTCCCACGCCGTCGGGGCGCTGCGAGCTGCTCAGCGAGCGCCTGGCGCAGCGCGGGCTCGATCCGCTGCCCGACTACCTGCCCAACTACGAGCAGCCCGACCCGGCAGGGCCCTACCCGCTGGCGATGATCTCGCCGCCGGCGCGCAACTTTCTCAACTCCACCTTCGTCAACCTCAAGAGCCTGCGCAATGCCGAGGAGCGCCCGCGGCTGGAGATCCACCCCGACGATGCGGCCCCGCGCCAGATCGCCGACGGCGACGCGGTGCGCGTGTTCAACGGCCGGGGCGAGCACCTGTGCCACGCCAGCCTCAACGGCCGCGCGCGCCGCGGCGTGGTGGTGGGCCTGGGCATCTGGTGGCGCAAGGATGGGCTGGACGGCACCAATGTCAACCAGCTCACCAACCAGCGCCTGACCGACCTGGGCCGCGCGCCCACCTTCTACGACTGCGCGGTGCAGGTGGAGCGGGCGGCGGCCTGAGCAGCCCGCCTTCAGCGCTCCGGCTGCCCCCCCGGGGCAGCCGGCTTTCCTACAAGCGCACCCGACCGCTCCCCACAGCAATGCCCCTGTGAAGCCGACATGGCTTCGCCCTGCCTCTGCCAAGAATGGCTACAGGCACATGCCGTCCTGGCATGGCCCATCGCTTTCGCTCTCACAGAGACAAGAAGAAAGGAAGAGGCTCATGCAATCCATGCACCCACCCACCCTTCGTGCCAGCGCCGCGCGGCCTGCCTTGTGGGCCGCGCTGGCCGCGACGCTGGCCCTGGCCGCCTGCTCCAGCACGCCTGCGCCGCGCGAGCAGATGGCCGTGGCCAAGAGCACGGTCGACCAGGTCACCACCGCGCCCGGCACCGCCGCCGCAGCGCCGGCCGAGCTGCAGTCGGCGCGCGACAAGCTCGCCCGCGCCGAGCGCGCCATGGCCAGCAAGGACTATGACGAGGCCCGCCGCCTGGCCGAGCAGGCCCAGGCCGATGCCAAGCTGGCCGAAGCCAAGTCGCAGGAGGCGCACAGCGAACGCGCATTGCGCGAACTGCAGGATTCCATGCGCGCCCTGAACGAAGAGCTGCAGCGCCGCGCACCACCGCCGCCGCCGAAGTAATCGAGGCCATGGCCGCCTCGCGGCGAACACGGCCCTATCCAGACACCGCATGCGCGCGACGGGCCCCGGAGCTGCCACCCGGCGCGTTCCCGACGCGTGCAAGCCTTCACGGAGTTTCACCAGAATGACCGCAATCACCAACCACCATCCCGCCCGGCTCACCATGGCAAGCGTGCTCGTGCTGGGCGCCGCCCTGGCACTGAGCGCCTGCGGCACGCGCGGCCCGCTCAGCGAGCTGGAGAGCGCCCGCGCCGAAGTGAACCGCACCGCCGCCAAACCCGAGGTGGCCCGCCGCGCGCCGCTGGAGCTCAAGAGCGCCACCGACACCCTGGCCCGCGCCGACCGGGTGTGGAATGACGACGGCGACCAGGCCGAGGCGCTGAACCTGGCCTACATCGCCCGCAAGCGCGCCGAGACCGCCGAGGCCCTGACCCGCGCCCGCGACGCCGACGACAGAACCAAGGACGCCCGCGCCCAGGCCGACCGCCTGCGCCTGGACGCCCGCACCCGCGAGGCCGAGGCCGCGCGCGGCGAAGCCCGCGCCGCCCAGAACCAGGCGGCCCAGGCGAATGCCCGCGCCAGCGCGCTCGAAGCGCGCCTCAAGGAACTGCAGGCTCAGCAGACCGAGCGCGGCCTGCTGGTGACGCTGGGCGACGTGCTGTTCGAGTTCGGCAAGGCCGAGCTGCTGCCCACCGCCGGCTCGCGCCTGGACCAGCTGGCCGACTTCCTCAAGCAGTACCCCGACCGCAAGCTGCTGATCGAGGGCCACACCGACTCGGTGGGCTCCAGCGCCAGCAACCTGGCGCTGTCCGAGCGCCGCGCCCAGGCGGTGCAGCAAGCCCTGGTGATGCGCGGCGTGGAGCCGTCGCGCATCAGCGCGCGCGGCTATGGCAAGGACTATCCGGTGGCCAGCAATGCCACCGCCGAAGGCCGGGCGCTGAACCGCCGGGTCGAAGTGGTGATCGCCGACGACCAGGGCAACCTGCGCTCGCGCTGATCGCCCGCTGGGCCGGGGCGGCCGGGCCGCTACTGCGCCGCGGCCCAGTCCACCAGCGCATCCCAGGCCGCGCGCGCGGCCACCGCCCGTTCGTCGTTGGCGATCGCGGCCACCACCAGGCGGCGGCCGCCCGCCGCATCCACATAGCCGGCGATCGCGGTGGCATCGCGCAGCGTGCCGGTCTTCAGATGCGCGCCACCGGCATGCGCGCTCTTGCTGTGCTTGAGCGTGCCGTCCACGCCCACGATGGGCAGGGCCGCCATCAGCTCGGGCATCACCGGCGAATTCCAGGCCAGCGCCAGCATGCGCGCCAGCGCGTCGGCGCTGATGCGGGCATCGCGGCTCAGGCCCGCGCCGTTGTCGATCACCGGCTGCGCCACGCCCGGCAGGCGCCGGCTCCACCACTCGGCCACCGCCTGGCGCCCGCCCTCGAAGCTGCCCACGCCGGCGCGCTGGCGCGCCAGCGTGAGAAAGACCTGCTGCGCCATCACGTTGTTGCTGTACTTGTTGATGTCGCGCACCACCTCGGCCAGGCTGGGCGAGCTGATGGTGGTGAGCGGCGCCAGCCCCGGCGGCACGCCGCCGCTGCGCACCGCGCCGCCCAGCCGCCCGCCCAGCTCACGCCACATGCCTTCGAGCATGCGCGGCGCAAACAGCTCGGCCGGCGCCGGCGCCAGTGACCAGCTCTTTTCGCCGCAGGCCGGCGCATAGCTGCCGGCCAGGCGCAGCCGGGCCGGGTCGCTGAAATCGGGCTTGAGCGCGGCGCGCCAGTCGCCGCAGGCGGCCGAAGACGAGCTGGAGGCCTTGCCCCGGGCCAGCGGCACCGTGGCGGGAATCTGCAGCCCCGCCAGCGCCGGCTCGGCCAGCACCCGGGCCACGCCGGCGCCAGCATCGGGCACCAGCGTGAGCGTGAGCGACTTGTAGTTCAGCAGCAGCGCGTCGGGCACGGCGTTGTAGGGGCGGTAGGGCTCGTTGTCGAAACGGGCCGGATCGATGGGCGGCAGCGCGAAGGCCGAGCGGTCGAGCACGATGTCGCCGGCAATGGAGTCGATGCCGCGCGCGCGCAGCTGGCGCAGCAGCAGCCACAGCCGCTCCATCACCAGCTTGGGATCGCCCACGCCCTGCAGGTAGAGATTGCCCTGCAGCACGCCGCCCTGCAGCGCGCCGTCGGCGAACACCGGCGTGTCCCAGGTGTAGGCCGGGCCCAGCAGCTCCAGCGCGGCAAAGCTGGTGACCAGCTTCATCACCGAGGCCGGGTTGCGCTGCACCTCGCCATGGAAATCCACCAGCGGCCTTTGCCGGCCGCCGGCATCCATGACCACCACGGAGACCGCATCGAGCGGTACCTGGGCGCGCGCCAGCGCGGCCTCGACCTCGGGTGGCAGCCGGCCGGCCGGCAGCGCGGCAGCCGGCGCTGCGGCCATGGGCGCGGGTGCAGGTGCGGCCGCAGCGGCCGGGGCCAAGCGGGGCGGCGCAGACACAGGGGCAGGGGTTTGCGCACAGGCCACCTGGAGCAGCGCCACCGCCGCGGGCCAGGCCCAGCGCAGGCGGGCAAGAAGGTGCATGGGTATCTTCATGGTGAAAAGTGCAAGCGCCCATTGGGGCGGATAATCAGCGCCTGCCCGGGATCGCGCATCCCGGCCATGGCAGCAAAAACAATAGCTGCTGGCGATGGCATTGTGCCACTTTGCCATATAAAACCTTTTAAAAACCTTTGTAGACAAGCGCAAACCGCTCACTTTTTGCGCTTGGCCGCCGCCCCATGAACCTGCTCGCCATCGATACCAGCACCGATACCCTGTCCATCGCCGTGGCCCGTGGCGCCCAGGCTTGGCAGCACAGCGGCGCGGGCGGCGCGCAGGCATCGCTGCACCTGCTGCCCGGCATCCAGGCGCTGATGGCCGAGGCCGGGCTCGGCTTCGATGCGCTGGACGCCATCGTCTTCGGCCGCGGGCCGGGCTCGTTCACCGGGCTGCGCACCGCCTGCGCGGTGGCCCAGGGCCTGGCCTTCGCCGCGCGGCAGGGCCTGGGCGTGCCGGTGCTGCCGGTGGACACGCTGCTGGCCGTGGCCGAGCAGGCCCGAGCCGAGCATGGGCTGACGCAGCTGGTAGCCGCGCTCGACGCGCGCATGGACGAGGTCTACAGCGCCCCGTATGAATACCGCGGCGGCGCCTGGCAGGCCTTGGCCGAGATGACGGTGACGCCGCCCGAGGCCGTGACCGTGCCCGCCGGCTTTGCCGTGGCCGGCAATGCCCGCGCCGCCTACGGCGAGCGCCTGGCGCCCGGCGCCCCCCATGTGGCGGCGCTGCCCACCGCGCAGGCGCTGCTGCGCCTGGCCCCCGCGCTGCTGGCCCAGGGCCTGGCCGTGCTGGCGGAGCAGGCGCTGCCGCTCTACGTGCGCAACAAGGTGGCCCAGACCACGGCCGAGCGCGAAGCGCTGAAGGCGGCCCAGGCATGACGGCGCGCGCCACCGCCACCGAGCCACGGCTGCGCTGGTCGGCACTGCGCATCGCCGACCTGGACGCGCTGCTGGCCGTGGAGCAGCAGTGCTACACCCACCCGTGGACGCGCGGCAATTTCATCGACTCCATGGCCATGGGCTACGCGATCGAGTTGCTGTGGGCCGACACGCAGCTGGTGGGCTACTTCGTGGCGATGGAGGGGGTGCAGGAAGTGCACCTGCTCAACATCACCGTCAACCCCGCCTTCCAGCACCAGGGCTGGGCCAGGGTGCTGCTGCAGCAACTGCGCGCCTGGTGCACCAGCCGCGATGCCCAGCAGCTGTGGCTGGAGGTGCGCCAGAGCAATGCGCGCGCCCAGCAGGTGTACGAGCGCTTCGGCTTCGAGCGCGTGGGCCTGCGAAAGCGCTACTATCCGGTCTCGCATCTGGAACGCGAGGATGCGGTGGTGATGCGCTACTTGCTGGCCAATTAACGAAATGACTTTGAATCTGGACGCGCGCCAACGCGCCATGCTGCAGGAAATGGGCTACACCCAGTGGTGGCCGCAGCCGGCTGCGCCCCAAGCGGCCGGCGCCGAGGCGGCGGCCATCCCGGCGGCCAGCGAAGCGGCCGCCATCGTCGCCAAGGCCGCGCCGCCCATGGGAATGCCCGCAGCGGCCCCCATGGCAACACCCGCCGCCGCGCCTGCCGCCGTACCTGCCGCAATCGCCCCGGTGCCTGCCGCCGTGCCCGAGCGGCCGGCACCCGCGCCCGTGCCGGCGCCAGCCACCGCCGCGAGCACCGAGCTGCCCACCAGCCTGGCGCCGCCGGCCTTTGCGCTGGGCGCGCCGGTGGCGCTGTTCGATGCTGCGCCGGCCAGTGCCAATCCAGATACCAATCCGGATGCCAGCCCCGGCTGGCTGGTGGTGGCCGAGCTGCCGCCGGCTGCGGCGCTGGCCAGCCCGCGCGGCGAGCTGCTGCGCAACCTGTTGCGCGCCATGGGCCTGGCGCGCCATCCCCGGCTGTGGTGGGTGCCGCTGCTGCGCGCCCACGGCCAGGGCGACGCCTTCCCGCCCGACAACGCCACCACCCTGGCCGAGCTGGCGCGCGAGCTGCAGCCCGGCATGGTGCTGCTGATGGGCCTGCCCGCCGCGCGCCACCTGCTGCAAAGCAGCGAGCCGCTGGGCCAGCTGCGCGGCCGCGTGCACCGGCTGCAGGCCGGCGTGGCGGCCGTGGTCAGCCACGACCCGGCCTACCTGCTGCGCACGCCCCGCGCCAAGGCCGACGCCTGGGCCGACGCCTGCCTGGCGCTGGCGGCCGTGCGTAACCAGAAATAACCCTAGGGTTATCACTGCGTTGACATGGGTCAATGCCATAATCGCGGGCAGTCCTTTTTCTGGAGAAGACCGTTGGAACCCTACCCGAGTCGGTAGCTTTCAACCCGGGCCGGCCATGCTGTTGCGCGAGGGTTGAAAGCACCCCCCTATCCCCGCGAGCAAACAACAACTAGGAAGTGAGCCCATGCTCAACATCTTCACACTGGCCAACGGCCGCCTGGTGCAGGAAGAGATCGAGTCCCTGCAGGAACTGGCGCAGTTCCACCCGATCTGGGTCGACCTGGAGTCGCCCAGCGCCGACGAAAAGCGCTGGATCAAGCAGCACTACGGCCTGTCCATCCCCGACGACGCGATGGACCAGGACATCGAGGAATCCGCCCGCTTCTACGAAGAGGACAACGGCGACCTGCATGTGCGCAGCGACTTCCTGATCGACGACGACGAGCACCCGCGCTCGGTGCGCGTGGCCTTCATCCTGAACCTGAACAACCGCGACTTGAAGAGCCACGGCGTGCTGTTCTCCATCCACGACGAGGACGTGCCGGTGTTCCGCCTGCTGCGCCTGCGCGCGCGCCGCATGCCCGGGCTGATCGAGGACAGCAAGGACGTGCTGCTCAAGCTCTTCGACGCCGACGCCGAATACTCGGCCGACTCGCTCGAAGGCATCTACGACGACCTGGAGAAAGCCAGCAAGCTGGTGCTGTCGGGCGACGTGACCGACGCCCTCGCCAGCGAGGCGCTGGGCGCCATCGCGCGCCAGGAAGACCTGAACGGCCGCATCCGCCGCAACGTGATGGACACGCGCCGCGCGGTCAGCTTCATGATGCGCAGCAAGATGCTCAACGCCGAGCAGTTCGAGGACGCGCGCCAGATCCTGCGCGACATCGAGTCGCTGGACAACCACACCGCCTTCCTGTTCGACAAGATCAACTTCCTGATGGATGCCACCGTCGGCTTCATCAACATCAACCAGAACAAGATCATCAAGATCTTCTCGGTGGCCAGCGTGGCGCTGCTGCCGCCCACGCTGATCGCCAGCGTCTACGGCATGAACTTCAAGGTCATGCCCGAGCTGGAGTGGGAGTTCGGCTATGTCTACGTGGTGCTGCTGATGATCGCCAGCGCCGTCGGGCCGATGCTGTACTTCAGGAAGCGCGGCTGGCTGAAGTAGCTAGCCGCATACATACAGAAAGCGCCAGGCGCTCCTTTTTCAGGATTGCGGTACCGCGCCGCGCTCGCGCACCCACAGGATCACGCCGCACAGCATCACCACCGCCTGGGTGCCGATCAGCGCCGCGAAGCCGGCGAAGAAGCCCGCGCCCACGCCGCCGCGGGCCGACAGCGCGCCGATCACCGCGCCCATGATGGCCGGCATGAAGCCCGCCACCAGGCTGCCCGCGCCGTTGACCACGCCGTAGGCGCTGGCCACATGCTCGGGCCGGGCGCAGTACTGCACGGTGCTCGGAATCGCCGGGCTCATCAGCCCCCAGCAGAAGTTGGCCGCGATCAGGCAGTAGGCCGAGGCGTAGCGGTCCTGCACCTCAATGGCCAGCCACACGGCCAGTGCCACGCCCACGCTGCCGAAGACGAAGATCAGCGGCACCTGGCGGCGCGCGACGCGGTCGATGATCATGCCGCCCACGAACACCGCCGCCACGCTGGCGTACTGCGGCAGCGAGGCCAGCCAGCCCATCTCGCGCATCGAGAAGCCGCGCGACTGCTGCAGGTAGGCCGGCAGCCAGTTGCTGCTGCCCCACAGGTACGACAGGAAGGCCGCGGTCAGGATGGTGATCAGCCACAGGTAGCGCGTGTGCATCGCGCCACGCACGATCTGGCCCACCTGGCCCACGGCCTGGCCCAGCGAATGCGGCTTGGGCAGGCCGGTCTCCACCTTGGGCATGCGCACGAAGGCCCATACCAGCGGAACGCCGAGCAGCACGTTGATCAGGCCCAGCACATGGAACGAGGTCTCCCAGTCGTGGCCGGCCACCAGGTAGCCGACCAGCGGGTAGCCCACCGCCAGCCCCAGGCCCGTGCCCATGTTGACCAGCGAATTGGGCTTGCCGTTCTCGCGGCTCTCGAAGTGCGCCTTGATGTAGCTGCCCGCGAGCGAGAACAGCGGCCCCTCGGACACGCCCAGCAAGATGCGCGATGCCAGCAGCAGGCCGTAGCTGTCCATCGCCGGCGACAGGAAGGTGACCACGCCCCACAGCAGCAACCCGCCGATGAGGCTGCGGCGCACGCCGAACAGCGCGGCGCAAAATGGCGTGAGCACGAAGGACGATACGCCGTAGCCCACCATGAAGGCGGTGGCCAGCAGGCCCTGGCGCGTGCGGTCGTCCGCGGTAAGGCCGATGTGCGACAGGAAGTCGCGGTCGGTGATCAGGACCGAGATATTGATCCGGTCCACATAGGAGATGGCGACGATCACGAACAGCGTGATCACGCCCCACCAGCGCAGCGAGCGGGAGTCGTTCATGGTGCGGTCCAGGCGGGAAGAGGGTTGGGGTGGGAAAGGGCGCTTAGTGGCGCTTCATGGCGCTTGCGCGGGCCGGGCTTGCGCTCAAGCCCGCGCAAGCCGCGGCATCAGAAGAAGTGGCGGATGCCCAGCTCCATGCCGGTGGACTTGCCGCCCAGGCTCGAGCCGGTGGCGCTCAGGCCCTGCACGCCGATGGCGCGGCTGCTGCCGTCCTTGTTCTTCAGGTAGGCGAGCGTGCCGTAGACCTGGGTGCGCTTGGAGAAGTTGTAGCCATAGCCCACCGCGATCTTGTTCCAGTCGGCATTGCTGTCGGCCGTGTTGTAGTGGCCGAGCGAGGCGCGCAGCTCGCCGCTGCCCAGCGGGGCGGTCACGCCCAGCTGCAGCACGGTCACTTTCAGGCCGCCGCGCTTTTCGCTGGCCCACAGCAGCATGGGCTTGGCCACGCCAAAGTCGTACGACAGGCCGAGGTTGCTGGCGGTGACGTTGTTGTCCGACACGTCGCCGTATAGCTTGCCGGTGGCCAGCGCGCCGTTGAATGCGCCCTGCCGATAGCCCAGGCGCAGGCCGCGGTAGTCGCCCTGGCGGTGGTTGGGCGCGCTGCTGGGCAGCTCGCTCATCGCGGCCTGCACCTGGCCGTAGAAGCCGCCCAGGTTCGGCGGCAGGAAGTAGCTGACCGCGTTGCTGATCTGGATCGGCGCGCCGCCGGTGGCGGTACCGGTGCCGGGAATGCCCAGGATGGTGAACGCGCCGGTGCCGCCGACGCCATTGGTCAGGAAGGGGTCGAAGATCAGCGTGCTCAGGAACGAGGCGGAGTCGTCGCGGCCCAGGCGCACTTCGCCGAAGTTGCCCATCAGGCTCACGGTGGAGCGGCGGTTGAAGCCCAGGCCGGTGCTGCCCGCGGCCTTGCCGGCGCCGGTGTCCGAGTCCAGCCCCGCCTCGAGCCAGAAGCCCGCCTTCAGGCCGCCGCCCAGGTCCTCGGTGCCGCGAAAGCCGATGCGGCTGATGTTGGCGCCGCCGGTGGCCAGGCCGATCTTGCTGGACGAGCCCGAGCCGGTCAGCCGCGTGACGTTGGTGTCGATGACGCCGAAGATCTCGACCTTGGATTGGGCGGCAGCCGCCCCTGCCAGGCTGGCCAGGCCAGCGGCAATGATGATTTTCTTCATGGTGTGTCTCTCGTTGTGTGTCGTTAAATATCCAGTACCAGGGTCGGGCTCTTGCAGCCCGATACGCAGACCATCATCACCTTGTTGCTCGCCTTTTCCTTGGGGCTGAGCACCGAGTCGCGGTGATCGGGAACGCCTTCGAGCACCCGTGTCTCGCACGAGCCGCAGACGCCTTCGCAGCAGCTGTGGTCCACGTCTATGCCCGCGGCCAGCAGCGTATCGAGCAGCGACTTCTCCGGCGTGATCTCGATGAAGCGGCCGCTGCGCCTGAGCTCCACCGTGTAGTTGCTGCGCGCATCGTCGGCGGCCTTGACCTCCACCGGCGTGAAGCGCTCGATGTGGGCATTGGCATGGCCGAGTTCGGCGCAGAACTTCTCGAAGGCGTCGAGCATGGGCGTGGGGCCGCAGGCATAGTGGTGCAGGCCCGCGCCGGGCGCGCGCTGCGCCAGCAGCGCGCGCAGGTCGGGCGGCCCGCCCGCCTCGGCGTCGAAGTGCAGGTGCAGCGGCATGCCCAGCGCCTGCAGCTCGTCCAGGAAGGCCGCGCTCTTGCGCTCGCGCGCAAAGTACAGCATCTCGAACGAATGCCCCAGGGCCTTGAGCCGGCGCGCCATGCACAGCATGGGCGTGATGCCGATGCCGCCCGCCACCAGCACCGAATGCGTCGCGGTCTCGTCGAGCGCGAAGTGGTTGCGCGGCGCGTCGATGGTGATGGGCATGCCCACGCGCAGCGCCTCGTGCACGCAGCGCGAGCCGCCGCGGCTGGCGCGGTCGCGCAGCACGCCGACCACGTAGCGGTGGCGCTCGCTGCTGTCGTTGGACAGCGAGTAGCTGCGCACCAGCCCGTTGGGCAGGTGCAGGTCGATGTGCGAGCCGGCGCTGAAGGCGGGAAAATCGCCGCCGCCAACCGGGCGCAGCTCGACGCTGATGGTGTCCTGGGCCTCGAAGCGCAGCGTGTGCACGAAGGCCTGCAAGGTGTTGCTCATGATGCCGCGCCCTCGTCGATCTGCTCCTGGGCCTGGCGGCGCAGGTGGCGGCGCAGGCGCACCAGGCCGATGTCGTGCTGGTAGAGGTTCTCGCGCTCGTTGGCGTCGTGCTCCATCTGCTCCATCATGATGCGGTCCTGCTCCAGCACCGCCCAGTGGCGTGCCTCCAGGCGGTTGCGGTACAGGAAGCGCCAGGTGTCGCGCATCCAGCCCTGCACCTTGCGGCAGCGCCAGAAGAACACCGCGCACAGCTCGGGGCTGATGGGCGTGACGCAAGAGACGATGGCGAAGTTGCCGCCGGGGCCGCCGGTCTTGGGGTACGGTATCTCCAGGCGCATCCATTGCACGCCGGTGTCGCCGAATTCGGTCCAGTCGAAGTTCACGCCGCGCTGGCCGACCTTTTCGAAGACGAAGCCGTCATCCGTGTCGCGCACCTGGAAGGTGGCCTTGCTGTCGCCCTCGGCCATGGAGTGCGACTGCTTGTGCAGGAAGGTGCCGTGCATGGGGTCCATGACGTTGTCCAGCGCGTAGCGGTAGTCGCTGCGCCACTCGGCATAGCACAGGAAGTTGGAGTACTCGGGCGAGGTCAGCTCCTCGGGCAGCGTGAACGCGGGGGCCTCGTCCACATGCTTGTCGCTGTTGTAGAGGAAGATGGCGCCATACGCCTCGTGCACATGGAAGTCCAGCGCGGCGCGCGAGCCTTCGAGCTTGCAGCCGGGGCTGCCAGGCACCTTGGTCACCGTGCCGTCGCAGCGCACTTCCACGCCGTGGTAGGGGCAGGCCAGGCGGTCGCCCAGGATCACGCCCTGCGACAGCGGCGCGCCGCGGTGCGGGCAGTGGTCTTCCAGCGCATGCACCTGGCCGGAGGCATCGCGCCACAGCGCGATCTTGCGGCCGAAGCGGCGCAGCGAGATGGGCTGGGTCTTGACGAAGTCCGACGGGCAGACCGCGTACCAGAGGTTCTTCAGGCCCTTGTTGAGCAGGCCGTCCACCGGATCGATGGTGATGGTTTGTACATTCATGGGGCGCTCCTGTCTTGCTCGGGTTTACTGGCCCAGGCGCGCCATCAGCGCCTGGAAGCTCTCTTCGGTCCAGGCCTCGCCGTTCTCGCCGGCGGGGCCGCTGCGGTTGACGTAGGCCACCAGCTCGGGCAGCGTCTGCACGCCTTCGCCGAAGGCGCGTTCGATGGCATCGCCCAGCAGGTCTTCAAACACTGTCGAAGCGCGCTGGCGCGCCTGGTGCGGTTCGAGGTATCGATCTACAGCCATGGTGGGTTCTCCTTTCAGGTAATCGTGGTTCGTGAGTGCCTCGTAGTCACAAGGCCATACCCGTCATCCGCCGCGCGCTCCAGCAGCGCACACCGAGCAAGGGCCGCCCCGCAGCGACGGTGTGGTCCCCCTCCCGCGCAGCGAGAGAGGGGGAAGGCGCGCAGCGACTCAGGGGGTGTTTCATGTTCTCAGTCGGCTTGGATGCCGAGGTCTTTGATGAGCTTGCCAAAGCGGTTGTAGTCGGCCGCATTGGTCTTCTCGAGCCGGGCCGCGTCGCCGCCGGCGGGCAGGGCGCCGAAGGTGGCCATCTTGGTCGCCACTTCCGGCATCTTCAGGATTTCGTTGAGGTGGGTGTTGAGCAGCTTCACCGTCTCGGCCGGCATGCCCTTGGGGCCGAACAGGCCCTGCCAGGCGGCCACTTCCACGTCCTTGACGCCCAGCTCGGCCAGCGTGGGCACGTTGGGCGCCAGCGGGCTGCGCTGGGCATCGGCCACGGCCAGCACGTTGACCTTGGTGCCGGCATAGGGCGCGATCGGGCCCCAGGTCATGAAGGTGGTGGGCACATGGCCGCCGATCAGGTCGTTCACGGCCGGCGCCACGCCCTTGTAGGGCACATGCGTGAGCTTGATGCCGCTGGCCTTGTTGAACATCTCGCCAAGGATGTGCATGGGCGAGCCGCTGCCGGGGCTGGCATAGGTCAGGCCGCCCTTGCGCGCCTGGGCGACGAGGCCCGCGAGATCCTTGATGCCCGAGGCCTGGCTGGCGGCGACGAACAGCGGCTGCACGCTGGTCTGCACGATGGGCGTGAAGCCGCGCAGCACGTCGTAGCTCGACCCCGAGGTGGTCTTGAGCACGAACTGCGCGATCGAGAAGGTGCTGGGCGCGAGCAGCAGCGTGTAGCCGTCGGGCGCGGCCTTGGCGACATGCGCGGTGCCGATGGTGCCGCTGGCGCCGGGGCGGTTCTCGATCACCACCGGCTGGCCCAGGCGCTGCGAGAGCTTGTCGGCATACAGGCGCGCCATGGCGTCGGTATCGCCGCCGGCCGGATAGGCCACGACGATGGTGATGGGCTTGTTCGGATAGGCCGGGGCCTGCGCCATGGCGCTGCCCCAGAGGGAGGCGGCGGCCAGCGCGGCGGCGGCGGATACCTGGCGGCGGGTGATTTTCATGGTGGGCTCTGTGGTGGGTGTGGTTGGTGGTTGGCTATTGAGCCTCGATGCCCCGGCTCTTGATGATGGGCGCCCAGGCCGCGGTCTCCTTGCGGATCAGCTCGCCGAACTTCGGGCCTTCCACGATCCAGACAGCCAGGCCCTGCTTTTGCAGCTGCGCCTTGCTGGCCGGTTCGTTGAAGATCTGCGCGATGTCGCGCTGCAGCTGCGCCAGCACCGGCGCCGGCGTGCCCTTGGGCGCCATCACGCCGTACCAGGACGACAGCGCCACGCCCTTGACGCCGGCCTCGGCGAGCGTGGGCACCTCGGGCAGCTCGGGCGTGCGCTGCGCATCGGTGACGGCCAGCGCGCGCAGCTTGCCCGACTGGATGTGCGGCAGCAGCGTGGGCAGGTTGCCGATGATCATCGGCACGGTGCCGCCGATCACGTCGTTCAGGCCCTGGGGCGTGCCCTTGTAGGCCACATGCAAAAAGTCGACGCCCGCCTGCTGGCCGAACAGCTCGCCGGCCAGGTGCAGGCTGCTGCCCACGCCGGGCGAGGCATAGCTCACGGTGCCGGGCTTGCTCTTGGCCAGCGCGATCAGCTCGGCGATGCTTTTCGCCTCTAGCTTCGGGTTCACCGCGATCACGTTGGCGGTGCGCGCGAGCGACGCCACGGGCACGAAGTCGCCTTCCACGCTGTAGTGCAGCATCTTGGGCATCAGCGTGGGGTTGATCGTGAGGTTGCCCTGCGGCACCACCAGCAGGGTGTGGCCGTCGGCCTTGGCGCGCTTGGCCGCCTCGATGCCGATGTTGCCGTTGGCGCCGGTGCGGTTGTCCACGATGGAGACCTGCTGGTACTGCGCGGCCAGCCCGTTGGAGAGCATGCGCGCCAGCATGTCGATCGGCCCGCCGGGCGGGAACGGCGCAATGATGGTGAACTGCCCCGCGGCCAGCGCCTGGCGGGCATCGGCCGGGGCTGCGGCGGCCGCGGGCAGCGCGGCAGCCGCGGCCAGCGCCAGCAAGGTGGAGATGAGCATGCGTCGTTGCATCGCGGTGGACTCCGGTTTGGCTCAGTGGCGCTTGTCGGTGAGGAACTTGCCGTCGGCGCCGCCCACGCCCTTCTGGCGCCGGGTGTTGCCGTCCAGGCCGCCGTCGATCGCCCATTCGGCGAACACGGTCGGGCCGGGCTCGAACTCGCGCGGCTGCCAGTCGGCGGTGAGCTGGTCTTCGTCGGCGTAGTACTCGACCAGCGCGCCGGCCGGGTTCTTGAAGTACCAGAAGTAGGCCGACGACACCGGGTGGCGGCCCGGGCCGAGCTGGGTGTCCCAGCCGCAGCGCGAGATGTGCATGCCGCCGCCGAAGACCTCGTGGATGTCGCGCACGGTGAAGGCCACATGGTTCAGGCCGGCATGCTTGTCGGGGCGCTGCAGCAGGAAGATGTCGTGGTGGCCGCCGTCGGGCGCGGTGCGCAGGAAGGCGCCGCGCTCGGGATAGCGGTCCGAGGCCGCGAAGCCGAAGTTGTCCACGTAAAAGCGTTCGCAGGCCTGCACGTCCTTGACGAAGAACACCACATGGCCCACCTCGATGGGCGTGGCGCGCTCGTAGGCCGGGCTGGCCTGGTTGATGCGGCCCTTGCGGCTCCAGGTGTTGTATTCGGCGCTCTCGACCTCGATGTCGCGCTTTTGCGTGAGCTGCAGGCGCACGGCCAGGCCGTTGGGGTCGGTGCAGCCGATGCGCCGGCCCTGCTTCACAAAACCCGGCAGCTGCGCGATACGGCTTTCGTACAGCGCGAGGTCGGCTTCGCTTTGCACGCCCCAGACCACTTCGCGCAGCGTGGGGCCGGCCTCGATCGCGGGCGGCAGCCCGGGATGGCCGGTGGCGGCCACGATCACGCGGCAGCCGTTCAGCGTCTCGAACACCAGCCGGTCGGCCTCTTCCTGCACCAGCTTCAGGCCCCAGTCGAGGAAGAACTGGCGGCAGGCCGGCAGGTCATCGGCGCCGTAGCTGATTTCGTCTATGCCCAGTACGCTCATGTCGATTCCCTTTCAGTTCGCCCAGGCCAAAGGCTGGTCGTTCAAGCCCCAGTACATGCTTTTCTGCTCCATGTACTGCTGTATGCCCATGCGGCCCTTCTCGCGGCCCAGGCCGCTGTCGCGCCAGCCGCCGAACGGCGTGGAGATGGAGAACTGCTTGTAAGTGTTGATCCACACGGTGCCGGCCTGCACCGCGCGGCCAATGCGCCAGGCGCTCTTGTAGTCGCGCGTCCAGATGCCGGCGGCCAGCGCGTAGACGCTGTCGTTGGCCTGGGCGAGCAGGTCGTCCTCGTTGTCGAAGGGCATGGCCACGAGCACCGGGCCGAAGATCTCCTGCTGGCAGATCTGCCAGTCGTTTCGCACGCCCTCGATGATGGTCGGGCGGTAGTAGTAGCCGCGCTCGTACTGCGCGCCCTCGGGACGGTGGCCGCCGGTGCGCAGCTGGCCGCCCTCGGACAGGCCGAGCTGCACATAGCCCTCGATGGATTCGCGGTGCTTGGCGGTGATCAGCGGGCCCATCTGGGTGCGCTCGTCGGCCGGGTCGCCCACGCGCAGTGCAGCGGCCTTGGCGGCCAGGCGCTCCATGAAGTCGGCATACAGCTGGCGGGCCACGAACAGGCGCGAGCCGGCGATGCACGATTCGCCCGAGGAGCTGAAGATGCCGTAGAGCACGCCGTTGACCGCGTGGTCGATATCGGCGTCGGCCAGCACCATGGTGGCCGACTTGCCGCCCAGCTCCAGCGAGACCGGCATCATCTTGTCGGCCGCGATGCGCGCGATGTGCTTGCCGGTGGAGGTGCCGCCGGTGAACGACACGCGCTTGACCAGCGGGTGCTTGGTGATGGCGTCGCCGATCACCGAGCCACGGCCCGGCAGCACGCTGACGATGCCCTTCGGAACACCCGCTTCCTCGCAGATCCTGGCCAGCTCCAGCGCCAAGAGCGGCGTGGCCTCGGCCGGCTTGACCACCACCGCGTTGCCGGCGGCCAGCGCCGGGGCGAGCTTTTGCGCCTCGCTGGCGATGGGCGAGTTCCACGGCGTGATGGCCGCGACCACGCCCATGGGCTCGTACACGCTCATGGTCATGAAGTCGCCGCGGGCCGGCGTGATTGCCTCTTCCATGGTTTCGCAGGCGGCCGCGAAGTACTGGAAGGTGCCGGCGGCGCTGGCCACCAGCGCGCGGGTCTCGTTGATCGGCTTGCCGTTATCGAGGCGCTGCAGCTGGGCCAGCGGTTCGGCGCGCTCGCGGATCAGCTGGGCCACGCGGTGCAGCACGGCCGCGCGCTCGTGCGGCTTTTTCTGGGCCCAGCCGCTGGTGCGGAAGGCGTGGTCGGCCTTCTGGATGGCCTCTTGCACATCCGCCAGGCTGGGCGCGCGCAGGCGGCCCACTACTTCGCCGGTGGCGGGGTAGAGCGTCGTGGACTCGTCGCCACCGCCCAGGCGCCATTCGCCGCCGATATTGATGGGGAGCAGTTCAAGGTTCGACATCATGGATTCCTTTGTTTACTCTTGAAAAGAGAGCTATGAGCGCTTATGGATAAATGATTCCAAATACAAAACCATTTGAATTCCTTTTACATATTGCGCCAGCAGCTCCTTTTTTTGATCAAATCACCAGCGGCTCCACCTTGCCCCGCAGCGCGCGCACTGCGCTGAACACCGTCAGTGCCGAGGTCTTGGGGTTCGCTGCCAGCGGCTGGTTGCGCATGCTCAGCTCGAAGCGGCCGAACGCGCC
>NZ_JBMDII010000062.1:0-17795 GCF_057808605.1 Comamonas sp. FG99
AACACTCGACCAACGGATTAAGAGTCCGCTGCTCTACCAACTGAGCTAAGAGCCCCATTTTTGCTTACCCGCACCGCAAAGTGCGAAGACAGCGATTATGCACCAGTTTTGGGTGCGCTTCGGGAAAAATTCATGATTTTCCCGAAGATCGCTTGCCTGGCCTTACATCAGCAGGTGCTCGCCCTGGTTGTCGCCGCCCAGGATCACGTAGTTGACCTTGCGGATGTCCATGAGCTTCTTGCCGCCCGAGTAGCTGATGGAGGACTGCACGTCCTGCTGCATCTCGGTCAGCGTGTCGGACAGCTTGCCCTTGACCGGCTCCAGGATGCGCTTGCCTTCCACATGCTTGTACTCGCCCTTGTTGAAGTCCGAGGCCGAGCCGTAGTACTCCTTGAAGCGCTGGCCGTTTTCCTCGACCGTCTGGCCGGGCGACTCCTCGTGGCCGGCGAACAGCGAGCCGATCATGATCATGGTGGCGCCGAAGCGGATGCTCTTGGCGATGTCGCCGTGGCTGCGGATGCCGCCGTCGGCAATGATGGGCTTGGTGGCCACGCGGGCGCACCACTTGAGCGCCGACAGCTGCCAGCCGCCGGTGCCGAAGCCGGTCTTGAGCTTGGTGATGCAGACCTTGCCCGGGCCGATGCCGACCTTGGTCGCGTCGGCGCCCCAGTTCTCCAGGTCGATCACCGCCTCGGGCGTGCCCACGTTGCCGGCGATCACGAAGGCCGCGGGGATCTTGGCCTTCAGGTACTGGATCATGTTCTTCACGCTGTCGGCATGGCCGTGGGCGATGTCGATGGTGATGTACTCGGGGCAGATGCCTTCGGCCACGAAGCGGTCCACCGTGTCGTAGTCGGGCTGCTTCACGCCCAGCGAGATCGAGGCGAACAGGCCCTTGGACTGCATCTGCCTGGTGAAGGCCACGTTATCGATGTCGAAGCGGTGCATCACGTAGAAGAAACCGTTTTGCGCCAGGTAGCTGCAGATCTTCTCGTCCACCACCGTCTTCATGTTGGCCGGCACCACCGGCAGCTTGAAGCTGCGGCTGCCCAGCTCCACGCTGGTGTCGCATTCCGAGCGGCTTTCCACGCGGCACTTGCGGGGCAGCAAGAGGATATTGTCGTAGTCGAAGATTTCCATGAGTTCCAAGCTCCATGCAATAAATACAAGTGGGATGGGCGCTTGGTCTGGCAACCGGTGTCCGTGGTGCCGGCACATGGCGGCCGGGCACAAAAAACCGGGCCAAGAAAACTTGGGCCCGGTGATTGATTCTAGCAGCATCGGATCTCAGGCCGCGCAGCTGCCGCACAATACACCCATGTTTCCGAATGACCTGTTCGATGCCGCGCCGGCCCCCGGCAGCCCGGATGCGCAGCTGCCGCTGCTGCACAACCTCAACCCCGAGCAACTCGCCGCCGTGACCCTGCCCGAGGGGCACGCGCTGATCCTCGCGGGCGCGGGCTCGGGCAAGACGCGGGTGCTCACCACCCGCATCGCCTGGCTGCTGCAGACCGGCCGCGCCTCGCCGGGCGGCATCCTGGCGGTGACCTTCACCAACAAGGCCGCCAAGGAGATGCTGACCCGCCTGTCCGCGATGCTGCCGGTGAACGTGCGCGGCATGTGGATAGGCACCTTCCACGGCCTGTGCAACCGCCTGCTGCGCGCTCACCACCAGGCGGCGCAGCTGCCGCAGGGCTTCCAGATCCTCGACACCCAGGACCAGCTCTCGGCCGTCAAGCGGCTGTGCAAGCAGTTCAACGTCGACGAGGAGGCCTTCCCGCCCAAGCAGCTGCAATACTTCATCTCCGGCTGCAAGGAAGAGGGCATGCGCCCCGGCGACGTGCCCGCGCGCGACCAGAGCGACCGCAGGAAGGTCGAGCTGTACCAGCTCTACGAGGAGCAGTGCCAGCGCGAGGGCGTGGTCGACTTCGGCGAGCTGATGCTGCGCAGCTACGAGCTGCTGCGCGATAACGCGCCCATCCGCGAGCACTACCAGCGGCGCTTCCGCCACATCCTGGTCGACGAGTTCCAGGACACCAACCGCCTGCAGTACCTGTGGCTCAAGCAGCTGGCCGGCCACGAGGAGGGCGGGCGCTTCGTGGCCAGCGGCAGCGTGATCGCGGTGGGCGACGACGACCAGAGCATCTACGCCTTTCGCGGCGCGCGCGTGGGCAACATGCAGGACTTCGTGCGCGAGTTCGAGGTGCGCCAGCAGATCAAGCTGGAGCAGAACTACCGCAGCTACAGCAACATCCTCGACTCCGCCAACGCGCTCATCGCCAACAACCGCGGCCGCCTGGGCAAGAACCTGCGCACCACGCAGGGGCCGGGCGAGCCGGTGCGGGTGCACGAGGCGGTGACCGACCTGGCCGAGTCGCAGTGGATCGTCGAGGAGGTCAAGGCGCTGGTCAAGAGCGATGGCGTGGCGCGCCAGGAGATCGCCGTGCTCTACCGCAGCAACGCGCAAAGCCGCATCCTCGAGACCTCGCTGTTCAATGCCGGCGTGCCGTACCGCGTGTACGGCGGGCTGCGCTTTTTCGAGCGCGCCGAGATCAAGCATGCGCTCGCCTACCTGCGCCTGCTGGAGCAGCCGCACGACGACACCAGCTTCATGCGGGTGGTGAACTTTCCGCCGCGCGGCATCGGCGCGCGCAGCATCGAGCAACTGCAGGAGGCCGCGCGCGGCGCGGGCTGCTCGCTGCACGACGCGGTCACGCTGGTGGCGGGCAAGGCCGGCGCCAAGCTGCAGGCCTTCGTGGCGCTGGTGGACGTGCTGCGCGAAGAGACCCAGGGCGCCACGCTGCGCCAGACCATAGAGCGCATGCTCGATGCCAGCGGCCTGATCGAGCACTACCGTACCGAGAAGGAAGGCGCCGACCGCATCGACAACCTGGGCGAGCTGGTGACCGCGGCCGAGAGCTTCGTCACCCAGGAGGGCTTTGGCCGCGACGCGGTGGCGCTGCCGGCCGATGAGCTGGCCGACACCGCAGCGGGCCTGCCCGCCGCCGGGCAAAGCCCGGTGAGCCAGGGGCTGGACCCTGACCGGGCGGTGCTGGACGAGCCGCTGGCGCCTGCGCCGCCGCCCGCCCACCTGGTCAACCCCGATACCGGCGAGACCCTGTCGCCGCTGGTGGCCTTCCTGTCGCATGCGGCGCTGGAGGCGGGCGATAACCAGGCCCAGGCCGGGCAGGATGCGGTGCAGCTGATGACCGTGCATGCCAGCAAGGGGCTGGAGTTCGACGTGGTCTTCATCTCGGGCCTGGAAGAGGGCCTGTTCCCGCACGAGAACGCGATGAGCGACCAGCAGGGCCTGGAGGAAGAGCGTCGGCTGATGTACGTGGCCATCACGCGCGCGCGCCAGCGCCTGTACCTGAGCACCACGCAGACCCGCATGCTGCATGGCGCCACGCGCTACAACATCCGCAGCCGCTTCCTCGACGAGCTGCCCGAGCACGCGCTCAAGTGGATCACGCCCAAGCACTCGGGCTTTGGCAGCGGTATCGGCAGCCTGGCCTTCAGCTCAGGCGCGGGTGGTGGCGCATACCGGCCGGGCCCGGGCGGTGGCTTCGGCTCCAAGTCCGCCGGCCTGGAGCGCTTTGCCAGCCCGCCGCTGCCGCCGCAGAAGGCCGAGCCCGCGCATGGCATCAAGGTGGGGCTGCAGGTATTCCACAACAAGTTCGGCGAGGGCAAGGTGCTGGCCGTCGAAGGCCAGGGCGACGATGCGCGCGCGCAGGTGAACTTTCCGCGCCACGGCACCAAGTGGCTGGCGCTGGCCGTGGCCAAGCTGACGGTGGTGGACTAGCGGACTAGTCTTCCAGCGCCAGCGATCCGTCCGGCGCCTCGAAGCAGTCGCGGAAGCTGAACACGATGGAGGTCATGAACATCGCCGCCAGCATCAGCGAGCCCAGCACCATCAGGCCCACCGCCGCCCAGGTGCCCAGCAGGGAGCCCAGCAAGGTGGCGAGCAGCGCCAGCACCATGCCGAAGCCCAGGCTCACGCCCATCCAGACCAGGCCGAACATCGTGAAGGCCGCCATGTTGCGCAGGCAGGCCACCATGCTGAAGAACACCGCCTTCACCGCCGGCACCCGGTGCCAGTAAATCAGCCCCGGCGCATGCCAGAACAGCATGGACAGCGGCACGTACAGCGCCAGCGTCAGCAGCATCGCGAGCTGGAACTCGGGCTGCTCCACCACCTCGCGGCTGATCTCGCCGCCCATCAGGTTGAGCTTGGCGAACTGGCCGGCGTCCGCGATGCTGGAGATGCCCAGCACCACGACGAAGCCCAGCGCATACAGGCAGCCCAGCAGCACGAAGGCATTGCGGCGCTGCGGGTCCATGCGCAGCGCGCCGATGACGGTGCCCAGCGTGGGGCGCTCGCCTTGCAGCGTGACGGCCGCCGCCACCATCATCGCCAGCGTGGACAGCGGCAGCAGCCCCAGCGCCACGGCGGTGCCCACCATGGGGATGGAGCCTATCAGCGACATCAGCATCATGCTGAAGAAGAACAGGGAGGTCAGTGCCAGCGGCTGGGCAAAGAAGGTCTTGATGCCTGCTTGCACCCAGGCGGTGCCCTGGCGCGCGGTTGCGATGCGGAGTTTCATGCTGGTTGAACTGTAGCGCAGCGGCCAATGGGCGGCGCGGGCGGGGGTTTCCTACCAGGTGAACGGCGCGGCCACGCGCTGGCGCAGCACGCGTTCGAAGTGCGTGGGATCGTGGGGCTTGAGCATGCTGGCCTCGCGCGGCAGGTAGAAGTCCCACAGCCGCGAAATCCAGAAGCGCAGCGCGCCGGCGCGCAGCATGGCGTTGACCAGTTCGCGCTCGGGCGCCGTGAGCGGCCGCACTTCCTGGTAGCTGGCCAGCAGCGCCCGGGCGCGGGCCGGATCCATTTCGCCGCTGGCGAGATCGATGCACCAGTCGTTCATGCAGACCGCGATGTCGAACAGGAAGGTGTCCACGCCGGCAAAGTAGAAGTCGAAGATGCCGGTGAGCTGCTCGCCCTCGAACATGGCGTTGTCGCGGAACAGGTCGGCATGCACCGGCCCGCGCGGCAGCGCCTGGTAGGCGGCCGAGGCGGCGATGTGGTTCTGGTAGGCGAGCTCCGAACGCAGCAGCTCGGCGGCGGCCTGGTCCAGGTAGGGCAGCACCACCGGCACGGTTTCGTTCCACCACGGCAGGCCGCGCAGGTTGGGCTGCTGGCGCGGGTAGTCGCGCCCGGCCAGGTGCATGCGCGCCAGCATGCCGCCGAGCGAGCTGCAATGCGCCGCCTGCGGCGCCAGCTGGCTTTTGCCGGCAAGCTTGTTGACGATAGCGGCGGGCTTGCCCAGCACTTCGAGCAGGATGTCGCCGCTCTTGGCGTCGGCCTGGGGCTCGGGCACCGGAATGCCCGCCAGCGCCAGGTGCTTCATCAGGTACAGGTAGAAGGGCAGCTGCTCGGCGGTGAGGCGCTCGAACAGCGTGAGCACGTACTCGCCCTGGTCCGTGCTCAGGAAATAGTTGGTGTTCTCGATGCCGCCTTCGATGCCCCGCAGCGATTGCAACTGGCCCAGGGGTAGGCGGCGCAGCAAGGCCTTGGCGGCTTTTTCGGAAACTTCGGTGAAAACGGCCATGGGACGACGATCCGCAAAACAAAGCCAGCCGAAGGCGGCTGGCTGGTAGGTAAAAAGCGGATTATCGCCGAAGGATCAGAAACTGCCGAACTTCCAGACGCGCGGATTCTGGTTGGTGCCCTCGTTGAAGCCCTTGGCCCGGTTGCGCACGCCGTCGGACGGGGTGACCTCGTAGGCCGGCATGTTGCCGGTCTTGGGCTGGACGGTGATGCTCTGTGTCTGGCCGCCGATGCGCACCTCGTCCACGCGGCTGCCGGCATCCTCGACATGCAGGTGCTCGGCCTTCTGGTTGCGCTTGTCGTTGGGCTCCGTGCTCGGGGTGTCCGCGCTCGCGGGTGGCGCGGATGCCGCAGGCGCTTCGGCGGCAGGCTCTGCCGTGGCGGCGCTGCCGGCCGTCTGGGCGTGAACGGTGCCGGCCACCAGGCCGGCCAAAAGGAAAAGAACAGGTGCGCGCATGTGCCGATTGTAGTTTGCGCGCCGCCGTCTGCATACACGGCACAATGTCAGCATGAGTAATAGCAGCAATCTCGTGCTGGTCGATGGCTCCAGCTATCTGTACCGCGCCTTCCATGCCATGCCCGATCTGCGCGCGGTGCCGGGTGACCCCTCGAGCGCCGCCACCGGGGCGATCCGGGGCATGATCAACATGATGCAGGCGCTGGCCAAGGAGGTGCGGGCCGACTATGCCGCCTGCGTGTTCGATGCCAGCGGGCCCACCTTCCGCGACGACATCTATCCGGAATACAAGTCCCACCGCCCGCCCATGCCCGACGATCTGCGCAGCCAGATCGAGCCCATCCACGAGGTGGTGCGCCTGCTGGGCTGGCCGGTGCTGGCGATCCAGGGCGTCGAGGCCGACGACGTGATCGGCACGCTGGCGCGCAGCGCGGCCGCCCAGGGCATGAACGTGGTCATCTCCAGCGGCGACAAGGACTTGTCGCAGCTGGTGGACGAGCACGTCACCATCATCGACACGATGAACGGCAAGAAGCGCGACGTGGCCGGCGTGACCGCCGAGTTCGGCGTGCCGCCCGCGCTGATGGTCGACTTTCAGACCCTGGTCGGCGACGCCGTGGACAACGTGCCCGGCGTGCCCAAGGTCGGCCCCAAGACGGCGGCCAAGTGGCTGCAGGAATACGGCTCGCTCGAGCAGCTGATGGCCCGGGCCGGCGAGATCAAGGGCGTGGCCGGCCAGAACCTGCGCGACACGCTGGCCTGGCTGCCCACGGGGCGCCGGCTGGTCACCATCAAGACCGATTGCGACGGGCTGCCTGCGCTCGACGCGCTGGCGCTGCAAAAGCCTGCCGAGGCTGAGCTGCTGGCGTTCTACGAGCGCTATGGTTTCCGCACGCTGGCACGCTCCGCCAAGGAGGCGCGGGAGACGGCCGCGCCCGAGCCGGGCGGCACCGGCGACCTGTTTGCGGCCGCCGAGCCAGCCGAGGCCGCGCCGGCCACCCGCTACGATGTCGTGCTCGACTGGGATGCCTTCGAGCGCTGGCTGCACCAGATCGAGGCCGCGCCGCTGACGGCCATCGACACCGAGACCACCTCGCTCGACGAGGAGCTGGCCGGCATCGTCGGCATCAGCCTGAGCACGCAGGTGGGCGAGGCCGCCTACATACCGCTGCGCCACGAGGGCGTGGACGTGCCGCAGCAGCTGCCTTTCGACGAGGTGCTGGCGCGGCTCAAGCCCTGGCTGGAAAACCCGGCGCGCAAGAAGCTGGGCCAGCACATCAAATACGACCGCCATGTGTTCGCCAACCACGGCATCGAGGTGCAGGGCTATGCGCACGACACCATGCTGCAAAGCTATGTGCTCGAAGTGCACAAGCCCCATGGCCTGGCCAGCCTGGCCGAGCGCCATACCGGCCGCGTGGGGCTGAACTACGAAGACCTGTGCGGCAAGGGCGCGCACCAGATCCCGTTCAGCCAGGTGCCGGTGGACAGGGCCACGCAGTATTCCTGCGAAGACTCGGACCTGACGCTGAACGTGCACCAGGTGCTGTGGCCGCAGCTGGAGGCCAATGGACTGCTGCGCGGCATCTACGAGCTGGAGATGGCGACCAGCGAGGCGCTGTTCCGCGTGGAGCGCAACGGCGTGCTGATCGACGCGCAGGAGCTGGCGGCGCAAAGCCATGCGCTGGGCCAGCGCATCGTGGCGCTGGAGCAGCAGGCCTACGAGATTGCCGGCCAGCCCTTCAATCTGGCCAGCCCCAAGCAGCTGGGCGAGATCTTCTTCGACAAGCTGGGCCTGCCGGTCATCAAGAAGACCGCCACCGGCGGGCGCAGCACCGACGAGGAGGTGCTGGAGAAGCTGGCGCTGGACTACCCGCTGCCGGCCAAGATCCTGGAGCACCGCAGCCTCTCCAAGCTCAAGGGCACCTATACCGACAAGCTGGCGCTGATGGTGTCGCCGCGCACCGGCCGCGTGCACACCCACTATGCGCAGGCGGTGGCGGTGACCGGGCGGCTGTCGAGCAACGACCCCAACCTGCAGAACATCCCGGTGCGCACCGCCGAGGGCCGGCGCATCCGCGAGGCCTTCATCGCGCCCGAGGGCCGGCTCATCGCCAGTGCCGACTATTCGCAGATCGAGCTGCGCATCATGGCCCACATCAGCGGCGACGAGAACCTGCTCAAGGCCTTCCGCGACGGCGTGGACGTGCACCGCGCCACCGCTTCCGAGGTGTTCGGCGTGGCGCCCGGCGAGGTCAGCAGCGAGCAGCGCCGCTATGCCAAGGTCATCAACTTCGGGCTGATCTACGGCATGAGCAGCTTTGGGCTGGCGCGCAACCTGGGCATAGAGAACAAGGCCGCCGCGGCCTACATCGACAAGTACTTCCAGCGCTACCCGGGCGTGAAGGCCTACATGGACGAGACCAAGGCCCAGGCCAAGGAGCGCGGCTATGTCGAGACCGTGTTCGGCCGGCGCCTGTACCTGCCCGAGATCAACTCGCCCAACGGCCCGCGCCGCAGCGCCGCCGAGCGCGCGGCCATCAACGCCCCCATGCAGGGCACCGCGGCCGACCTGATCAAGAAGGCCATGGTGCGGGTGCAGCAGGTGCTGGATGCGCAAAATCCCGAGGTGCTGATGATCATGCAGGTGCACGACGAACTGGTGTTCGAGCTGCCTGCATCGCAGCAGGACTGGGTGCGCGAGACCATTGCGCGGCTGATGGCCGAGGTGGCCGAGCTGCGGGTGCCGCTGGTGGCCGAAGTGGGCGTGGGCCCCAGCTGGGAAAAAGCGCATTGAAGAGGGTAATGCCGCTCACTTAAGCTAGTGAACGGCATGAACCTCTTGGGAGCCCCAGCGTAGCGGGCAAGCGTGAAGCCTTGTCTTGAGGCCAGAGGCCGGGGCGAGTCCCGGCCTCTGCCTTCCAACCTGCGCACTGGCTGGCAGCAGCTTTGGCTTGCTAAGTGAACGGCATTACATTGAAGAGGGCGCATTGACGAGGGCGCATTGAGCCCGCGTGCCTCTCAGCCGCCGGCCGGGCAGGCCGGCTGCGCCTGGCGCGGCCCGAGCGGGCGGCGCTCGAAGATCAGGAAGCTGGCCGCGGCCAGCGTCCACGCGCCCAGCCCGCCGTAGAGCATCACCTGGCCGAAGCCCTGCGCCAGCGCGGCCTGCAGCGCCGCGCCCGTGGGGTCGAAGGCGGCCAGGGCGCGCACTTCCTCCGCCCCCAGGTTGCCCGCCGCGATCCGCTCGGCCAGCGCATGGAGCGGCAGCGCCTCGGCCGCCGCCGGCAGCGCGCGCCGCAAGTGCGCGGCGATGCCCTGCAGCAGGATGAAGCCCATCATCGCGATGTTCAGCGCCAGCGTGATCAGCCGTGCGCTGATGTCTATGCCCGAGGCCATGCCGGCGCGCGCGCTTGGCACCGCGCCGGTGGTGGTGCTGGTCACCGGGGTGTTGGTCAGGCCCAGGCCGATGCCGGCCAGCACGCAGCCCGGCAGCAGGCTGAGCCAGCTCGGCTGCGCCGCCTGGCTGCCCAGCTTCATCAGCACGAAGCCCAGGCCGATGGTGAACAGCCCGAGCGGGATCACCCGGCTCGCGTGGTAGCGCAGCGCCAGCCGCTCGGCCAGCGGCGGCACCAGCAGCGTGGGCAGCGTATAGGCCAGCAGCGACAGCCCGGCGGGCACCACGCCGTAGCCCAGGCCGCTCTGGAAGTAGACCGGCAGGTAGATCACGAACGGCCAGAAGCTGAAATTCATGCCGATGGAGCCCATGATCGCGCCCGAGAAATCGCGGATGCGAAAGACCCCGAAATCGAACATCGGTTGCGCGCTGCCGCGCTCCACCAGCACAAAGGCCGTGAAGCACGCCACCGATGCGGCCAGGATGGCGAGCGCGCTGCGGCTGGCGAAGCCCAGCGCCGGACCCTGGGTGATGAAGTAGCTCAGGCCGAAGACGGCCAGCGACAGCAGGGCGATGCCGGGCAGGTCGAGCCGGCCGGGCTGCGGGTCGCGCGACTCGCGCACGCTGGCGAAGATCAGCGCCAGGGTCAGCGCCGACAGCGGGGCATGCGCCAGGAAGACCCAGCGCCAGTCCGACAGCGCCACGATCAGCGCGCCGACGATCGGCCCGAAGCCCAGCCCGATGCCCGCCACGATGCCCCACACCGCGAACGCGCGCGCCCGCTCGGCGCCCTGCGGAAACTGGTGCGACAGTATCGCGAACTGGCAGATCAGCATGGCGCCGCCGCCCACGCCCTGGGCCAAGCGCGCCGCGATCAGCAGCGGCGCGCTGGTGGCCAGCCCGCAGGCCAGCGAACTCAGGCCGAACAGCGACAGGCTCAGCACCAGCATGCGCCGGCGCCCGTAGCGGTCGGCCAGAGTGCCCGCCGCCATCAGCACGGTGGTGCAGGCGATGGTGTAGGCGTTCATGATCCACTGCGCATCGCGGAAGTCGGCGTGCAGCACCTCCTCCAGCGTATTCAGGATGATGGGCACGCTGGAGTTCTCCAGGCCGAACATCAGTGCCACCAGGCACAGGGCGATGAGGGCGGTGGCATTGCCGCGGCTTTGCGCCGGCTGCGGCGGTGGCGGAGTGGCTGGCATGGCGGTAAACCTCCAATGGACGATTGAACATGGGCGCGGGCTGCGAAGCTGCGACCCGCGGAAGTCGATGGCCCAATGTATAGGGAATAATTTTCCTTATTGGTGATTTATTATTCGATGATTGGGTCTCTGAAAGACCGAATAAAGCAATGCGAGGAACACCCCATGGATGACCGCTTCGATGGCATCGCCACCTTTTTGCACATCGTCGACAGCGGCAGCCTGACCCTGGCGGCCGAGCGCCTGAACCTCACCCGCTCGGCGGTGGGCAAGGCGCTGGCGCGGCTGGAAGGCCGGCTGGGCGTGCGCTTGCTGCACCGCACCACGCGCAGTCAGCGCCTGACCGAGGACGGCCAGGCCTACTACGAGCACTGCCTGCGCGCCCAGGCCGAACTCGAGGCCGCCGAGGCGGGGCTGGAGGGCGGCCAGCGCGAGCCGCGCGGCACGCTGCGGGTGAGCGTGCCGATGGCGTTTGGCCACCACTACGCGGCGCCGGCGCTGCTGGGGCTGGCGCTGCGCTTCGAGCGGCTGCATGTCGACATCCGCTTCGGCGACCGCATCGTCGATCTGGCGCAGGAGGGGTTCGACCTGGCGGTGCGCATCGGCGACCTGCCCGACAGCGACCAGCTGGTGGCGCGCCGCCTCGGTGTCCAGGCGGTCGGCCTGGCTGCCGCGCCGGCCTACCTGGCCCGCCACGGCACGCCGGACAGCGTGGATGCGCTGGCGCGCCATCGGCGCATCGGCTACAGCGGCGCCGGTGCCGAATGGGGCTGGGAGGTGCAGGGCCTGGACGGCAGGGCGCGGCCGATGCAGCTGCACGCCAGCCTCAGCCTGGACAATGTGCAGGCCATGGCCGATGCCGCCATCGCCGGCCTGGGCCTGGCCTGGCTGCCGACTTGGCTGCGCGCCCGCTATGTGCAGGAGGGGCTGCTGGTGCCGGTGCTCGACAGCTACCGCGCCCGCCCGCGGCCGGTGCACGCCGTATGGCTGCGCACTCGCCACCTGCCGGCAAAGACCCGCTGCGCCATCGATGCGCTGGTGGCCTGCATTCCGCCGCGCATGGCGGCGCCCTGACATTCGGCAAATTTTCTCGCGCGGGGCTTGACAGCTGCTGTAGGCTGAAAACATGGGTCCGTGTGCCGGGCCCCCGTTTCTGCGAGAATTCGCAGGGTTCGCCTGCGAAGGCATATGATTGAAGCGTAGATAGCTATGATATTGGGAGCGATCATTCTGGCCACCCTGGCTGCCGGACTGGGCAGCGTCTGGGTGGCCGCTTTGTTGATGCGGCTGAGCGGCCGCAGCCGCTCGGACGCCATGCCCCAGCGCCTGCTGAGCCTGGCGGCGGGGGCGCTGCTGGCCACTGCGTTCATGCACCTGTTGCCCGAGGCCTTCGAGAGCGGCCAGGAGCCGCATGCGCTGTTCGCCACGCTGCTGATCGGCGTGGTGTTCTTCTTTCTGCTCGACAAGGCCGAGCTGTGGCACCACGGCCATGAGCATGCCCACCATGGGCCCGCGCATGGCGCGCATGCGCACCACCACGATCACGGCCACCACCCTGCGCATGGCCACGGCCATGGCGCCGCGGGCGGCTGGTCGGTGCTGGCGGGCGACAGCGTGCACTGCTTTGGCGACGGCATCCTGATCGCCTCGGCCTTCCTGGCCGACCCCTGGCTGGGCGCGGTCGCGGCGCTGTCGGTGCTGGCGCACGAGGTGCCGCACCACATGGGCGACCTGGTGGTGCTGGGCCGGGGGCGCGGCGCTGCGCTGCTCAAGCTGTCGCTGGCGGGCGCGGTGACCGCGCTAGGCGGCGTGGCGGGCTATTTCCTGGTGCAGTCGCTCGAAGGCGTGCTGCCGTATTTCCTGGTGGTGGCGTCCAGCAGCTTCATCTACGTGGCGCTGGCCGACCTGATACCGCAGCTGCAGCGCCGGCTGACCATGAGCCAGACCGTGCAGCAGGTGCTGTCGCTGGTGCTGGGCATGGTGGTGGTAATGCTGGTGAGCGGCCTGGCGCACCACGGGCATGCGCATTGAAGAGGCTGAGGATTGTGCGTTGAGCGTTTTGCGTGAAGACCGGGGTTAGGCTGGCGCTCAACGCCAGCGCTCAAGCTTGCCTGGGGTCGTGCACCAGGTCGGCATGGGCTACCGCGTACTTCACCAGCGCGGCCTGGCCCTCGATGCCGAGCTTGCGGCGCAGGTGCAGGCGGTGGGTCTCCACGGTGCGCACCGACATGCCCATCAGCTGTGCGATCTGCTTGTTCGAGTGGCCCTGCGACACCCATTGCAGCACGCCGGCCTCGCGCGGGGTGAGGCGCTTGCCGGACGAGGGCTCGGGCAGCATGTCCGCGAGCAGGTGCTCGATGCCGGGGCTGAAGTAGCGGCCGCCGCCGTACACGGTGTCGATGGCCTCGATCAGGCACTGCGCGGGCGCGTCCTTGAGCACATAGCCCTGGGCGCCCAGCGACAGGGCGCGGCGCACGTATTCCGGGTCTTCGTGCATCGACAGCACCAGCACCCGCACCTGCGGAAACTGCTCGCGGAACTGGGCTGCGAGGTGGATGCCGCTGGCGCCCGGCATGCGGATGTCGGTGATCACGATGTCGGGCTCCAGCAGCTGCGCCATCGGCAGCGCCTCGGCGACGCTGCCGGCCTCGCCGGCGACGCGGATGTGCTCGGTCGCCTCCAGCCGCATGCGCACGCCGTCGCGCACGAAGGGGTGGTCGTCCACCAGGAGAATCCGGATCGTAGAGGTCATCATGGTGCGCTGGGGGCGGGTTGGAGTGGGGGTGTTGCGGCCGGGGCATCGGCCGCCATATCGGGCGCCAGGTTCAGCACGGCGACGATGCGGGTGCCGTGGCGGTTGGAGCTGAGCGCAAAGCGCCCGCCCAGGCCCTCGATGCGCTCGCGCATGTTGCGCAGGCCGATGCCGCCCTGGCCGTCGCGTTGCACGCGGCGCAGGTCGAACCCCTGGCCGTCGTCGCGCACCTCCAGCAGAACGCAGCGGCGGTGGAAATGCAGCGCCACGTCGATGCGCGAGGCCCGGGCATGGGCCTGCGCATTGTTCACCGCCTCCTGCACCACGCGGAACAGCGCGGTGCCGTGGCTGGTGGGCAGCTGCCGCACCTGGCCGTGGGTGCTGAAATGCATGCTGATGCCGCCCTGGGCGCAGACCTGCTCGCTCATCAGCGCGAGCGCCGCGGTCAGCCCCAGGTCGTCGAGCAGCGCGGGGCGCAGCGCATGGGAGACGCGGCGGATTTCGAGCAGCGCATGGTTCAGGCGCTCCAGCCCCTGGTCGAGCGCGTGGCGCGGCACGGCCTGCGCTGGCGGTTGCGAGTGCTGCTGTGAATGCTGCGGGGAGTGCCGCTGCCATTGCGACTGGGCGGTCTCCAGCAGGAATTTGGAGGACACCAGCACCTGTACCACGCCGTCGTGCAGCTCGCGTGCCACGCGTACCCGCTCCTCCTCCTGCGAATGGACCACGCGCTGCGCCAGGCGGCGCAGCTTGGTGCTGGAGACGCGGTGGTCGCTGAGGTTGAGCGCCATGCCGGCGGCACCGATCAGCACCATGCACAGCGCCGCGATCGCGTAGATGCGCCAGCGCGTGGCGGCGATGTTCTGCTGGGCCTGCTCGTCGATCTTGCGCAGCGCGTCCTGCACATCGTCCAGGTACAGGCCGGTGCCTACCGACCAGCCCCAGTAGGGCACCAGGCTGACATAGCCCAGCTTGGGAGCGACCGCCTGCGACGAGGGCTTCTGCCAGTCGTAGCGCACCAGGCCGCCGCCGCTCCTGGCCTTGTCGAGGATGAGCTTGGCCGGCACCGCGCCCGTGGGGCTGTTGGGGTCGCACAGGTCCACGCCCGACAGGCCCATCTGCTGTTCGTTGAGCAGGATATTGCCGTCGCGGTCGTAGACGAAGAAATAGCCATCCTTGCCGAACTGCATCCGGGCCAGCATGGACAGCGCCTGGCGCTGCTGCAGCGCGGTGTCCTCGCCGTTGCTCATGATGCGGGTCAGCGCGCTGTGGGCCAGCTGCACATAGTGGCGCAGCTCGGTTTCCTTGCTGCTCAGGTAGGCCGACTCGACCAGCACGCGCTCCTGCCGGGCAAGCTCCAGCGTCTGCTTTTGCACCGTGATCGCCACCAGGCCCAGCGCCAGCAGCACCGGAATGACGCACAGAAACATCAGCTTGAGGCGGAGTTGCATATAGGGCTACAAGGAATGATAGGGCTGGTTTTTAATGCATGCCGCAGCAGCAGGCCAGTCCGGAGCGCGACAGGATACCGCATGAACCGTAGGCAAGAATACAGGCGGCAAACGTTTGCATGGGCTGCATGGAACTGTTTTGGCGAAAATGGTGCCAATTGAAATTTCAGGCTTCAATATGGTGCAGTGCATGATAGATTTCAGGGCACGAACTGGTTATAAGCGCGGCCTCCATCCGAGTAGGCTTCTGTGAAGTATTGTTGCTCCTCCTTCGGGGTGCACGATAGCGCAAATTCCATGCCACACAAAATGCTTGTTGCAATTTATCGCAATTTCTTCGGCCTGGCTCAGGGAAAAACTTACGTGGCAATACGTAGATGCCATTTCTGCGTAGTGCTGCGTAAGGGAAAAAATGATTATCGCCAGCTAATCCGGCTGCATAGAATTTCTCCCATGGACCGATTATCGGATGTTTGATTCTGATTGATTTCAATATCCGAAGCGGGCGCGCACAAGGTCCTGAAAATGCCAGGGCATGGATATGCCCGAGCAGGTGCGCGGTTTTCAAGTCTTGGGGAGGTATTCCATGGGTATTCGAGTGAATATGCGCCGGTTGGCGGTCTTGTGCGGCACGGGCGTGCTGGCGGCGGGGCTGGCCGGATGTGCCGCGCCGGGCAAGCGCGAGGTGCTGTCCACCACGCAGATCTATCCGGCGATCGGGCCGTATTCGCAGATGGTGGCGCACGGCAACACCATCTATTTCTCGGGAGTGCTGCCGCTCAATGCCGCCGGCAACGCGGTGAACGGCACCACCATCGAGGCCCAGACCCGGGCCGTGCTCGACTTCATCGGCGCCAAGCTGCGCTCGCAGGGCCTGGGCTACGAGGATGTGCTGGCCACCACGGTCTACATGAAGGACTTGAACGAGTTCGCCGCCATGAACAAGGTCTATGGCGAGTACTTCAAGTCGGCGGCGCCCGCGCGCGCCACTGTGGAGGTCGCGCGCCTGCCGCGCGACGTGAAGATCGAGATCGCGGCCGTCGTGGGCCGCCGTTGAGCAACGCTTGTCTGGATGGAGTCACCATGAACCAAGAAACCACTTCGATGACGATGGCCGGGCAGCCTGCCTGCGATATGCCCGAAGGCCTGGGCGATACGAGCAAATGGACGGCCAAGCGGCGCGATTTCCTGCGCATCCTCGGCTGGGGCGCGGGCGCCACGGCCCTGGGGCCGCTGGTGGCGGCCTGCGGCAGCGGCAATGCGCAGACGGCGGCCGACGCGCTGCGCGTGCAGCTCATGCAGGACGAGGCCTTCTGGAGCAACGTGCAGAACATGTTCGTGCTCAACCCGGACAAGACCTTCATGAACATCGGCACCGCCGGCTCCATGCCCAAGCTGGTGCTGGACGTGTTCGACACCGAAAACCGCAAGAAGGCGGCCGAATCGGGCAATGGCTACACCAACCACCTGGCGCTGCGCCAGGCGGTGGCGCCCAGCTTCGGCGTCGATGCCGAGGAACTGGCCTTCTCGGCCAACACCTCGTCCGGCATGTGCCATGCCATCCTGGGCCTGGACTGGAAGGCGGGCGACGTGGTCGTCACCACCAACCACGAGCACGGCGGCGGCGACACCCCGCTCAACATCGCGAAGGACCGCTACGGCATCGAGATCTCGCGCATCGCCATGCCGGTGGGCAACAACCAGACGGCCGCCACCTACGTGGAGCTGTTCGACAAGCGCATCACTGAGCTCAAGGCGGCGGGCAAGAACGTGCGCGCGATGATGTGGTCCGCACCCACCTACAAGACCGGCACCATGCTGCCGATCGCTGACCTGATGACCGTGGTCAAGAAGCATGGCCTGATCAGCATCGTCGACGGCGCCCACCTGCCCGGCATGATGGCCTACAACTACGCCGACCTGGGCATGGACTTCATGTCGGGCGCCGGCCACAAGTGGCAGTGCGGCCCGGGCTCCACCGGCATCCTCATCATCCGCAACAAGGTGCGCGCCTCCAACCCGCTGCCGCTGCCCAAGTGGTATCCGGTGCACACCAGCAGCTACAACGCGGCCGACCGCAACTCCACGAGCTACGACGTGGCGGGCTCGGTCACCACCTGCGGTAGCACCCATACGCCGATGTTCCAGGCCCTGGCGCAGGCCTGCCAGCAGTGGGACGAGATCGGCCGCAAGAAGATCGAGACCTATGACCTGACGCTGGCCTCGTACCTGAAGGAGAGGATCACCGAGCGCTGGGGCGTGGACTCGCTGTACTCGCCCAAGGACGATCCCAAGCTGCTGTCGGCGCTGACCTCGTTCAACCCCTTCTACAAGAAGAACAAGGACGACATCATGGACTCCGCCAAGTCCAACGCCTTCGTCTCGCGCATGCTCAGCGACTATCCGCAGCACTTCATCATCCGCAATGCCAACTTCGCGGTGATCGGCGCGCCCAAGGACCACTATGGCGTGCGCGTGTCCACCCACCTGTGGCACGACGCGAACGACGTGGACAAGCTGGTCGACGCGATGTGGGATCTGGCGAACAAGATGTGAGGCCGGAGGCGGCGGGAGCCGCCGTGCGCAGTACCGCTGCCCCGCTTTCGCCCCGGCCCAAGGCCGGGGCGAAGTTCTTTTAAAAAAGATAGCAGCTAGCGCTTTATCCGATTGGTTTTTGGATGGATTTCTATTTGAACCTTCTATGAGGCAAGCGCCAGGCGCTCTTAAAAAGGACCCCCCACGCTTGCCCACTGCGTGTGGCCGCTGCCCCGAGGGGGTAATGCCGTTCACTTAGCAAGCCGAAGCTGCGACCAGCCAAATGGGGAGGGCCAAGCACACGGGCCACCGCTTTGCTCGGCCTGGCTTTGTGGGGCCGAGCAAAGCGACGGCCCGAAAGGCGGTTCACCCCCCATCTAGCCGTGGCGAGAAGCGCAG
>NZ_JBMDII010000063.1:0-17311 GCF_057808605.1 Comamonas sp. FG99
CGCTGATCGGCACCGCCGGGGTGATGTACCTGCTGGGCTACAGCCTGAACAACCTGAGCCTGATGGCGCTGACCATCGCCACCGGCTTCGTGGTGGACGATGCGATCGTGATGATCGAGAACATCGCCCGCTACATCGAGGAGGGCGAGACGCCGTTCGCCGCCGCGATCAAGGGCGCCACGCAGATCGGCTTCACCATCATCTCGCTGACGATCTCGCTGATCGCGGTGCTGATCCCGCTGCTGTTCATGGGCGACGTGGTGGGGCGGCTGTTCCGCGAGTTCGCGGTCACGCTGGCCATCACCATCCTGATCTCGGCGGTGGTCTCGCTCACGCTGGTGCCGATGATGTCGGCGCGCTGGCTCAGGCACGAGCCGCCGGCCGCCCAGGCGCGCGGCTGGGGCGGCAAGGTGCAGCGCGGCTTCGAGCGCGTGATCCACCGCTACGACGGCAGCCTGCAGTGGGTGCTGCGCCACCAGGGCCTGACGCTGCTGGTGGCGCTGGCCACGCTGGCGCTGACGGCGCTGCTGTACATCGTCATCCCCAAGGGGCTGTTTCCCACGCAGGACACCGGCCAGCTGCAAGCCCAGCTCGAGGCCGCGCAAGAGGTGTCGTTCGCCCGCATGAGCGTGCTGCAGCAGCAGGCGGCGCAGGCCATATTGCAGGACAAGGACGTGGAGTCGCTCAGCTCGGTGGTGGGCGTGGACGCGGCCAACAACACCATGCTGAACATGGGCAGCATGCGCATCAACCTCAAGCGCCCGCACGACCCGCAGGACGCGGTGATGCAGCGCCTGCGCGACAAGGTGAGCCAGGTCGCCGGCGTGACCATCTACCTGCAGCCGGTGCAGGACTTGACCATCGACTCCGAATCCGGCCCCACCGAATACCGGCTCTCGGTGGGCGGCGTGAGCACCGCCGAGGTCAACGACTGGAGCCGCAAGCTCGTGGACAAGCTGCAGAACGTGCCCGAGGTGCGCCATGCCACCACCGACGCCGGGCGCCAGGGCCTGTCGGCCTATGTCGACGTGAACCGCGACACCGCCTCGCGCCTGGGCGTGACGGCCAGCAGCATCGACGACACGCTCTACAGCGCCTTCGGCCAGCGCATCGTCTCCACCATCTTCACCGAGACCAACCAGTACCGGGTGATCCTGGAGGCGCAGCAGGAGCTGCTGTCCAGCGTGCAGACCCTGGGCGACCTGCCGGTCGCCAGCGCTTCGGGCGCCGGCGCGGCGGCCACGCCGCTGTCGGCGCTGGCCACGGTGCGCGAGCAGATGGCGCCGCTGCAAATCACCCGCGTGGCGCAGTACCCGGCGGCCACGCTGGGCTTCGACACCGCGCCCGGCGTCTCGCTGGGGCGCTCGGTCGAGGCGATCAAGCAGGCGGCCAAGGACATCGGCATGCCCAAGTCGCTGAGCATCGAGTTCCTGGGCGCGGCCGGCGCCTACCAGAAGTCGCTGACCAGCCAGCTGCTGCTGATCCTGGCCGCGCTGGTGTGCGTCTACATCGTGCTGGGCGTGCTGTACGAGAGCTACATCCATCCGCTGACCATCCTGTCCACGCTGCCGTCGGCGGGCGTGGGCGCGCTGCTGGCGCTGATGCTCAGCGGCAACGACCTGGGGGTGATCGGCATCATCGGCATCATCCTCTTGATCGGCATCGTCAAGAAGAACGCGATCATGATGATCGACTTCGCCATCGATGCCGAGCGCCAGCAGAACATGCCGCCGCGCGAGGCCATCCACCAGGCGGCGCTGCTGCGCTTTCGGCCGATATTGATGACCACGCTGGCCGCGCTGTTCGCCGCGCTGCCGCTGATGTTCGGCTGGGGCGAGGGCGCCGAGCTGCGCCGCCCGCTGGGCCTGGCCATCTTCGGCGGGCTGCTGCTGAGCCAGCTGCTCACGCTCTACACCACGCCGGTGATCTACCTGATGTTTGACCGCATGGGGCAGCGCCTGCGCCGCGGCGCCAGCGGCGGCCATCCGGCGCCCGGCAGCGACGGGGTCCGCGCATGAACCTCTCGCGCCCCTTCGTCGAGCGGCCGGTGGCCACGGTGCTGCTCACCATTGGCATAGCGCTGGCCGGCATCATGGCCTTCTTCGTGCTGCCGGTGGCGCCGCTGCCGCAGGTGGACTACCCGGTGATCTCGGTGCAGGCCAGCCTCTCGGGCGCCAGCCCGCAGAACATGGCCTCCAGCGTGGCCACGCCGCTGGAGCGGCACCTGGGGGTGATCGCCGGCGTCAACGAGATGACGTCGGGCAGCTCCACCGGCTCGACCCGCGTGACGCTGCAGTTCGACCTCAACCGCAACATCAACGGCGCCGCGCGCGAGGTGCAGGCGGCGATCAACGCCTCGCTCACCGACCTGCCGGGCAATCTGCGCACCAACCCCACCTACCGCAAGATCAACCCGTCGGACTCGCCCGTCATCATCCTCGCGCTGACCTCGCCCTCGCGCTCGCCCGGCGAGATCTACGACGAAGTCTCCAACGTGGTCAGCCAGCGCATCTCGCAGGTGGACGGCGTGGGCGACGTGGAGATCGGCGGCGGCTCGCTGCCCGCGGTGCGGGTCGAGCTGCTGCCCAAGGCGCTGAGCAACTACGGCATTTCCACCGAAGACGTGCGCGCCGCCATCCAGGCCGCCAACGCCAACCGGCCCAAGGGCGCGATCGAGAACGACGGCAACCGGCTGCAGATCTACACGCCCGCGCCCGAGCGCCGCGCCGCCTGGTACAACGGCCTGGTCGTGGCCTGGCGCAACAATGCGGCCGTGCGCCTGGGCGACGTGGCCCGCGTGATCGACGGCGCGGCCGACGTGCACACCATGGGCCTGTTCAACGGCCAGCCCGCCATCCTGGTGCTGATCACCCGGCAGCCGGGCGCCAACATCATCAGCACCGTGGACAACGTGCGCGCGCTGCTGCCCGAGCTGCAGGCCCAGCTGCCCAAGGACGTGAAGGTCTCCGTCGCGTCGGACAGCACCAACTCCATCCGCTCGTCGCTGCGCGAGATCGAAACCACGCTGATGATCTCGGTCGTCCTCGTGGTGCTGGTGGTGGGCGCCTTCATCCGCAAGGCGCGCGCCACGGTGATACCGGCCGTGGCCACGGTGGTGTCGCTCTTGGGCACCTTCGGCGTGATGTACCTGCTGGGCTACAGCCTCAACAACCTGAGCCTGATGGCGCTCACGGTCGCCACCGGCTTCGTGGTGGACGACGCCATCGTGGTGCTGGAGAACACCAGCCGCCACATCGAGCAAGGCATGGACAAGATGGCCGCCGCGCTGCTGGGCGCGCGCGAGGTGGGCTTCACCGTGCTGTCGATCAGCTTGTCGCTGGTGGCGGTGTTCATACCGCTGCTGTTCATGGACGGGCAGGTGGGGCGGCTGTTCAAGGAGTTCGCGGTCACGCTGTCGGCCTCGGTGCTGATCTCGCTGGTCATCTCGCTCACCACCACGCCCATGCTCTGCGCCTGGTTCCTGCGCAGCGAGGATGCCCGGGCGGCCCAAGAGCGTCCGCGGGGCCGCATGGCGCGCGCGCTCGAAGCCAGCTTCGACTGGATGCTGCGCGTCTACGAAGCCAGCCTGGACTGGGCCCTGCACAGCAAGGCGGTGGTGATGGCCGTGCTGCTGGCGGTGGTGGCGCTCAACGTTTACCTGTTCGTGCACATTCCCAAGGGCTTTTTTCCGCAGCAGGACAACGGCCAGCTCGTGGTCGGCATGCGGGCGGACCAGAGCATCTCGTCCACCGCCATGTCCGGCAAGCTCAAGGAGGCGCTGGCCATCGTGCAGAACGACCCGGCGGTGGACACGGTGGTGGGCTTTTCCGGCGGCAGCCGCTCGGGCGGCGGCTTTGCCTTCATCAACCTCAAGCCGGTCAGCCAGCGCAGCGTGAGCACGCTGGAAGTGGTGGCGCGCCTCAGGCCCCAGCTCGCGCAGATCGTCGGACTGCGGGTGTTCCTCAACCCGGTGCAGGATCTGCGCATGGGCGGGCGCTCGTCCAACTCCACCTACCAGTACACGCTCAAGAGCGACAACACCGCCGACCTGAAGAAATGGGCCATGCGCCTGGCCGAGCGCCTGCAAAGCGAGCCGCTGCTGCAAGACGTGGACACCGACCAGCAGGACAACGGCGTGGAGACCTACGTGGAGGTCGACAAACAGGCCGCGGCGCGGCTGGGCGTATCGACCACCGCGATCGACAACGCGCTGTACAACGCCTTCGGCCAGCGCTCGGTGGCCACCATCTACAGCGACCTGAACCAGTACTCCGTCATCATGGAATGGGCGCCCGAGTACACCCGCGGCCCGCCGGCGCTGGCCGACATCTACGTGCCCGCCAACCTCGCCGGCACCGTGGGCACCGCGGCCAATCCGGGGCTGAAGAACTCGTCCACCGGCCAGGTCATCAGCACCGCGGCCACCACCATGGTGCCGCTGTCCGCCTTTGCCACCGTGCGCGAGCGCGCCGCGGCCACCTCGGTCAACCACCAGGGCGGCGAGCTGGCGACCACCATCTCGTTCAACCTCGACGAAGGCGTGTCGCTGGGCCAGGCGCGCGAGGTGATCGCGCGGGCCGAGGCCGACATCGCCATGCCCATCAACGTGCGCGGCAGCTTCCAGGGCACGGCGCTGAGCTTCCAGCAGTCGCAGAACCAGCAGTTCTACCTGATCCTGGCGGCCATCGTGGTGATCTACATCGTGCTCGGCGTGCTGTATGAAAGCCTGGTGCACCCGGTCACCGTGCTCACCACGCTGCCCTCGGCCGGCGTGGGCGCGGTGCTGGCGCTGCTGCTGTTCAAGATGCAGTTCACCATCATCGCGCTGATCGGCGTGTTCCTCTTGATCGGCATCGTCAAGAAGAATGCAATCTTGATCATCGATTTCGCGCTCGAAGCCGAGCGCGCCCGCGGCCTCAGCGCCACCGAGGCGGTGCGCGAGGCCTGCGTGCTGCGCTTTCGCCCCATCCTGATGACCACGTTGGCCGCGGCCCTGGGCGCGCTGCCGCTGGCCATAGGCTTCGGCCAGGGCTCCGAGCTGCGCCAGCCGCTGGGCGTGGCCATCATCGGCGGCCTGCTGGCCAGCCAGCTGCTGACGCTGCTGACCACGCCGGTGGTCTATGTGCTGATGGACAAGATGCGCCGGCGTTCGCCCAACGAGCATAGGCTGAGCCGCGCCAGCGAGGGATTGACGACATGAAGAAAAACCAGCAAATGACTTCTCTGCGGGCACAGCGCGCCGTGCTATGCGCCGCGCTGGCCTGCGCCGGGCTGTTGGCCGCCTGCTCGGTGGCGCCGCCCTACCAGGCGCCGGCGCTCGAGCTGCCGGCCAGCTTCAAGGAGGCGGGCGCCTCGTGGAATGCGGCCCAGCCGGCCGATGCGATCGACCGCGGCGCCTGGTGGGAGCTGTTTGGCGACGCCACGCTCAACGGCCTGGCGCAGCAGGTGCAGATCTCCAACCAGAACATCGCCGCCGCCGTGGCCGCGGTGGACCAGGCGCGCGCGCTGGTGCGGGTGCAGACCGGCGGGCAACTGCCCTCGCTCGGCCTGTCGGTGGGCGCGAGCCACCAGGGCGGCTCCGAGTCCGCCGGCGCCAGGGGCAACAGCACCTCGCTCGGCCTCAACGCCGCGTGGGATGCCGACCTCTGGGGCCGGCTGCGCGAGGGCGTGAACAGCGCCACGCGCAGCGCCCAGGCCAGCGAGGCCGACCTGGCTGCCGCGCGCCTGTCCGCCGTCGGCACCCTGGTGCAGAACTACTTCAAGCTGCGCGAGGCCGATGCCGAGCTGGGCGTGTTGGCGCAAACCGTGGAAGGCTACCAGCGCAGCCTGCAGATCACCCAGAACCGCTACGACTCGGGCATCGCCGCCAAGACCGACCTGCTGCAGGCCCAGACCCAGCTGGCCAGCACCCGGGCCAGCCTCGAAGCCATGCGCCAGACGCGCCGCACCTACGAGCACGCGATCGCCATGCTCACCGGCCAGGCGCCAGCGCAGTTCTCGCTGCCAGCCACGCCCTGGGCGGTCACGGTGCCGCAGGTGCCCGCGGTGCTGCCCTCCACGCTGTTGGAGCGCCGCCCCGACATCGCCTCGGCCGAACGCGCCGTGGCAGCGGCCAACGCGCAGATCGGTGTGGCGCGCGCGGCCTACTACCCCAGCCTCTCGCTCAGCGGTTCGCTGGGCCGCTCGGGCAGCAACCTGGGCGATTTGTTCAGCGCCTCGGGCTGGCTGTGGTCGCTGGGCGCCTCGGTGGCGCAGACCCTGTTCAACGGCGGCGCCACCACGGCCCAGGTCGACGCGGCGCGCGCGGCGCATGCGCAGAAAACAGCCGTCTACCGCCAGACCGTGCTGGCGGCGTTCCAGGCCGTCGAGGACGCGCTTGGCCAGGTCGACGCGCTGCGCGCGCAGCAGCCGCAGCTGCAGCAGGCGCTGGATGCCGCCGACAAGGTGGAGCAGCAAATGCTCAACCGCTACAAGGAAGGCATCGTGCAATACACCGACGTGGTCACCGCCCAGATCACCGCGCTCAACGCCCGGCGCTCGCTGCTGCAGCTGCAGATGAACCAGCAGATCGCCGCGGCCAACCTGGTGCAGCAGATCGGCGGTGGCTGGCACGCGCCGTGGCTGGAGCAAAAATAAGAGCAACAGGCAGGCATGCCGCTTGCTCCTTCAGGGATCATTGATCTGCCTTGAAGCCTGATTTTTCGATGATCGGCTTCCAATAGGCTCTTTGAGATTCAACCAGTTTCGACGCTTCCTTGCCCGGGAGGCCCGTCATCAAGACACCGATATTCGCCATCCGCTTCTGCACATCTGCTTCTTTTGCCGCAGCCATCAGCGCTGCTTCAAGCTGCGCCACTTTGGCTGCTGGCGTACCTGCAGGAACGAATGCGATATACCACGCAGACGCATTGTCAAACGCGGCAACTCCTTGTTCCTTGAAAGTCGGAACATCTGGCAGGATGGCGGATCGCTTCGTACCGGTGACGCCGATAAAGCGCGTTTTGCCATTCCTGGTCATCTCGAACGCCGTCGCGGCGGCATCCATGCCCAACGGCAGGTTGCCGCCAACCACGTCGGTAATGATGGCCGCTCCCCCTCGATAGGGCACCGGAAAGTACTTCTGATTCAGCGCCTGGCCCATTTCCGCAATGCCGAAATGCATGGAGCCACCCATTCCTACCAGGCCAATGCCCTGGGACGCTGGCTTGTCCTTCGCCCAGTCCAGATACTGCGGCACATTCTGGTAGGGACTGTCCGAGCGCGTGAACGCCGCCAGCGGTATGTCGGCCAGGTGGGCAACCGCGGTGAAGTCGGTCTCGGCGTTGTAGGGCAGCTGCCTGTACGTCCATGGGTACATGACAAATGGCGGTGCCGACGAGATCAGAATTGTCTTGCCGTCCTTGGGGGCGCGCCTGACGCTGTCGGTCGCCACGATACCACCTGCGCCGGTCCGGTTCTCGACCACTACTGGCTCATTCAGGGACACGCGCAGCTTGTCAGCCAGCGCACGCGCCATGATGTCGTTGGCGCCTCCCGCAGCAAAGGCAACCACTAGCCGAGTGGGCGCATCGCCTCCCTGTGCACCGGCCAGCAGTGGCAATACCGCTGCCATGCAGGCCAAGAGGATTCTGGTGCATTGACGGGATGTGAATGTCATGATCGTCTCCTTGAATACCGTTTTCAAACTCAGTTGGTGATCGCTTGCTCCAGGCTGGCATCCGTATCCAGCGGGAAGATGGGGCGGCGGAGGTTTCTGAATGTGAAGCGGCTGTAGTCCGAGCTGCATACGCCTGGGCCTGCCACCCATACGAGGTGCGCGGCAATGGGTTCGAACGCTGCACGGAAATGCTGGCGGGACTTCAACAGGATGTATTGCATCCGCGAGGGATCGATGCCCAGATGGGTGTAGATCCCGAGGTCGAAGGGCTCCTGCGGCTTCTCGCATACCACGATGAGGTTGCAGCCGATTTCGAGCACTGCACTGCGGCCAAGCGACATTCGTACCCCGGTGAACATGGGACCGGTCACGACGTAGCTGCCGTCGCTGATGCATTTGACTTTCCCTGTGAGCCGCAGCGGACTCCCCTTGCTGCCCAGCGCAGGAACGTCGACCCGCCCGCCCACGTCCAGCGTGAGCATGTTGCCGACGCCGGCTGCAATGATTTGCCCAACTGCCTGCGGGTCGCAGAACGGGCCGGCGACCATGTTTTCCAGGCCTTGTGCAAGTGCTTCGGCAAGCACTTCCATTTGATCGGTCGTGCCGCCTGAAGCGCAGTTGTCTCCATGGTCAACCAGAACGACAGGGTACTGATCGAGGGACTTTGCATGGGCGATGGACTTTTCCATGGGCTCCAGTTCGGCGATGAACTCGTGGCGCCGGGACCAGGCCATCCCCGAAAGCTCGTCGAGCAGTCGCCGGGCGGATTGCTGCTTCGCTGCATCTGCTACGATGACCACGCTCATGCCGACGTGGGGGATGTCGGCCATGGGAAAGCCTCCGAACAGCGATGCATTGAGCACTTCGCCGTTGCGTTCTGCGGCAACCACGCGTGCCATGATTGACTGCATGGGCTCTTCGCGGGTGGATTGCCGCAGCGTGTGGGTCAGCATGGGTAGGGTGCGTCGCAGCAGTACAGGCTTGACGTCGCCCCGCATGGCTGCCATCAGTGTGCGTGCGGCGCGCTCGCCGGTTTCATAGATGTCGATGTGTGGGTAGGTCCGGTAGCCGGTGATGACCGTGGCGTTGTCGATCATCGCGTCGCTGAAATTCGCATGCAGGTCCAATGCCACGGCGATCGGAATGCCCGGGGATTGTGTTCGGATGCGGCGAAGCAGCTCGCCTTCGGCATCGTCGAATTCCTCGGTCACCATGGCGCCATGCAGGTCCAGCAGCACGGCATCGCAACCCTGCGCTATGGAGGCCAGTATTTGAGAGCACATGTACTCGAAGGCCTGTGCCGTCACGATGCCGCTGGGCACGGCATTCGCCATGATGGGCATGGCAACTTCATCGCCCTGCCGCAGGGCCAGGTCGATGAACGCCGCGGCCGCATTGTTCGTTCCGGCGCAGGCACGCAGCGCCTTTTCGCCATAAAGCGGGTTGTCGTTGTCCGAGCCACGGTTGAACGAAGTCAGAGGTGTTTTGGCTGGCGCGAACGTATTCGTCTCGTGCCGCATCAAGGCAATCACAAAGCGCATCAAATCTCTCCTGAGGCAGGTGTCGGCTGCACTATAGGAATAGGAATGCGTTAAGAAAAGTGAAATGTTTTCCAGATGAATTAACCTATTGGTAAATTCGTTCTGTACAGACCCTGCGATGCCTTCTTCCGCTCCACAGTTTCACCCGATTCTTTCTCGATTGAAGCTGCGCCACCTTCGGGTGCTGCACGCCATTGGCGAGCGCGCCTCCTCCGCGAGCGTCGCGCTCGCCATGCATGTCAGCCCTGCCGCAATTTCCAAGACCTTATCGGAGGCGGAAGACATATTGGGCAGTTCCGTGTTCGAACGAGGTCCCCAGGGCATGCAGCCAACGCACTTCGGCAGCGTGGTTCTGCAATCGGCAAGGCTGGTGCTGGGCCAGGCTCAACGGATGGCGGAGTTGGCCGATGCAACCCGCACGGGCCACGTGGGGAAGATCAGTCTCGCGTTCAGGGCCTCCTCCGCGCACGGGGAAATTGCCGCTGCGATACAGGAATTCCGGCGGCAACGCCCCCTGCTGGAATTCTCCATAGTGGAGGGCGTGCTAGACATGCTGGTCGAGCAGCTCGTTGCGGGTGAGCTCGACCTGCTGTTCTCCTACAGCGATGCCAGGCTGTGGCGCGCTGGCCTGAGCTGGGAGCAGATCGTGCCCAGCCAGCCCATCCTGATCGTGGCGAGCCGGACGCATCCACTACTCAAGCTCAGGCGTATTGGCGCAGAGGAAATATCGGCGCAGGATTGGTGTGTACCGGCTCCAGGAACTCGCATGGAACATCACCTCATGGAGGCATTCAAAACCGCGGAGATCCCCGCACCGACCCGGTTCGTGCGGGCGAGCGACACCGCCATGACGACATCGCTGCTGCGCAGCTCAGACATGCTGGCCGTGCTTCCCCAGCGGCTCGCCCGAAGGCTGGAGGCGGATCGGCTGCTGCGGGTGCTCGACTTCCCGCTTGCCGCGGCTATCGACCCGCTGGTGGTCGTCTGGAACTCGGTACTCGCACCCAAGCAGGCGTGCGTGGATTTCAGGCACCTGCTCAGGAGAAAGCTGGATCCCGCGTCGTCTCCATCGAATTCGCCCTGACAGCCGGGCCAGGCAGACCCATGGCTGTCGATGGCAGGGATTTGCGCAGCTTCTTAGAATGGGACTACCCATGTCCGCCTTGCCAGCTCCGCCCTTTCCCATTCGCACCGAATGCCCGCCCGGCGCCTGCGTCTGCGAGCGCGAGGCGCTGCTCGCCGCGCCCGGGGGCGACACGCGCATACTGCGGCTCACGCGCGAGGAGGAAAAACGCCTGCTGCAGCGCCTGGAGAGCATCTCCAGCCTGGCCGAGCTGCGCCACCTGGAGCAGCGCCTGCACGAGCAGCTCGGCGTGCGCCTGAGCATCCGCATGAGCCCGCACGAGGTGCGCAGCCTGCGCGGCATCGCGATCCTGGTGCACGAGCAGCCCGGCCTGTGCCGCAAGACCCGCCAGGCCATCCCCGAAGCCATCAAGAAAGCCATGGCCCAGCACCCCGGGATCGCCTATGCGCTGCTCGACGAAGACGGGCTTTTTGGCTCAGAGTGAAGGCTGCAGCTGCGGCAGCAGATTCCAGCCGCTGCGCTTGACGAAAGCCGCATAGTCCAGCGGCTTGCCAAGCTGGGCGCCGGCATCGTTGGGCAGCACCCAGCCCCAGGCGCGGCGCTGCTGCTCGTCATACACCAGCTTGAAGATATGGCTGGGCACCCACACGCGGCTCCTGCCGATGGTGCGCAGCGCGCCCTCGTGCAGCGGACCGGTGTAGACATAGACGTTGCCCTGGGCGCGGCGGGCGTACTTGCGCACATCCGACTCCAGCTTGGCCCAGACGGTGCGGTTCTGCGTGGCATCCTGCGGCACCATGTTCGACAGCGCGAACGACTGCGCCATGGCGCTGGGCGTGTTCTGGTCGGCTGCGGGCGCCATGTGGCCGCGGTCGTAGCCGCTGCTCTCGTAGTCGCTCAGCTCGGCCTTGTGGGCCGAGCGCAGCCGAGCATCGGCATAGAAGAAATCGGTGCGCTGCTGGCTGCCGGCCGCATCGAGCCGGCTGCGGTTGAGCCGCTCCACCACCACCATCGGCGTCTTGCTCAGGCCCGAGTACAGCACGGCAAAACCGTCGGAGCACAGCGCGCTGGCCTGCCAGGCGCTGCCCACGTCGGCCAGGCGCAGCGGCTGGCCGCCGGGAAACTGCTGGGCGCACTGGCGGAAATCGGGCGAGGCGGGCCCCGCGGCCGTTGCGTGCGCCTTGGCGCCCGGCATCGGCGGCGGTGCATCGGCGCGCCCGGGCAGGCCCTTGCCCTTGCCGGCGGCCTGCCAGAGCTTTTCGAGCGACTGCAAGACTGGCGCGGTCTGCCGCTGCCACCAGTCCTGCAGGCGGTCGGCCGTGCCCGACAGCAGGCCCGCGCCCAGCAGCGCGCCATAGACAAAGGTGGCCAGCTTGTGCGTGGCGGCGCGCCCCAGGCGCGCGCCCAGGGCGCTGGTGGATGATTTCTTGCTGGAAGCGGATTTCGGGGACGACTTGGACGAGGGCCTGCTTGCCATGGATACGGATCACGCGAAAACACAATGCGGCAGGCCTCCTTGCAAGGCCTGCGATGCCGCCCTATTGTGCGTGAGCGCAGTGCTTGTTTTTGGTAAAAATCTCTTTTTTTATAGCAAAAGGTGGTGATTGGCGGCGGCGTGGATGGCGCTGCGCATGGCGTTGCGTGCGTTGGCCCAAGAGGTTGCGCGTTTGGCGTTGAGCGTTTTGCGGCTTGCACGCTCAACGCCAAACCCTCGACGCTCAACTTTCACCAGCGCCATGGGCGCTTGCAACAGGTGCAACACCTTGGATAGGGGTAGTGCTTAGGGCCTGTTCACACAAATACGGGGTCGCGCAAGCCCGACAGGGCTGTCAATGCTAGGCACGCGACGCCGTGCGTGTGCCCACCCGCACAAGAAGCGTAACGACGCAGTGGCGGCCCTGCCGCACTTGCCCGAAGGGTTGAGCCCTCTTGGGCGGTCTGCTGCGTTGCTGTCCCACTATGCGTGCCACTTGCAAGGTACCTACCTTGCTGCGGGCCAGCGCCTTGCAGCCCCTCCCAAGAGGACTCAACGCGATCCCCGTGCTTTGTGTGAACAGGCCCTAGGTGAGATTCTTCAGCCGGCCGGCCTCGATGTCGGCTCGCAGCAAGTCATTCACCCTGGTTTGCCAACCGCGCCCGGTTGCGCGCAGTGCATGCAGAACATCTGCATCGAGGCGAAGATTCACCTTGCCCTTTGTTTGCTCCGCAACGCTGCCTATGGGCCTGCCACGTCCGCGCTTGAGTGCGGACACGGTGGCTGCCCCAAGTACCTCCGATGCAGGGCGGGCGTTTGCGAAGAACACTTGGGTCAATTCCGGCGTGTCCAGGTCCGAGGCGATCCCTTTGTCGATCGCCCGATCTTCTGCCTCGGTAGGCAGGATCAGCTTTCGCCCAGTCTTGGATGTGATTTGCATAGTCCTTCACCTCGCGGCGGTTTGCCCTGCGCAGGCTGATGATGCGAACTGAGGTCTCGCGCAGATTGAAGACCATCACGTGCACGCGCTCGCCAATCAAGCCGGTAGCGGTGAAGCGGGGCTCGCCATGGTACGGCCGCAGGTATCTTGGCTGGAAACGGAACACTCTGTGAAGGTCGTTCATGTTATTCAATATTCTTCACATTGAGATTCTTTTATTGACATCTAGAATAAAAAAACTCTAGGACTTGCCCATGAAAAAACAGTGTGCCGTTCTCCTTGGAGTGGTACTTGCCTCTCCCCTATGGGCGCAGACCACTATCCCCACCTTGTCATGCAGCAGTCCGACTGCGCTACTGAACACCGGGGTGACACGGCCCGGCGGGACCGTGCTGGGCCTCAACGCGGCTGACCCGATCTGGAGCCAGTACCAGGAGTACACCACCACACCACTCCAGCCGCCATCAGATGCCGCGGCGTGGGTGCAAGCCATGACCACCGGAACGGTGGATCCTAGCTGGTCGACATTTGCCGATGCGCAGTGGCTGAGCCCTGGGCAGCGCTCGACCAGCGGTACCTTGAACCAATCGTATGCGGGCAATTGGTGGCCGCGTCCCAACCCCAGTCCCATTCCTGCCTATAACCATTACCGGGTCCAGTTCAATCTGGCGCCTGAGGTGCCGCCGTCCACCGTTGCGCTCGATTTTGAATACATGGGCGATGATGTAGTGGTGGCGGCGTTTGTGAATGGCGCGCAACAGTCGCCGTTCACACAGGCCGGATTCGCAGGAGGGGTTCATGCCAATTTCACCTCGGGTTGGGTGGCTGGTACCAATACCCTGGTATTCACCACCAGCGATACCGGCTGGGCGGCGGGTTTTCTAGCTCGCGCCCACTTGAGCGGGCAGTCCATTTGCGACTCGTCTCCTATCAGCATCACCAAGACATCGGACAAGACCCACTATGAACCCGGGCAGACCGCGACCTACACGGTGACCGTGACGAGCATGGGCTCGGTCGATGCTTCCGGCGTAACTTTGGCCGATCCGGTACCGGCCGGTATCAGCAATCCGGTCTGGGCGTGCTCCGCCACTGGCACTGCGGCTTGCCCCAGCCCTGCGGGCCCCATGCCCAAGACCTTTGATCTGCCAGGTCAGTCGAGCCTGACCTTTACGCTGACCGGCACGGTGACGGGCCAGGCCACGCTGGACAATACTGCCACGGTGAGCCCGGGCACTGGCGGTGTATGCGCGGCCACTACCGGCTGCGCTGCGGCGGTTGCTCCAACCTATACCGCCGCACCTCCTGCAGGCAATACCCACGCGGTCCCTGCGTTGACTTCCTGGGGTTTGCTGGTATTGAGTGCGGCGTTGGGCTTGCTGGGCTGGCGGCGCAAGCGGGGCCAAGGCTGAGCCGTGTGATCCGCATGGGATAGGTTGGGCGCACTGGTGGCGCTGGACAGCCCGCATCTGCGACGAAGCCAAGGCCTGCTGCCCAGCAGGCCTTGCTGCACGGCATTCGGCCCTGCCCTACGAATGCGGGCAGAGATCCGCATCGGGGAAGGCGGGCGGCTTTCCCGGCTGTCAAACATGCAACCATCAAGGGCTTGGGCTGTGGCTAGAATGTGGCGCTACCACTTTTTGCGCCTACGATTCGATTCCCGGCTGCTGATTCATCGCCATGATGCCCCGCAAACAGACAAAGAAAAATCCCCTTAAGCCATTGAAGCTTAAGGGGATTTGCAACTTTGGTGCCCGGGGCCGGAATCGAACCGGCACGCCTTGCGGCGGGGGATTTTGAGTCCCCTGCGTCTACCAATTTCACCACCCGGGCTGTGTATCTCGCAGCCGCGGATTATGGCACAAAACACCGCATGAAAAACTACCCGCACATCGCCGACACCATCGGCAACACACCCCTGGTGGCGCTGCAGCGCATCGGCGCCGAATACAACTCGGCCAACGGCAACGTGGTGCTGGCCAAGCTCGAGGGCAACAACCCCGCGGGCTCGGTCAAGGACCGGCCGGCGCTGTCGATGATCGCCCGCGCCGAAGAGCGCGGCGAGATCAAGCCCGGCGACACGCTGATCGAGGCCACCTCGGGCAACACCGGCATCGCGCTGGCGATGGCCGCCGCCATCAAGGGCTACCGCATGGTGCTGATCATGCCCGAGGACCTGTCGATCGAGCGCGCCCAGACCATGAAGGCCTACGGCGCCGAGCTGATCCTCACGCCCAAGAGCGGCGGTATGGAATACGCGCGCGACCTGGCCGACAAGATGGTGGCCGATGGCAAGGGCAAGGTGCTCGACCAGTTCGCTAACCCCGACAATCCGCGCATCCACTACGAAACCACCGGCCCCGAGCTGTGGGCGCAGACGGGTGGAGAGATCACCCACTTCGTGAGCGCCATGGGCACCACCGGCACCATCACCGGCGTGGCGCGCTTCCTGAAGGAGAAGAACCCGGCGGTGCGGATCGTCGGCGCCCAGCCCACCGAAGGCTCGCGCATTCCGGGCATCCGCAAGTGGCCCGAGGAATACCTGCCCAAGATCTACGAGCCGTCGCTGGTCGACGAACTGGTCTACGTGAGCCAGGGCGACGCCGAGGACATGTGCCGCCGCCTGGCGCGCGAAGAAGGCATCTTCGCCGGCATCTCCGCCGCTGGCGCCTGCTTTGTCGCGCAGGAGATCGCGCGCCGCGAGCGCAACGCCACCATCGCATTCGTGGTCTGCGACCGGGGCGACCGCTATCTCTCCACTGGCGTATTCCCGCTCTGAGCCATAACCAGGTAAGCCCCATGCACTATGAAACCCAGTTCTGCACCAACTGCGCCACGCCACTGGCCTGGATAGCGATGCCCGAGGACGGCGGCGACGTCGACCGCCTGCGCTGCCCGGCCTGCGGATGGACGCACTGGAACAACCCGACCCCGGTGCTGGCGGCGATCGTCGAGATCGACGGCAAGGTGCTGCTGGCGCGCAATGCGGCCTGGCCGCCGACCATGTTCGCGCTGATCACCGGCTTCATGGAAGCGGGTGAATCGCCCACCGAGGGCGTGGCCCGCGAGGTCAAGGAAGAAACCAATCTCGACGTGCTCTCGTGCGACATCGTCGGCGCCTACGAGTTCGTGCGCATGAACCAGGTCATCATCGCCTACCATGTGGTGGCGCGAGGCGAAGTCAAGCTCTCGCCCGAGCTGCTGGACTACCGGCTCTACGACCTGCACGAGCTCAAGTGCTGGCCAGCCGGCACCGGCTATGCGCTGGCCGACTGGCTCAAGAGCCGTGGCCACGAGCCGGTATTCTTCACCGCCGAGGAAAACGCCGCGCGCCGCGCGGGCCTGGGCCTGAACAACTGAAGCGACATGGAAGTAGACAAGGAAATAGACACGCGCGGCCTGAACTGCCCGCTGCCGATACTCAAGGCCAAGAAGGCCCTGGCCGAGATGCAAAGCGGCCAGCTGCTCAAGGTGGTGGCCACCGACACCGGTTCGATGCGCGACTTCCAGGCCTTTGCCAAGCAGACCGGCAACGAGCTGGTGGCGCAAAGCACCGAGGGCGCGGAGTTCATCCACATCCTGCGCCGGCGCTGAAGGGGCTGCTGGGCGATGCCATCCATGCCGTGATGCGCAGCGCCGGGCGCACCTGCGCGTGACCACAGATCCGCCTGCGGCGGAAGAATGGGATGGTTCAGGGCGGACTGCTTGGACTCCGCTGTCGATGAGTTGGAGCCGCAGCGCTTGCGTGCCCTGGCCGAAATACGCCCCGGGAAACCCATGGCTGTTTACTGGGATTTCATCCGAGATCTGGAGCGCCAGGACCGATATGTGATCTTCGGGGGGCTGGCGCCGGACGGCTGCCTCGTTACGAGCCTGTGGCTGTTTTTCACGCCGAGCCTGAACAACGGTCTGCCGTGCGCGACGGATTACTTGCTTTATGTGGCCCCGCCACCTGCAACTTGCTGATTGCGCTGGCGCTGAAGGGGGCCGGGCAGGGACACTTATTCTCTCCAGGGCGCCGTTCCTGATGGCATTGCGCCATGCTGCTCCTTGCGCAGCTCTTGCGCCGTGATCCGCACCGGCTTGCCATTCTTGACCAAGATGATTTCCGTATCGGTCTGAATCGCTGTTGTGCGTGCCAGCTTAGCCGCGCGCCGCATCGCAGCCAACGAGGCGCGCAGATCTGGATTGCTCGCCTTGGACAAATCCTGTTGGGTCATTGGTTTTTTCTAAAATGGCATCTGTGTTTATGTCAAAAATATTTTCAAGCAACTACGGGTAACGTGGTTGGGTTGATATTTTTGAGAAAGTCGAATAGGCCAGTGATGCCCATATAATTGCGAAGCAGATATATGTTTCTATGGAAATATCTTGCCGATAAAAAATTATTGATACTGCGAGTTGAGTTGTTGGTAATACAAACTGTAGTGCCCCCATGCTAAATGCATTGAGTTGACGCGCAGAAAAGGCAAACATGACTAGCGGTGCGACGGATACAATGCCAGCAGCCAGTAGCCAAGGGTAATGCCTAATAGAGCCAATTGACAGATTGGGCAGGCTTAGGGAAGGTCTGCAAAACCCCGTTCGTCGAAGCTGACAGCTTGACCAGCGCGGC
>NZ_JBMDII010000064.1:0-16764 GCF_057808605.1 Comamonas sp. FG99
TGCCGCGGCCACGGCCTGGTGCTGCGGCGGCAGCAAGGCCAGGTCGCCGCCGAGCAGCGCGCCGCGCAGGTAGCGGGCATAAGCCTGCTCCGGCGCGGCCGCGCTGGCGGCCAGCGGCTCGTAGGCCTCGCAGGCGGTGGTTTCCAGCGCGGCCACCTGGGCGGCGCAGCGCACCAGCTCCAGCCGGGCCAGCAGGTCGGGCCGCGCGGTGCGCCGCACCTCGTCGCGGGCGCGCTCCCATTCCACCGCGGCGACCTGCACCTTGCCCGACAAGTAGGCGTCGGTGGCGCGTTCCACGGCCCCCTGCTCGTTCATGGCCCAATCCGGGCTTTTCGGTTTGCCGGCACAGGCAGAAAGGGCGCAAGCGGCCATCAATACAAGAGCGAAACGCTTCATGGCAGCTTCACCTCCGCATCCTTGGCAAACGGCCATTTGCGGTTGATCTCGTTGACCATGCCCTCCACCTTGCGCAGCGTGGCGTCCACATTGGCGCGCAGGCTGCCGAGGTCGGTGGTGGCCTCCCTGGCGTTGGCGCCCACGGCCTGGGCTTCCACCAGCACCGCATCCATCTTCTTGAGGCTGCCCTGCGCATCGGTGAGCAAGGCGCGCAGCTGCACCACGGTGGCCTGTACCTCGGGCATCACGCCCTTGGCGCCGAAGACCTGCCGGTCGGCGTTCCTGGCCATGCCGTCGAGCCGCGCGAGCAGCTGGTTCACGCGCTCGAGCGTGAGCGCGATCTTCTTGGCCTCGGCGTCGCCGCCCAGCATCACACCCATGGCGCCGCCGGGGCCGTTGAGCCGGCCGGCCAGCAGCCGCACCTGCTCCAGGCTGTCGCTGAGCGCCGAGCCCTCGGCGGTGATGCGGTTGAGGCTCTCCAGCAGCGCGCGCGCATTGGCCATGATCTGCGGCAGCTCGGCGGTGGCATCGCCCGAGAGCACCGCGCGCTCCGCGCCATCGGGCAGCGGTGGATCGTCCTGCACGCCGGAATAGGCCTTGATGGTGGTGCCGCCCACCAGCCCCTTGACCAGCGTGAACACGCTGCTGATGCGCAGCCAGTGCGCATCCTTTTGCGGCACGTCGACATGGATGCGCACCGTGCCCTGCGGCGCCAGCTCGATCTTGCCGACCTTGCCTATGGGAAAGCCCGAGAAGGTCATATCCATGCCCAGCGTGACGCCCTCGGAGTCGTCCGCGGTGAGGATGAGCTTTTGCGTGGGTTCGAACACGCCGCGCGCATACAGCAGGTACAGCACCGCGCCGACGATCAGCGCCAGCGTGAACAGCAGCAGCGCCGCGGCCTTGCGCTCCAGGTGGGGCACCGGGGCCAGCTCATCCGGCACCGCGGCTGGCGCCGCAGCGGGTGGCGGCGGTGGTGGGGTCTGCGAAACAGTCATGGGAGTCAATAATAATTGCCCATCAGCGACAAAATCTCGATCAGCAGCAGCACCACGAACATGCGCGCGAGGCCGCTGATCTCTGATTCGGGCCCGACCGCCACGCCGGCGCCCACGCCATAGGGACGGTGCATCGCCGACGCGGTGGGAATCAGCGCCACGGCCAGCGAGAACAGCAGGGTCTTCATCGCGAACAGCAGCGTGACCGAGGGCGAGAACACCCGCGCGAACATCCGCGTATAAGGCACCAGGCCCGCGAAGCTCAGGCCGTAGACGCTCAGGTACACCATGACCAGCGACACCACGCACGACAGCGCCGCCAGCGTGATGGCCGCGTACATGCCGCTCACCGCCAACGGCAGCATCTCGGCGCGCACCGGGTCCACGCCCTGGCGGCGCAGCTCGATGAAGCGCCCGCTCTCGCGCAGCGCGGTCAGCCGCGCGCCGGCGGGTATGGTGCAGCGCATCGCGACGAACAGCGCGGCGGTGAGCGGTATCAGCTCCAGCACCAGCACGCGGATCACCATCTCCAGCGCAAAGCGCGACAGCCCGTAGCTGCGCGCGGTGACGTTCACGATATGCGCCACCACCAGGCACAGCAGCGCCGACAGCGCGGTGAAGCCCAGCAGGATGGGCGCGGTGTCGAGGTACATGCGGCGCATCAGGCGCAGCCGCGTCAGGCGCCCGTAGCTGCTGGGCGACAGCAGCAGCACCATGGCCACCGCCCCCAGGTAGATGATGCGCCACCAGGCCACCGCCCAGCGCTGCGCAGTGCGCCACCAGCGGCCGGGCCAGCGCGGATTGAGCAGGCTTACCAGCATGGGCGGATCATAGGGTGTTTTGCATCGCCGCCCGGCTCACACATGGCGCTTGACCGAGGTGGCCGGCGCGGCCGCCAGCGGCGCCTCGTCGGCGCGGCGGTGCAGCGCCTCGATGGTGCGGCACGCGCCCGAGCTGCCGTCGCAGCAGTCGCGCAGGGCCACCAGCTCCTTTTCCAGGGCGCGCAGCTCGCGCAGGCGCTCGCGCACATGCTGCAAATGCTCGTCGATCGCGTTGCGCGCGGCGGCGCAGTCGTCACTGCTTTGCCAGTCCAGCCGCAGCAAGGTGCGCACCTCGTCGAGCGACATGTCCATCGCCCGGCACTGGCGGATGAAGCGCAGCTGGTGGATGTCGGCCTCGCTGTACAGGCGGTAGCTGCTCTCGCTGCGGCCGCCGGCGGCGAGCAGGTTTTCCTTCTCGTAGTAGCGGATGTTGGCGGCCGACACGCCACTCTTGTGCGCCGCTTCGCCGATACGGTAGTGGGGTTGCTGCGAAACCATGGCTTGACCTTGAAGTGACTTGAAGGTTTCCAATCATCGCATGAACAGCAACACCCCCTCCCTGCCCACGGGCGCACGGGCAGCACATGACCACACCGGCCACGGCCATGGCCATGCGCATCCGCCGCCCGCGCCCGAGGCCAGCTGCGGCCCGGGCGGCTGCGACTGCGGCGCCATCGACCTGAGCTTCGGCAAGCGGGCTGCCGCCGCCCCATCGCATACGCACGATCACGGCCATGAACACGAGCATGCGGATGGCGACGACCATGGCCACGACCACGGCGTGCTGCCCGGCTGGGGCCGGATCTCGGGCGCGCTGGCGCTGGCGCTGCTGGCCGAGCTGGCGCACTGGCTGGCGGGGGCCAACAGCACAGCGCCGCAGCTCGCCGGCATCTACCACTACGGCGGCATGGCGCTGGCGCTGCTGGCCATCGCGCTGTCGGGCCTGGGCGTGTACCGGGCCGGCCTGCGCGGGCTGATGTCGCTCAAGCTCGGCATCCACGCGCTGATGGCGGTGGCCGTGACCGGCGCCTTCCTGATCGGCCAGTGGCCCGAGGCCGCGATGGTGATGGCCTTGTACGCCGCCGCCGAGCGCATCGAGGACCTGGCGATGGACCGGGCGCGCAACGCCATCCGCAACCTGCTGAACCTGGCGCCGCCCGAGGCCGATGTGCTGCAGGCGGACGGCAGCATGCGCCGCATGCCCGCCAGCGAGGTGGCGCTGGGCGCGGTGCTGCGCGTGGCCCCCGGCGCGCGCGTGCCGCTGGACGGCACGGTGACCGCGGGCCAGAGCGCGGTGGACCAGGCCCCGATCACCGGAGAAAGCGCGCTGGCCGACAAGGCTCCGGGCGACCCGCTCTATGCCGGCAGCGTGAACCAGCATGCCGAGCTGCAGATGCGCGTGGACGCCGCGCCCGAGCAAAGCCTGCTGTCGCGCATCGTGCGCGCGGTGGAGCAGGCCCAGGCCAGCAAGGCGCCCACGCAGCGCTTCGTCGACCGCTTCGCCGCCATCTACACGCCCATCGTGCTGCTGCTGGCGATTGCGCTGGCCGTTGCCGCGCCCTTCGCCCTGGGTTGGAGCTGGACGCAATCGCTGTACCAGGCGCTGGCGCTGCTGGTGATCGCCTGCCCCTGCGCACTGGTGATCTCCACGCCGGTCACCGTGGTCAGCGCGCTCACCGCGGCGGCGCAAAAAGGCGTGCTCATCAAGGGCGGCAGCGCGCTGGAGAACGCCCGCAGGCTGCGCGTGGTGGCGCTCGACAAAACCGGCACGCTCACCACCGGCCAGCCCACGCTGGTGGCCTGGCATGCGCTGGATGCCAATGGCGTGCGCACAAACGGTAACACAGACGGTAACGAAGCGCTGGCGCATACCGCCTGGCATCTGGCCAGCCGCTCGGACCACCCGGTTTCGCGCGCGATTGCCGCCGGGCTGCAGCACGCCCAGCAGGCCGACAATGGCATCCGCGATGTGCAGGCCCTGCCCGGCCGCGGCACCGAGGCCGTGGTGCATGGCGAGCGCTGGATGCTGGGCAACCTGCGCCTGCTGCGCGAGCAGGGCCTGGCCAGCAGCGCCGTCGAAGCCGCGATGGCCGAACAGGAGCAGCAGGGCCGCACCGTCACCGCGCTGGCCAGCGGCACCCGCGTGGCCGCCCTCTTCGCCGTGGCCGACCCGCTGCGCGCGCATGCCGGCGAAGCCATCGCGCAGATGCAGGCCGTGGGCGTGCAGCCCGTGGTGCTGAGCGGCGACAACGCCACCACGGTGCAAACCATTGCGCAGCAGGCGGGCATCCGCAGCGCCTGGGGCAACCTGCTGCCCGAAGACAAGCTGCAGCGCCTCGGCCAGCTGCAAAAGGACATCGGCCCCACCGCGATGGCGGGCGACGGCATCAACGACGCGCCGGCGCTGGCCCGCGCCGACCTGGCATTCGCCATGGGCGGCAGCCATGCCACCGACATGGCCATGGAAACCGCCGACGTGGTGCTGATGAACGACGACCTGCGCCGCATACCGCAGACCATCGCCCTGTCGCGCCATGCCCATGGCGTGCTGTGGCAGAACATTGCGCTGGCGCTGGGCGTGAAGCTGGTCTTCTTCGCACTCGCGCTGACTGGCAATGCCAGCATGTGGCTGGCGGTGCTGGCCGACATGGGCGTCAGCCTGCTGGTGGTGGCCAACGGCCTGCGCCTGCGGCTGTGGAAGGGGTTCGAGCAGGCCGGCTAGGCAGGCCTCAGACACTGCCTGCCAGCAGCGGCGCCATCTCCGCCAGCAGCGGGCGGATCAGGCGCTCGTGGTCCTCGTCGCGCCAGGCGCCAATGAGCTCCGATGCCACGCGAGCGCCGGCCAAAGGCCGGAACTGCAGGCCGTCGATCGCCACCCGGCCCACCGACTGCGGCACGATGGCCACGCCAAAACCCGCGGCCACCAGCGCCGCCACCGTGGCATTGGCGCGCACCTCGTAGCGCACATGCGGGGTGAACCCCGCCGCCACACACATCGCGATGATGCGGTCGTGGTACTCGGGCGAGAAATGGCGCGGAAAGAGCACGAAGGATTCGTCTCTCAGCGCCTGCAGCCGGATCTCCCTGCGGCTGGCCAGCGCGTGGCCGGCCGGCAGCGCGCAGACGAAGGGCTCGCGCAACAGTACCTGACTGCCCAGGCCGCCCGGGATCGCGCGCGGATGCAGGATGCCGAAATCGATCTGCTCGCGCTGCAGCGCATCGATCTGCTCGTAGCTGTTGAGCTCGTGCACCGTGATCAGCAGGCCGGGCCGCTGCAGCTCGAAGCGCCGCAGTACCGCGGCCAGCGGCGTGAGCAGCGCCGCGCCCACGAAGCCGATGCGCAGGCTACCGACCTCGCCTTTCGCGGCACGGCTGCCCAGCGCCCGGGCCTGCTCGGCCAGGCCCAGGATGCGGCAGGCCTCGCGGTAGAAGACCTTGCCGGCCGCCGTCAACTCCACCGCACGGGTGCTGCGGCGCAGCAGGGCATAGCCGAGCGACTCCTCCAGGCGGGCGATGTTGAAGCTCAGCGGCGGCTGCGAAATCGCCAGCCGCTGCGCGGCCTTGCCGAAGTGCAGCTCCTCGGCCACGGCCACGAAATAGCGCAGCTGTCTCAGTTCCATGTCGCTCCCATCTTGGATTTATTGATATACGAATTAGATGAATAGTCCAAAAAAATGTATTGGACGGTATGGATCACGTCAAGAAGAATCCATCTCGGACGCCAGATCCATGCACACCTCAGGAGACAAGACATGAAACTCAAGCAACTGCTGCCGGGCGCTGCCCTCGCGGCCGCGCTCGCCAGCATCGCCACGAGCGCCTGGGCCCAGGACTACCCGCGCCAGCCGATACGCCTCGTGGTGCCCTATGCGGCAGGCGGCATGACGGATGTGGTGGCGCGCATCGTAGGGCAGAAGCTCGGCGAGGCCCTGGGCCAGCCAGTGGTGGTCGAGAACAAGCCCGGCGCCTCCACCATCACCGGGGCCGACTTCGTGGCCAGCGCCAAGCCCGATGGCTACACCCTGCTCGCGGCCACCAACACCACGCTGTCGGCCAACCCCTGGCTGTACAAGAACCTGCGCTACGACGCGGCCAGGAGCTTCAGCCCCATCGCGCTGGTGGCGGTGGCGCCCAGCGTGATCGTGCTCAACCCCAAGGTGCCCGCCGCCAGCCTGGCCGAGCTGGTGCAGCTGGCCAAGAGCAAGCCCGGCAGCCTGAGCTATGCCTCGTACGGCAACGGCTCCAGCGCCCACCTGGCCGGCGAGATGCTGCGCTCGCGCGCCGGCATCGAGGTACTGCACGTGCCCTACAAGGGCAGCGCCCCGGCCAAGACCGCCACCATCGCGGGCGAGGTGTCGATGACCTTCGAGCCCGCCTTCACCGGCGCGCCGCTGATCAAGAGCGGTCAGCTCAAGGCCATGGCGGTGATGGGCAGCAAGCGCGTGGACGCGCTGCCCGAGGTGCCCACCGTGGCCGAGGTGGGCTACCCCGGCATGGAAATGCAGGCCTGGGTGGGCTTTGTGGCGCCGGCCGGCGTGCCCCAGCCCACGCTCACCCGGCTGGCCGAAGAGATCCGCAAGATCATGGCCAGCCCCGAGGTGCAAAAGCAATTGATAGGCAGCGGCGCCCAGCCGGTGGGCTACTACCTGGGCGACTTCGCCACCTATCTCAAGGACGAGAGCGCCAAGTACAAGGCGGTGATCGAGCAGGCCCGTATCCAGGCCGAATAACCCATTGCAAGCCATTCCCCATGAGCAACAAGCCTTTGCAGAAATACCGCGTGCTCGACCTGACCCGGGTGCTGGCCGGCCCCTGGTGCACCCAGAACCTGGCCGACCTGGGCGCCGAGGTCATCAAGGTGGAGCGCCCCGGCGTGGGCGACGAAACCCGCGGCTGGGGCCCGCCGTGGATGCCCGCGGCCGAGGGCAGCGAGCGGCACGACTCGGCCTATTTCGGCTCCGCCAACCGCGGCAAGCAGTCGGTCACCATCGACTTCACCACGCCCCATGGCCAGGCGCTGATCAAGGCGCTGGTGCTGCAGTGCGATGTGCTGGTGGAGAACTACAAGGCCGGCACGCTGGCGCGCTACGGCCTGGGCTATGACGACCTCAAGGCCATCCACCCCGGCCTGGTGTACTGCTCGGTCACCGGCTTCGGCCACACCGGGCCGTACAGCCACAAGCCGGGCTACGACTTCGTGTTCCAGGCCATGAGCGGACTGATGAGCATCACCGGCGAGCGCGACGGGCTGCCCGGCGGCGGACCGCAGAAAGTGGGCATCGCGGTGGCCGACATCACCACCGGCCTGTACGCCACCGTGGCGGTGCTGGCGGCGCTGCTGTGGCGCGAGGGCAGCGGCCAGGGCCAGCACCTCGACATGGCGCTGCTGGACTGCGCCATGGCCTTCAACAGCAACCAGGCGGTCAACTACCTGGCCTCAGGCCAGCTGCCGCGCCGCTACGGCAATGCGCATTCCAATGCGGTCCCCTACCAGGTATTCGACACGCTGGACGGACAGATCGTGGTGGCCGTGGGCAACGACTCGCTGTTCGCCGCCTACTGCCAGGCCATCGAGCGGCCCGGGCTGGCTGCGGACGCGCGCTTCGCCAAGGTCTCGGGCCGGCTGCGCAACCGCGATGCGCTGCTGCCCGAGCTGGCCCGCGCCATGGCCGCGCGCGCCAGCGCCGACTGGCTGGAGCGGCTCGACGCCGCCGGCGTGCCCTGCGCGCCGATCAACGACTTCGCCCAGGCCCTGGCCGACCCACAGGTGCAGGCCCGCCGCATCGAGGCCCCGATCGGGCTGCCTGATGGCGCCACCTTCCGCAGCATCGCCAGCCCGCTGCGCTTTTCCGAAACGCCGCTGGACTACCCCGCCGGCCCGCCCACGCTGGGCCAGCACACGCAGGCCGTGCTGCACGAGCGCCTGGGCCTTGACGCCGCGCAACAGGCGGCGCTGCGCCAGGCCGGCGCCATCTGAACCACACAAGGAGACTCCCCCATGACCTTTCTGCCCCGCTACGGCGCCTTTGCCAAGCCGCGCCCGGCCACCTCCCGCCAAAGCTCGGACAAGCTCGCGCCCGACTGCGCCGGCCTCGATTTCTTCGAACTCGACCCGGGCCTGCAGCAGCTGCTGCCGCTGTATGTGCCACAGGCCGAGCTACAGTACTTTCTGCCGCACCTGCAGCGCCTGGGCCAGCTGGCGGGCGGGCGGCTGAACGAGCTGGCCACCGTGGCCGACAAGCATGGCCCGGTGCTGCACGCGCGCTCGCGCTGGGGCGAGGACGAGGACTGGGTGGAATACCACCCCGCCTACCAGGAGATGGAGCACATCGCGTTCGAGCAGTTCCAGTTCCATGCGATGACGCACCGGCCTGGCGCCATGGGCTATGCCGGCACCCTGTCACCCGTCACCAAGTACGCGTTCCAGTACCTGTTCGTGCAGTCCGAGTTCGGCCAGATGTGCCCCATCAGCGTGAGCGACACCTCCATCCACCTGATACGCAAGTTCGGCAGCGAGGAGTTGAAGGCCAAGCTGCTGCCGCGCATGCTGGCCGACAGGCTGGAAGACCTGTGGAAAGGCACCCAGTTCATGACCGAGAAGGCCGGTGGCTCGGATGTGGGCCAGGTCGAGACCACCGCCCGCCTGGAGGGTGGCGAATGGCGGCTGAGCGGCGAAAAGTGGTTCTCGTCGCATGTGGATGCGGACGTGGCCTTGATCCTTGCGCGGCCCGAGGGCGCGCCCGCCGGCACCGCCGGCCTGGCGCTGTTCGCCATGCCGCGCCAGCGCGAGGACGGCAGCCGCAACAGCTACCGCATCGTGCGGCTCAAGGACAAGCTCGGCACCCGCAGCATGGCCAGCGGCGAGCTGCGCATCGACGGCGCCTTCGCCTACCTGGTCGGCGACCCGGCCCAGGGCCTCAAGCAGATGATGGAGCAGGTCAACCTCTCGCGCCTGTCGCACGCGGTGCGCGCAGCGGCCATGATGCGCCGCTGCCTCAACGAGGCCCTGCAGGCCGCGCGCCACCGCCAGGCCTTCGGCCGCCAGGTGCAGGACTACCCGCTGATGCAGCGCCAGCTGCTCAAGATCATGGTGCCAACCGAGGCCGCACTGTCCATGGCTCTGGCCACCGCCGACGTGATGGCGCAGGGCTATGCAGGCGACCAGCAGGCGCAGGCGGCGCTGCGCCTGCTCACGCCGCTGCTCAAGCTGCGCAGCTGCCGCGACAACATCACCGTGGCCACTGGCGCGATGGAGGCGCGCGGCGGCAACGGCTACATCGAGGACTTCGTCAACGCCCGTTTGGTGCGCGATGCCCACATCGGCGTGCTCTGGGAGGGCACGAGCAACATCAACGCGCTGGACGCCATCAGCCGCGCGGTGCGCAAGGACCGGGCCCACCAGGCATTGCAGGCGCTGCTGCAGCGCAAGCTGCAGCCGGTGCAGGCCCAGGCGCCGTACACCGCCCGCCAGCTGGAGCGGGCGCTGGAGCAGGCCATCGCGCTGGCCGATGCGGTGGCCGCCCGCCCCGAGCTGGAAGCCGAGGTGCGGCGCGCCGCATCGGCCCTGTACCATGCCAGCGCCGCCATCGTGCTGGCCTGGGAAGCCACCCAGCCAGGCGTGGACGGGCGGCGCCTGCTGCTGGCCGATGCGCTGCTGCGCAGCCGGCTGCAGCCCAGCGATCCCCTGGCGCCGCCCGGCACCGCGATGCAAAGGCGCGACGCCGCGCTGCTGGCTGGCGCGCCGCTCAAGCTGCCGCAGGCCAACGCGCTGCTGGCACCGGCGGCCTGATATTTTGATAGCTTCTTGCGCTTACCCTGTAACAGTTTCAAATACATTTATATCTAAAAACTAGCAATGGCAAGCGCTGATAGCTATCAAAAAATACCATCAGCGCGGCCGCTTGCGCAACAGGTATTTCTGAAAGCCGTCCATCACCAGTTCATCACGCTGGTTGCGCACCTCGGTGCTCAAGGTAATGACGCCGGTGGTGTTGCCGGGTTTCAGCTCGGACACCGTCAGCGTGCAGTACAGCGTGTCGCCCACGAACACCGGGTTCAGGAAGCGGCTGCCCTGCTCCAGAAAGCCCTTGAGCGACTCCTCCACCATGTGCGGAAACAGCCCGGCGCCCGCCGCGGTCTGGATCACCACCTGGTAGCCGTGGGCCAGCATGTGCGGCATGCCGTGGGCGCGGCAGTATTCCACGTCGTAGTGCACCGGATGGTTGTCGCCGCTGGCGAGCTGGAAGGCAGCAAACAGCGCATCCGTCATGGTGCGCGAGGGCAGCAGGAATTTCTCGCCCAGCGCGAAATCCTCGAAATAGCGCTGGGGGCACATCTGGTGTCGTTTCATGGGTTCTTTCAATGGTGGTTGTGCATCACTGGGCCTGCAGGCCGAGCTTGCGGACCAGGACACGCTCCTGCGCGATCTGCTCCATGGCGAACTTGCTGTAGGCCGGGCCATCCAGGTACAGGAGTGCCTGGTCCTGCCTGGCCAGCGCAGCCGTGTGCGTGGGGTCGAAGGCCGCCTTGCGCAGCGCTTCGGACAGGGTGCGCACCACGGCTCCGTCCATGCCGCGCGGGCCGGCCACGCCATACGGCGACTCGGCCGTGATGTCCAGGCCCAGCTCGTTCAGCGTGGGCACCTGGGGCCAGCGCGGCGAACGCTGCGCGGTCCACAGGTTCAGCCAGCGCAGCTTGCCGGCATCGACCAGGGTGCCGGCGGAGCTGCCGGCGGCGCACATGTCCACATGCCCTCCCAGCAAGGCTGGCAGGCACTCGCCATCGCTCTTGTAGGGGACCGTATTCAGCGATATGCCCGTCCGGGCGCTGATTTCCAGCATAGTGATGTGGGGCGTGCTGAACTGGCCCGGCGTGCCATAGCTGTACTTGCCGGGGGCGGCGCCCGCGGCCTTCACGAAATCCTGCCAGGCAGCCCAGGGCGAATCCGCGCGCACGACCGTGCCGAAGGTGTAGCCGGAAATTCTCGCCAGGTAGGTCAAGCCGCCGGCCGGGTCATACGCGGTCTTCTGGATGAAGGGCTGGCGAAACACCGTGGCCGGGATCAGGGCCAGCGTGTAGCCGTCCGGCCTGGCGCGCTGGAGCGCCACGGCCCCGAGCGTGCCCGACACGCCGGGCTTGTTCTCGACCACCACCGATTGCCCCAGCGACTTCTGCAGAGCCACGGCAAACTGGCGGGCCACGACATCGGTCGTGCCGCCCGCAGCATAGGGAACGATCAGCGTCACCGGCCCCGCTGGGTAGGGCTCCTGCGCGCTCGCGCCGAGGCCGATCCCAAGCAGCAGCGCTGCGCAAAGACCGGCACGAAAGGGGGAATACGTGGCGGGCATGGTGTCTCCTCGGGATCAGTTCACGCTCATCTTCGCAGCCTTGGCCACCTGGCTCCACTTGGCCAGCTCGCCCGTGAGAAAGCTGGCCAACGCACGCGGCTCGGGGTCTTTCTCCAGCACCAGCCCCATGGTGTAGGCCTGGCTCTGCAGCGCCGGCTCCTGCAAGGCCTGCTTCAGCGTGGCATTGAGCCTGGCGATGACGGGCTGCGGCGTCCTGGCCGGCGCGAAGACCGCGTTCCAGGTATAGGCCTCGTAGCCCGGCACCGCCTCGGCCACCGCGGGCGTGTCCGGCGTCTGCGGCAGGCGCTGCGCCATGGTGGTGGCGATCAGGCGCACGCTGCCGGCCTTGACCTGCGCCAAGCCCGTGGGCGCGCTGTCCATCATGAAGCCCACATGGCCGCCGATCACATCCTGCATCGCCGGGGCGCTGCCGCGGTACGGCACGTGCGCCGTCTTGATGCCGGTCATGTAGTTCAGCAGCTCGGTGCCCAGGTGCGGCGCGCTGCCCACGCCGGCCGAGCCGTAGCTCACCTTGCCTGGGTGGGCCTTGAGATAGTCCATGAACTCGGTGAGATTGCGCGCCGGGAAATCCTGGTTCACCACGATCACCAGCGGCGCCTTCGCCGCCATGCCCACGGGCGCAAAATCTTCCACCGTGCGATAGGGCATCTTGCTGTGGATGCTGGGGTTGACCGCATGCGCCACCGTGGTCAGCAAGATGGTGTAGCCGTCGGGCTGGGCCCTGGCCACCGCCTCGGTGCCGACCAGGGTGCCCGCGCCGGTGCGGTTTTCCACGATCAGCGGCTGGCCCAGCTTCTTGCCCCAGGTATCGGCCAGGGCGCGGGCAAAGGTATCGGTGGGGCCGCCTGCCGCATACGGCACAATCAGCTTGACCGGGCGCTGCGGATAGGAAGGCTCCTGGGCCGGGGCCGCCAGCGGCACCAAGGCCCCTGCCGCCACCGCGCAAATCCATCGACGTGTGAACATGGCTATGTCTCCTGAAATGTTTCGCCTGCAAGACGCATCGAAAAACCACAGTGCAAAACTATAGGCAGCCACCTGCGCGGCATCCAGTCGAATGTTTCTTCGCGTCATTAGACGCTCTCTAAATGCCAGCCCCCATGCGCTCTGGCGACCGATTGCCATGCGATACGAACTGACCGACCTGAAGGTATTTCTTGCCATTGCCGCCGCCCGCAGCCTGAGCGGCGGCGCGGCCGGCATGCACCTCACGGCCCCTTCGGCCAGCTACCGCCTCAAGAACCTGGAGCAGGCGCTGGGCGCCGCCCTCTTCGAGCGCACGCCCAAGGGCATGCAGCTGACCCCGGCGGGCCTGACCGTCAAGCGCCATGCCGAGGCCATCCTGGGCAATGTCGAGCGCCTGGGCGCCGAGATGCAGCGCCACACCGATGGCGTGGTCGGCCATATCCGCGTGTTCGCCAACAGCAGCACGCTGAACGGCCTGGCGCCGGCGCTCAGCCGCTTCCTGGCGGCCTACCCCAACGTGAATGTGGAGCTGCAAGAGCAGCTGAGCGCCAGCGTGGTCAAGGCCATCCAGGATGGTGCGGCCGATATCGGCCTGGCCGCGGGCGACATCGATTTCGGCGGGCTCGAAACCATTGCCTACGCCCGCGATGAACTCGTCTTCATCACCCCGCCCGGCCATCCGCTGGCCGAGCACGCCCTGGTTCCGCTGGACATGGCGCTGGCCCACGACCTGGTGGGCATAGGCAAGCAGTCCAGCAACTTCGTCTTCCTCGAAGCCGCGGCGCGCCGGCTCGGCGTTGCACCGCGGGTGCGGGTGCACGCCCCCTCCTTTGCCGACGTGCTGGCCTGCGTGGCCGAAGGCGCCGGCATCTCACTGGTGCCGCGCTCGATTGCCGCCGCCTATATCGCCAGCGGGCAGGTGCAGCAGGTTCGGGTGGATGTGCCATGGGCCCTGCGCGAGCAGCGCATCGTGCTCAAGTCGCTCGCCAGCCTGCTGCCGCACGAGCGGGCTTTCGTGGACCAGGTGATCAAGGCCAATGCGCCGCCGGAGCCGGCTGGCGATGGCGATTAGAGAATCCTGAACACCGCTTTGAAAATCTCGACTGGCCCTGCCCGCGGCCCATTTCTATAATTTTTTCCCAGGCCCTGCATGGCGTCGTGCGGGGCATTTTTTTGACGTCGAGACCCCATGACCCACGCCCCCATCCGCCCGCTGCAAGGCATTACCGTACTGGCCCTGGAACACGCCGTGGCCGCCCCGTTCGCCAGCCGCCAGCTGGCCGACCTGGGCGCCCGCGTCATCAAGATCGAGCGGCCCGGCGCGGGCGACTTTGCGCGCGGCTACGACAGCACCGTGCTGGGCCAATCGTCCTTCTTCGTCTGGGCCAACCGCGGCAAGGAAAGCCTGGCGCTGGACCTGAAGCAGCCCGGCAGCCTGCCCGTGCTGCACGCGCTGCTGGCGCGCTGCGACGTGCTCATCCAAAACCTCGCCCCCGGCGCCACCGCCCGCCTGGGCCTGGACTTCGACAGCCTGCATGCACAGCACCCCCGGCTGATTGTCTGCGACGTTTCGGGCTACGGCGACGGCGGCCCCTACAGTGGCAAGAAGGCCTACGATCTGCTGATCCAGGCGGCGGCCGGCCTGATCTCGGTCACCGGCACGCCCGAGGCCCCGGCGCGCACCGGCATATCGATTGCCGACATCTCGGCCGGCATGTATGCGTACTCCGGCATCCTGGCGGCGCTGCTGCAGCGCGGCCACACCGGCCAGGGCACGCGGGTGGAGGTCACCATGCTCGAAGCCCTTGCCGAGTGGATGTCGTACCCGCTGAACTTCAGCCACTACGGCGGCCAGGCGCCGGTGCGCAGCGGCCTCACCCACCCCACCATCGCACCTTACGGCCAGTACGTCGCGGGCGACGGCAAGGGCGTGATCTTCGGCCTGCAGAACGACCGGGAATGGGCCGATTTCTGCCACGCCGTGCTGCAGCGCCCCGACCTGGTGGACGACCCGCGCTTCGCCCAGAACACCCTGCGCGTGCAGCACCGCGCCGAGCTCGACGCGGTCATCACGCAATGCCTGGCCACGCTCAGCCGCGAGCAGGTGCTGCAGCGCCTGGACGCCGGCGGCATCGCCAACGCACCGCTGGCCGAGCCGCAGGAGGTATGGAGCCATCCGCAGTTCGCGGCCCGCCAGCGCTGGCGCGAGGTGGCCACGCCCCGGGGCCCCATTCAGGCCCTGCTGCCGCCCGCCACCTTGAGCGCCAGCGAGGCCGCCATGGGTGCAGTGCCCGCGCTGGGCGAGCACACCGAAGCCATCCTGCGCGAGCTGGGCTTCGCGCCCTGAACGGCCCCTTGGGCGACTACTGCTGGGCGGCCTGCAGCCGCTGCACCGCCTGCAGCGTCAGCTCCACATGCTGCAGCGGATCGCTGCCTTCGTGCACGAAGGCCACCTTGCCGTCGCGGCCGATCACATACGAGATGCGGCTGGCGGTGCCGGGGCGCGAGGCACTGCCCGCGTCGTAGGCGCGGATCGTGGCGGCGCTGGCGTCCGACGCCACCGCGAACTGGTCGCGGCAGGCCTCGGTGGAGAATTTCTTCAGCGTGGCTATGTCGTCATGCGAGATGCCGACCACCGTGGCGCCCAGCTTGCCGAACTGCGGCGTGGCCTCGGCGAAGGCATGGGCCTCAATGGTGCAGCCCTCGGTGAATGCCTTCGGAAAGAAATACAGCACCACCGGCCCCTTGCGCAGCGCATCGGCCAAATCGAACGCAAACGGCTGGCCAGCGCGCGCCGCCTCGGTTTTGAAAACCGGCGCCTGTGCGCCCGGCTTCAGCGCCGCCTGGCCCACCGATGTCATCGCCGCCAGCGCGGCCGCGCACCATGCGCGCTTGAAAACTGTTGTCATGCCCGCTACTCCTGGCCCATCGCCATATCGCTGCCATACGCTGCCATATCGATTGACTATGGGCGTGTTCGCCGAATGAAAGAAACGGCTCCATGATATCCATGGTTTTCCAGCCCCAGCCCAGTCACTACAATGGCCGCTGTCTGAACCATGGCAGGCTGCTTGCCTGCCTTGCTTTTTTTGGAGACTATTTCCCATGCTTCGTCAATTCGTGAGCTTTGGCGCCATGGCGCTGACCCTGGCCTTCGGCGCCAGCGCGCAGGCGCAAACCACCGCGCCGGCGGACTACCCGTCCAAGCCCATCCGCGTGATCGTGCCCTTCCCGCCCGGCGGCGGCACCGACATCCTGTCGCGCATCATCGCCACCAAGCTCGCCGAGCAGAACCACTGGACCGTGGTGGCCGACAACCGCGCCGGCGCGGGCGGCACCATCGGCATCAGCGAGGCCGCCAAGGCCCAGCCCACCGGCTACGACATCGTGATGGGCCAAAAGGACAACGTGGTCTTGGGCTACTACCTGTACAAGAACCTGCCGTGGAACCCCGCGAAGGACTTGACGCCCATCGCCCACGTGGCGTATTCGCCGGTCATCATCGCCACCTCCGAGCACTCGAAGTTCAAGACGCTGGCCGACGTGATCGCCGCCGCCAAGGCCGACCCGGGCAAGATCACCTACGGCTCGCCGGGCAACGGCACCAGCATCCACATCGCCGGCGTGCTGTTCGAGAAGGCCGCGGGCATCAAGCTCACCCACGTACCCTACAAGGGCTCGAACCCGGCGCTGGTCGATGCGCTGGCCGGCAACGTGGACCTGCTGGTGTCGTCGGTGCCGTCCGCCATCGGCCAGATCAAGGCCGGCAAGCTGCGCCCGCTGGCCGTCACCTCGGCCAAGCGCAGCTCCTCGCTGCCCGAGGTGCCCACCGTCGCCGAATCCGGCTACAAGGGCTTTGACGTGAGCACCTGGTACGGCCTGTTCGGCCCCAAGGGCGTGCCCGCCCCCATCGCCGCCAAGCTCAACACCGAGGTGAACAAGCTGCTGCAGATGAAGGAAGTGCAGGAATCCATCCAGGCCCAGGGCGCCGAGCCGCAGGCCATGTCGGTGGCCGATTTCGGCAAATTCTTCGAAGCCGACTTCAAGAACTCCAAGGCCACCGTCGAGGCCTCGGGCGCGACGATCAACTGAGATCGCCTGCGCATGTAAGAAGGGCCGCATCCAGCGGCCCTTTTTCATCGCCGGGCCGCCCCAAGATCGAAAAGCACCCCTCTTGGAGGGGCAGCGACCACACGAAGTGGGGAGCGTGGGGGG
>NZ_JBMDII010000065.1:0-16622 GCF_057808605.1 Comamonas sp. FG99
GCTCGGAGGCCACGGCCGGCACCGGCGCCACCACGGCGCGCACCGCATTGGCCATGCGTTGCAGCCAGCTCACAGGAATACCTCCGCCCTGCGGGCTGCGGTGCTATGAGCCTTCGGAGCGGCCGGGCGGCTCATGTCGGCGGCTGCTCCAGGTAGTGCGCCAGCGCGATGCGGTGCAGGCCCTGGCGGTCGATGCGCAGCACTTCGGCGCGCGGCGGCTGGGCATCGGTGTCCCAGTCGCTGAGCACCACGCGGCGATGGCCGGCATCGAGCATATGCTCGGCCGGGCGGTGGGTGTGGCCGTGGATCAGCGTATCGGCGCGGGCGGCATCGAGCCAGGCCAGGGCGGCGGCGCCGTCCACGTCGGCATAGATGGTTTCGCGCTGCTGGCGCGCGGCGCTTGCGCTGCGCATCTGGCCGGCGAGCTGGCGGCGCTGGGCCAGCGGCTGGGCCAGCAGCTGGGCCTGCCAGGCGCTGCTGCGCGCCAGCGTGCGAAAGCGCTGGTAGGGCAGATCATCGAGGCACAGCGCATCGCCGTGGCTGAGCAGGTAGCGCCGCCCAAGGAAGGCCAGCGGCGTGGGGTCGGGCAGCAGGCGCAGCGCGGCGGCCTGGGCGAAGGCTTCGCCGATCAGGAAGTCGCGGTTGCCGTGCATGAAAAACAGCGGGCGCTTGCGGGCGGCCGCGCGCAGCAGCGCGGCGCAGCGGGCCTCGAAACTGCCGCTCTCCAGCAGCGCATCGTCGCCCACCCAGGCCTCGAACAGGTCGCCGAGGATGAAGAGGGCGCTGGCGCTGCTGGCGCGCAGGTAGCGCTGCCAGTCTTCGAAGGTGCGGGGCTCCGACGGCTGCAGGTGCAGGTCGGAGATGATCTCGACGCTGCTCCAGCCGGCAGGAGCAGCGAGCTCGGCCATTGCCCCGAAAGCCGGTGTGTCGGTTGCAATGGCCATAGGGTGATTTACAGGGCCACGGCCTTTTCGATGACGACTTCTTCCTTGGGTACGTCCTGGTGCATGCCGCGGCTGCCGGTCTTCACGCCCTTGATCTGGTCGATCACTTCGGTGCCCTTGACCACCTTGCCGAACACCGCATAGCCCCAGCCCTGGCCGGTGGGCGAGGTGTGGTTCAGGAAGTCGTTGTTGGCCACGTTGACGAAGAACTGCGCGGTGGCCGAGTGCGGATCGCTGGTGCGGGCCATGGCGATGGTGTACTGGTCGTTCTTCAGGCCGTTGGCGGCCTCGTTCTGGATCGGGGCCTGGGTGGGCTTTTGGTCCATGCCCGAGGCAAAGCCGCCGCCCTGGATCATGAAGCCGTTGATCACGCGGTGGAAGATCGTGCCGTCGTAGTGGCCGCTGTTGACGTAGGCCAGGAAGTTCTCGGTCGACTTGGGGGCCTTGGCGGCGTCCAGCTCCAGCGTGATCACGCCGTAGTCCTTGATGTGCAGTTCGACTTGGGGGTTGCTCATGGTGCGGTTTCCTCGATGGATAAAAGTAGGGATCGGATTACTTCTTGACGACCGTGGCGGACTGGATCACCACCGCGGTCGTGGGCACGTTCTGGTGCGGGCCGCGGCTGCCGGTGGCCACAGCCTTGATCTTGTCGACCACGTCGCTGCCCTTGATGACCTTGCCGAACACCGCGTAGCCGTGGCCGTCGGGGCTGGGGGCGTTGAGCGAGTCGTTGTTCTTGACGTTGATGAAGAACTGCGCGGTGGCCGAGTTCGGGTCGCCGGTGCGGGCCATGGCGATGGTGTAGCTGTCGTTCTTCAGGCCGTTGGCGGCTTCGAGCGGGATCGGCGCGCGCGTGGGCTTTTGCTGCATGTCGGCGGTGAAGCCGCCGCCCTGGATCATGAAGCCGTTGATCACGCGGTGGAACACGGTGCCGTCGTAGAACTTGTCGTTCACGTACTGCAGGAAGTTCTCCACCGTCTTGGGAGCCTTTTGCGGCTCGAGCTCCACCACGATGTCGCCCAGCGAGGTGCTGAGCTTGACCTCGGGCTTGTCGGCCGCCTGCGCCGGCAGCGCGAGCACCGAGGCGAAGGCCAGGGCCGAGAGGGAGAGCAGGGTATGCCGTTTGCTGATCATGCAGGGATTCCTATGGAGAGGGCCAGGAGGGCAAAAGAGACGCGGGCGCCGATGCTAACGGAGTTATTTGGGGGCGCCGGGCGAATTCAAGGGGCGGGGGCAGGGTTTTTTTGCGCCGGGGCGGCGCCGCCGGCCTGCGCCGGCGGTGCGGACACCACCAGCTGCTGCAGGCTGTTGATCTTGGGCTGCAGGCGGGCCTGCTGCGCCGGGGCCAGCTGGATGGCCTGCGCGAAGGATTTCTGGGCGAGCTTGATGTAGATGTCGCCCAGGTTCTCGTGGGCGGTGGCGTACTGCGGATTGGCGCGGATCGCCGCCTGCAGCGCCGCGCTGGCCTTTTCGAGCTGGTTCTGGCTGGCGTAGAGCACGGCCAGGTTGTTGTAGGGCTCGGGCAGCTCGGGGTATTCCTGCGTCAGCTGGGTGTAGGTGGCGATGGCCTGGTCGGTGCGCCCGAGCTTGGCCTCGGCCATGCCGCGCAGAAAGCGCCACTGCGGATCGCGCGGGGCCTTGCCGGCCTTGTCGCTGATCTGCTCCAGCGCCTGCTCGGCGCGGCCGCTCTTGAGCAGCTTTTCGACGGCGCTGTATTCGTCGGCATGGGCCAGGGCCGCGCAGCACGCCAGGGCGAGGATGGCGAGCGGGCGCGGGAAATGGGCGAGGAGGCGATGGGTAGGGGCGAAGTGCATGAGGGGCAGTGTGTCACAGCCGGTGCATAGGCTGTGCGGCTTATACTTGCGGGCATTGTAGCGGCCGGCTTGCAGCTGTGGCCGCGCCGCCAAACCATTGTCTGACGCCGCGGCGGGCGCTGTCCCGGCCCGGTCTTTCCATCCATTTTCCATGAGCTTGCGTATCTATAACACGCTGTCGCGTGAGGTGCAGACGTTTACCCCGCTCACGCCGGGCCATGTGCGCATGTATGTGTGCGGCATGACGGTGTACGACTACTGCCACCTGGGGCATGCGCGCGCCATGGTCGCCTTCGACGTGGTGCAGCGCTGGCTGCGCGCCAGCGGCTACCAGCTGACCTATGTGCGCAACATCACCGACATCGACGACAAGATTATCCGGCGCGCGCTGGACAACGGCGAGACCATCCGCGGCCTGACCGACCGCATGATCGCCGCGCTGCACGAGGACGCCGATGCGCTGGGCATCGAGCGCCCCACGCACGAGCCGCGCGCCACCGAATACGTGCCGCAGATGCTGTCGCTGATCGACACCCTGCAGGGCAAGGGCCTGGCCTACCAGGCGCCGGGCGGCGACGTGAACTATGCGGTGCGCAAGTTCGCCGGCTACGGCAGGCTCTCGGGCAAGTCGCTCGACGACCTGCAGGCCGGCGAGCGCGTGGCGGTGCAAGAGGGCAAGGGCGATCCGCTGGATTTCGTGCTCTGGAAGCGGGCCAAGGACAGCGAGCCGGCCGAGGCCAAGTGGGCCAGCCGCTGGGGCGCGGGCCGCCCGGGCTGGCACATCGAGTGCTCGGCGATGAGCTGCGCGCTGCTGGGCGAGAGCTTCGACATCCACGGCGGCGGCGCCGACCTGCAGTTTCCCCACCACGAGAACGAGATCGCGCAAAGCGAGGGCGCCAGCGGCAAGCCGCTGGCGCAGGTGTGGATGCACAACGGCTTCATCAACGTGGACAACGAGAAGATGTCCAAGAGCCTGGGCAACTTCTTCACCATCCGCGACGTGCTCAAGGAGTTCGACGCGGAGACGGTGCGCTTTTTCATCGTGCGCAGCCACTACCGCAGCCCGCTGAACTACAGCGATGTGCACCTGGCCGACGCGCGCGCCGCGCTGCGCCGCCTGTACACCGCGCTGGCATCGGTGGCGGCGCAGCCGCAGCCATTGGCGCCGGCGGCCATCGACTGGGCCGAGCCGCATGCCGCGCGTTTCAAGGCCGCCATGGACGAGGACTTCGGCACGCCCGAGGCGGTGGCCGTGCTGTTCGAGCTGGCCGCCGAGCTCAACCGCAGCCGTTCGCCGCAGGCGGCCAGCCTGCTCAAGGGCCTGGGCGCGCTCTTGGGCCTGCTGCAGGCCGATCCCCAGCAATACCTGCAGGCTGGCGCCACGCTGGACGCCGCCGCCATCGAGGCGCGCATCGCCGCGCGCGCCGCGGCCAAGGCGGCGAAGAACTTCGCCGAGGCCGACCGCATCCGCGACGAGCTGCTGGCGCAGGGCATTGCGCTGAAAGACTCGGCCCAGGGCACGAGCTGGGCGTCTGTTTCGTGAATATGCGCTGCAGCGCCCGCTGGACGAGCGCTGGCAGCTATTGAAAAAGTAGTGATTCACCCGCTTGAGCGCCGGGGTGCGCTGCGGGTACACTGTCGGGCGTTTTCCAGGGGCCGCATGCCGGCCCCGCGAGGAGAGATATCTTGGCCAAAAGAACATTCTTGGACTTCGAGCAGCCGATCGCCGAGCTCGAAGCCAAAATCGACGAACTGCGCTATGTGCAGAACGAAAGCGCGGTCGACATCTCGGAAGAGATCGACCAGCTCAGCAAGAAGAGCCTGCAGCTCACCAAGGACATCTACGGCGAGCTCACGCCCTGGCAGATCACCAAGATCGCCCGCCACCCCGAGCGCCCGTACACCATGGACTATGTGCGCGAGATCTTCACCGATTTCGTCGAGCTGCACGGCGACCGCCACTTCGCGGACGATCTGTCCATCGTCGGCGGCCTGGCGCGCTTCAACGGCAATGCCTGCATGGTGCTCGGCCACCAGAAGGGGCGCGACACCAAGGAGCGCACGCTGCGCAACTTCGGCATGAGCAAGCCCGAGGGCTACCGCAAGGCGCTGCGCCTGATGAAGACCGCCGAGAAGTTCAAGCTGCCGGTGTTCACCTTCGTCGACACACCGGGCGCCTTTCCCGGCATCGACGCCGAGGAGCGCGGCCAGTCCGAGGCCATCGGCCGCAACATCTACGAGATGGCGCAGCTCGAAGTGCCGATCATCTCGACCATCATCGGCGAGGGCGGCTCGGGCGGCGCGCTCGGCATCTCGGTGGCCGACCAGGTGCTGATGCTGCAGTACTCGGTCTACGCCACCATCAGCCCCGAGGGCTGCGCCTCCATTTTGTGGAAGACCAGCGACAAGGCCCAGGAGGCCGCCGACGCCATGGGCATCACCGCGCACCGCCTCAAGGCGCTGGGCCTGGTCGACAAGATCGTGCACGAGCCGGTGGGCGGCGCGCACCGCGACCACAAACAGATGGCCGTGCTACTCAAGCGCGCGCTGGGCGATGCCTGGCGCCAGGTGGCCGATCTCAAGCCCAAGGAACTGCTCGACCGCCGCTATGCCCGCCTGCAAAGCTATGGCCGCTTCAACGACACCAAGGCAGAACACTAAAATAAAAATATAGCTGCCAGCGCTTGCTGCAAGCGGGTTTTAATATGAAAACTATTTGAAAACATTGCTGGTAAAGTGCTGTAAGCTCATTTTTTGGTAGCTGACTACCATATTGCCATGTTTGCACAAGCCTCCTTCGCGGAGGCTTTGTCTTATCGACCGACCATGCCCGCGAACCGCCTCACCGATGCCCTGGCCGAATGGAGTCCGCCGCTGCCGCTGGCGGTGGCCTTGAGCGGCGGCGCCGACTCCAGCGCGCTGCTGTGGGCCGCGCTGCGCCGCTGGCCGGGCCAGGTGGCGGCCATCCATGTGCACCACGGGCTGCAGGCGGCGGCCGATGCCTTCGCGGCGCATTGCGAAAGCCTGTGCGCCCGCTGGCAGGTACCGCTGGCGGTGGTGCGCGTCGACGCCCGGCACCAGGCCGGCCAAAGCCCGGAGGATGCGGCGCGCATCGCCCGCTACCGCGCGCTGGCGCAGGCTGCGCATCAGGGCGTGGGCGAGTTGCGGCCGCGCTCCATCGCGCTGGCCCAGCATGGCGACGACCAGGTGGAGACCGTGCTGCTGGCGCTGTCGCGCGGCGCCGGCGTGGCGGGGCTGGCCGGCATGCGGGCGCACTGGGAGCGCGACGGGTTGTACTGGTTTCGCCCGCTGCTCGCGCTGCACGCGGCCGGCATCCGCGCGGCGCTGCGCGAAGCCGGCGTGCCCTGGGTGGAAGACCCCACCAATGCCGATCCCGCCTTCACCCGCAATCGCATCCGCGCCCAGGTACTGCCGGCGCTGCAAGGGGCTTTCCCCGCCATCCGCACGACGCTGGCGCGCAGCGCCGCGCATGCGGCCGACGCCGCGCAGCTGCTGCAGGAGCTGGCCGGGCAAGACCTGGCGCTGGTCGGCGTGCCGCCCAACATCCGCGCGCTGCAGGCCCTGAACCCGCGGCGCCAGGCCAATGTGCTGCGCCACTGGCTCAGGCTGCACCACCAGACCACGCCCTCGGCGGCGCAGCTGCAGGAGCTGCTCAGGCAGCTCGCGCACTGCACCACGCGCGGGCACCGCATCCAGCTCAAGATGGGCCGGGGACAGCTCGAACGCCGGGGTGCAGTGATCGATTGGTACAATTAGCGGGTTTTGGTCTGAATAAAGACGAATCCGACGGCACGCCAAAACCATTTGCAGTAGTGCCGACCCCCGCGTTTCGTCATCCTGATATCCAATGGCATTGATCGTTCACAAATACGGCGGCACATCCATGGGCTCCACCGAGCGCATCCGCAATGTTGCCAAACGCGTCGCCAAATGGGCGCGCGCAGGCCACCAGATGGTGGTGGTGCCCAGCGCCATGAGTGGCGAAACCAACCGGCTGCTGGGCCTGGCCAGTGAGCTGGCGCCGGCCAAGGCCGACCAGTCCTACTACCGCGAGATGGACACGCTGGCCGCCACCGGCGAGCAGGCCTCGTCGGCGCTGCTGGCGATTGCGCTGCAGGCCGAAGGCATGCAATCGGTGAGCTATGCCGGCTGGCAGGTGCCGATCCGCACCGACAGCAGCTACACCAAGGCGCGCATCGACTCCATCGACGACAAGCGCGTCAAGAACGATCTGGACCAGGGCAAGGTGGTCATCGTCACCGGCTTCCAGGGCGTGGATGCCGACGGCAACATCACCACGCTGGGCCGCGGCGGCTCCGACACCTCGGCCGTGGCCGTGGCCGCGGCGCTGAAGGCCGCCGAATGCCTGATCTACACCGACGTGGACGGCGTCTACACCACCGATCCGCGCGTGGTGCAAAGCGCCCGCCGCCTGAAGACGGTGAGCTTCGAGGAAATGCTGGAGATGGCCAGCCTCGGCAGCAAGGTGCTGCAAATCCGCTCGGTGGAATTCGCCGGCAAGTACAAAGTGCCCATGCGCGTGCTCTCCAGCTTCACGCCCTGGGATATCGCACTGGATGAAGAAGCCCAGTCCGGTACCTTGATCACCTTTGAGGAAGACGAAAAAATGGAAAAGGCCGTCGTGTCCGGCATCGCATTCAACCGCAGCGAAGCCAAAATCTCCGTCCTGGGCGTGCCCGACACCCCCGGCATCGCCTACCAGATCCTGGGCCCGGTGGCCGAGGCGAACATCGATGTCGACGTGATCCTGCAAAACATCAGCAAGGACGGCAAGACCGATTTCAGCTTCACCGTCAGCCAGGGCGACTACAACCGCACCATCGAGCTGCTGCGCGAGAAGGTCGTGCCCCAGCTGGGCGCGCAGGAAGTCATCGGCAACCCGAACATCTGCAAGGTCAGCATCGTGGGCATCGGCATGCGCAGCCACGTGGGCGTGGCCAGCACCATGTTCCGCGCGCTGAGCGAAGAGGGCATCAACATCCAGATGATCTCCACCTCGGAGATCAAGACCTCCGTCGTGATCGACGAGAAGTACCTGGAGCTGGCGGTGCGCGCCCTGCATACGGCTTTTGGGCTGGATGCCAGCGATTTGCCGAAAGAGGCCTGAATTTCGGGTTAGAATAGCCGGATTGGAGACGTGACCGAGTGGCCGAAGGTGCTCCCCTGCTAAGGGAGTATGGGGTGTAGAGCCTCATCGAGGGTTCGAATCCCTCCGTCTCCGCCAAACAAGAAGCCCCAGGCAGTGAATCTGCCTGGGGCTTTTTTGTATGCGTTTTCTGCTTGCCGAACTGCCCGGCCGTCAATGAGAGCGTACGGGCGCGGCGGCCGTGCTGGGCATCTCGGCGCCCTTGAGGATGATATGGATCACCGAGCTGGGGCCGTGCGCGTTCACCGTGGAGTTCAGCGCCAGCGCGGGGAACACGCCGTCGTAGCCCTTGCCCGGGGTGCGGTGGCAGGCGGCGCAGTTGTGCACGAAGAGCGGCGCGCCCGCATCCTTGGCCGTGCCGCCGAACATGGTCTTGGCCGCGGCATCGTCATAGGCCAGCTCGTCGATTACAGCACGCAAGGCATTCAGCCCATGCGCTTCTTGGCAATCCTGTCCAGCAGCCGTGCAATTTCATCGTCCCCGAAGTCTGGCCCTTGCGTGATGAGCCGGTCCAGCTGGCATGAGGACTGGTCCAGCGCGTCGGTGGAGACTGCCCGCGACAAGGCCTCCAGGTAATCCAGCCCGGCCAGCAGATCCTTTCGCTGCTGTGCGTCGATACCGCCAGTGGTGGCAATCATGCTCAAGGTGCTGTCCATGAGCGCGAGGGCTCGGATCACGTCCGGCTCCTCGATTTCCATTTCCTCAAGGGATACGGCCTTGGCCGTCACGAACAACAGCCGGCCGAGCACTCCGGCTATGTCGGTGGTGTCATTGCTGGATGCGCAAAGCGCATCGCCCAAGCCCAGCAGGCCCTCGAAGTGCCTGCGAAAGACGGCATGCCGCACGGCATGGATGACCGTGGAGCCTTTCTTTCGTGCCGGACGCCGCTGCTGCTTGTCCTTCGCGAGGGCCCGCCTTTGCGACCGGCTCAGCTGCGGTGTGGCCGCTACCATCCAAGAACCTCCGAACTACTTGATTGCCCTTGCATCGACCAGCATGCCCGGCGCGAGTCCAGCGCGTTCATGTTGGCCTCGGCCTGAGCCCGATGGTAGGAGGCCGGGACTTTCGCCCAGCTTTCATTGGGCCATCGGGGATTCCCCGAGAAGCTGTTGGCTTGCTCGGCCTATCCCTGGTGCAGTTCGTTGCGGATGCGGCGCTTGGCGATGCGCAGGGCTGCCGCATCGGCCTCGGCCTTGCTGGCATGGTGTTCGGCGTGCACCACATCCTGCAGCTTGGCGCCAGACGAGGCGAGCGCCAATGAGGCATGCGGCCACCAGGCGCCGGGCAGCCCGTCGCGTTCGAATGAATCCAGCGTGATGTGCACGCCCATGAAAAGGGTGGTGGTCATGACCGTCCTCGGGATATTGCCCAACCAGCTTGCAGCTCCAGAAGAGGCGCCTGCAGTTTATTCCGTATCCATGCTCGATTCCGGCTGCGAGCCCTTTGGCCATGGATGCCTGCAAGGCCTATGTGCATCAAATCGCAAACCATTGTTAATCAATATTGGCTATCAATTTACAAAAAACAGTCAATTAAATATATTAATTAATCAATTTGTATTTTTAGATACGGCCAATCGTTGGCTGAATTCAATGGAAGACAACATGAGACAACTTTCCATCTCCAAGGGGCGTCGCCACGGGCATTTTGCGTTGCACGCAATGCAAACGGCCTGCTCGCTCGCGGTGGGCCTCGCGGCAGTGCATGCCGGTGCCACCACCTATGTGTATGTTGGCCAGCCCTATGCGGACGTGTCCTATCCCACCGATGCCAGCGGCCCCAACGATCCCAACAGCAACCCCATCATCTCGGGGCCGGCGCCTGCGCCGTACTACGCTACGATGCGGGTCCTGGGGCGCTTCGAGACCGCTTCGCGCTTGGCTGGCAACATGGCGGCTACGCAAATTGAGAACCAGATCCAAAGCTGGAATTTCAGCGATGGCCTGTTGAGCTACACGCCTGCCAACAGCGTTTTTGTTCCGTCGGTGTCGGACCCCTCGTCCTCGACGAATATCAGTGGCTCGACGGTGACTACCGACAGCCTGGGCAATGTCAATGGTTCGTTCATATGGCTTTACTCTCCGGCGCCGCCGCATGCAGTAGGCCAAAAAATCAATACCTTGATGATGGTGGTGAACATGCAGGCATTGGACCCCAACGCCCAAGGAAGCGGTGCGGAGGCCATTGCAAATCAGGCGACCTGTGTCTCCGGTCCGCAGCCGAATGCAGGCAATCTGTGCGGAAATGCCACGTTACCGGCTACTGCCTTCTTCATCGGTACGGTTCCTGGCACCTGGTCGAGTTTCGACCCCGTACCCGGCAGCGGCCAAACCACGGCGGGCAGCAATGCGGTGGCGATGCCCAACATCGCCGCCAGCGACGGAGTCAACGGCGCTCCAGCCACGGTGGGATCGGGCGGCTCCGCCATCGTGTCGCCGCTGCCCACTTGGCCTGCAGGCATCAGCTTGGACCCGGCCAGCGGGGCGGTGAACGTAGCCGCATCGGTTGCGGCGGGCACCTATTCGCTGCCCTACCGGCTTTGCGACAGCCAGTCGCCCTTGGCCTGTGTGGACACCACGGCCACCGTGGTCGTCAGGCCGGCAACCAACCCGCCAGGCCCCGCCACGGCCACTCCGGTGCCCGCGCTGGATGGCAAGGGCCTGCTGCTCACTGCATTGGGCCTGGGCGGCCTGGCGGCTCTGTTCATGCGCCGGCGCAGGAGCTAGAGGCAAGGTCTTGCGAGGCGCGCGCGGCCCATTGCTCAAGGCTTCGATTCCTGGGCGTCATGCAGGGAGTACCGAGCATGGGGGCGGTTGGTGGTTTTGCCAAGCCGTGGACGGAGATCGCTCCGCTACACTGCTGCAGGGCCTTAGAATTTCAACCGTCCAACCACATACGAGGATAGCCATGACCAAGACCAATCCGGCAGACGAGACCAATACCAAGGCGGCCGATCCCGCCACCAATCCGTTCGGCGATCTGGGCAAGCTGGTGGAGCAGTTCAAGCTTCCCGGTGTGGACATGAATGCCATCGTCGAATCCCGGCGCAAGGATGTGCAAGCGCTGATGGCGACCAACAAGGCCATGCTGGATTCGCTGCAGGAGCTGGCCAAGAAGCAGGCGGATGTCTTTGCCCAGGCGATGCACAGCGCGCAGGAGCATGTCCAGTCGCTTGCCAAGGGCGGCAAGCTGCCGGACCTTTCCGCGCAGTCGGAGTTCGCCCGCAAGGCGTACGAAAAGGCCGTGGCCGACATGAACGAGTTGGCCGCGATGGCGCGCAAGGCGCAATCCGAGGCCATGGCGGCCATCACCCAGCGGGCCCAGCAAAGCGTCGAGGAAATGAAAAAGTTCGGCCAGCGCAAGTGATGGCCCGAGGGGGGCCGCCAGCGTGGCAAGGGCGGCCTTTGGCGAAGCCTGCTACGCTGTAGGCCATCCCCAGCTCAGTTGGAAACCATGACTGCTTTCACCGACGCATTCCGGGCCGAGGTTCTGCGCATGGCGCGCAAGGAAATCAAGGCCGAACTCCAAACCCTGCGCAAGAGCGCTGCCGCGCAGCGCTCCGAGATCGCGGTGCTGAAAAAAGAGGTGAAGGCGCTGCAGGCCCAGGTGAAAGGCCTGCAAAAGCCGGCCGCGCGCGAGATCCGGCCCGGCAGCGATGCCGCTCAGCCAGGCGCGGCGGCGCAGCGGCGCAAGCGCAGCTATCGGTTCAGTGCAGAGGCGCTGGTGGCCAAGCGCGAGCAGCTGGGGATCACGCAACAGGCCATGGCAGCCCTGCTCGAAGCATCTGCGCTTTCGGTCGGCCGGTGGGAGGCGGGCAAGGTGGCGCCGCGCGCCGCGCAGCTGGAGCGTATCCAGATGGTGCTCAAAATGGGCAAGCGGGAAGCCAAGGCCAAGCTGCAGGGGTAGCTCCTGCCGGGGGGCATCCTGCACTGCTTCATCGCCCGCTACCGAAACCGCACCACCCGGCCCGCGCTGCGCCCGCGCTCGGGCGCCAATGGCTCGGCCCCGGTATAGATCGCCCTGGGGCGAATCAGCTGGCCTGACGCGCGCTGCTCCAGCGCGTGGGCGATCCAGCCAACGGTGCGGCCCAGCGCAAACAGCGTGAAGGCCGCGCCGGCGGGCAGGCGCAAGGCGCGCTGCACGGCCACCAGCGCATAGTCGAGGCTGGGATGCAGGCCGGTGTGGGCATGGACCTGGTCGACCAGGCGCTGGCGGCTGCCCTCTGGCGGCAACAGCCGCAGCAGTGCCTGGCTGCGCGGGTCGCCCTGCGGATACAGCGGGTGGCCGAAGCCGGCGCAGTAGTGGGGCTTGCCGCCCAGCAGGGTTTGCTGCAGCAGCGCTGTGAGCGCCGGGGCGATGGAATCATGCGCATGCCATTCGTCCCATTGCCGCTCGATCAGCTGCGTCATGCCGCCATGCAGCGGGCCCGACAGCGCGGCCAGGCCCGCGCCCACGCTGGCATGCAGGCTGGCGCCGGTGGACGCGACCACCCGCGCGGCAAAGCTCGATGCGTTCAGTTCGTGGTCGGCGCACAGCACCAGCGCCTGGCGCAGGATGCCGGCCGCGGCATCGTCCAGCCGCCAGTGTTGCTGCAGGCGCTGGTGCGCGGGCAGCGAAGAGGGCGGCGGGGCGCCGAGCAGCGCGCCGCACATGGCCTGCAGCAAGGCCAGGGGCTGGTCGGCCGGCGCGGCAGCATGCCATGCGGCCAGCGCCGCCGCCGGCGATGGCAGTGCGCCGGCGGCAGCCTGGGCCGTGGCCCGGATGGTGGCTTTGGGGGTGGCCTGGGGGGCGGACTCTGCGTGCACCGCGGCATCGGCACCGTTCCACAGCCATTGCGCGGTCTGCTCCAGCGTGGCGTGCTCGGCCCATGGCACCGCATCGCTGCCTCGGTAGTACAGGCGGCCAGCGCGCACCAGGGTGATCGCCGAGGGCAGCACGGGCTGGCCCCAGTCGAGCGTGGATTGGGCCAGCCTTGCCGGGCTGCGCACGGCCTGGCGCTGGCGGGCCAGCCGCAGCACGTCGCTTTGCAGGTAGCGGCTGCCGCGTTCGCCGGGCATCTTCTGCGCCCGCAGCAGGCCGCGGCTGACATAGCTGTACAGGCTGTTGCGGCGCACGGCCAGCAGGGCGGCGGCGGCCTCGGCCGACAGCCAGGGCGAATCCGCTTTGGGGGATGGTGGCTTCACGCTGCGCATTCTGCGCCGATTCTGAATTGTGGTGGCGATGTGGATTGGCCCGATCAAGATTGACGGCGGCGGCGCCGGCCGGCTCCAATGCAGCCATCTACCGCAAGGAATGCCGCCATGAACACCGCTGCTATCGCCCCGCCATCGCCGGCTACCGTGCTCCAGACCCTGTGGCTTGGCCTTGCCCTCGATGCCCAGGCCCTGGGCCGCGCGCATCTCAGCGGCTCCAACCGGCGCCTGCCCAGCAGCTTTGCGGTGGGTGCGGCCGCGCAGGCGAGCGTGGCCGCGGCGGCGCTCGCTGCCACCGAAATAGGCGCGCTGCGCCAGCCTGGCCTGCCGGCGCAGGAGGTTGGCGTGGCCATGGAGCACGCGCTGGCAGAGACCACCGCCTTCTTCACGCTGGATGGCGCGCGGCCGTCGATCTGGGCGCCCGTATCGGGCCTGTATGCCTGCGGCTCGGCCATAGGGCAGCCGGGCTGGGTGCGCATCCATGCCAATTTCGAGCACCACCGCGACGGCGCGCTGCGCCTGCTGGGCCTGCCGCCCGGTGAGCAGACGCCACGGCAGCAGGTGGCGCAGGCTTTGCAGTCGTGGAATGCTTTCGATTTTGAAGCGCAGGCCACCGCCGCCGGCCTGGTGGTGGCCGCGGCGCGCAGCGCGCAGGAGTGGGCGCAGCACCCGCACGGCGCTGCCCTGCGGGCGCAGCCGCTGGTGCGCATCACGCAAGTCGATGCCGACAGCCCCGCAGCTCCACGTGCCTGGCCGGCTCTCGCGCCAGATGCCCTGCCGCTTTCGGGCCTGCGCATGCTCGATCTCACGCGCATCCTGGCCGGGCCGGTGGCGGCGCGCACGCTGGCCGCCCATGGCGCCGAGGTGCTGATGATCAATGGGCCGCAGCTGCCGAACATCGAATCCATCGCCGACATGAGCCGCGGCAAGCGCTCGGCGCTGCTGGATTTGAAGACGCCCGCCGGCCTGGCGCAGCTGCGGCAGCTGCTGGCGGGCGCCCATGTGTTTGTGCAGGGCTACCGCCCCGGCAGCCTGCAGGCGCTGGGCCTGGGCGTGGACGAGGTGGCGCGGCTTGGGCCCGGCATCGTCCATGCCAGCCTGTCGGCCTATGGGCGCAGCGGCCCCTGGGCCGACAAGCGCGGCTTCGACTCGCTGGTGCAGACCGCATCCGGCATCAACCTGGCCGAGGCCCGCGCCTTTGGCGAAGCCACGCCCCGGGCCCTGCCCATGCAGATCCTGGACTATGGCGCCGGCTTTCTGCTGGCCTTTGGTGTGCAGGCGGCGCTGCTGCGCCAGGCGCTGCAGGGCGGCACCTGGCATGTCGAAGTGTCGCTGGCGCGGGTGGCGCAGTGGCTGGTGGAGCTGGGGCGCCTGCCGGTGGCGCAGGTGGCGGATGCCGGCGGAGACTGGCTGCAGCCCTACCTGGAGACCACCGAGAGCGGCTTTGGCCGGCTGTGCGCGGTGCGGCCCAGCGCGCAGCTGTCGCGCACGCCGGCGAGCCTGCGCCGCCCATCTGTCCCGCCAGGAACCGACCAGCCGCTCTGGTTGGAGCATCCGTACGATAATGGCGGGCTATGAGCGGAAACACCTTTGGCACCCTGTTTACTGTCACCAATTTTGGCGAATCGCACGGCCCGGCCGTCGGTTGCGTGATCGACGGCTGCCCGCCTGGCATGCAGCTGTGCGAGGCCGACATCCAGCACGAGCTCGATCGCCGCCGCCCCGGCACCAGCCGGCACGTGACGCAGCGCAACGAGGCCGACCAGGTCGAGATCCTGTCGGGCGTGTACGAGGGCAAGACCACCGGCACGCCGATCGGTCTCTTGATCCGCAACACCGACCAGCGCAGCAAGGATTATTCCAACATCGCCCAGAGCTTTCGCCCCGGCCATGCGGACTATGCCTACTGGCACAAGTACGGCATCCGCGATCCGCGTGGCGGCGGGCGCTCGTCGGCGCGGCTGACCGCGCCCACCGTGGCCGCCGGCGCCGTAGCGCGCAAATGGCTCAAGGAGCGGTTCGGCACCGAGTTGCGCGCCTGCATGCTGCAGCTGGGCGAGCTGCCGATCCCCTTCGAGAGCTGGGAGCATGTGCCGAACAATCCCTTCTATGCGCCGGTGGCCGATGTGCAGCAGTACGAGGACTACATGGATGCGCTGCGCAAGTCGGGCGATTCCTGCGGCGCGCTGATCCGCGTGCAGGCCAGCAAGGTGCCCGTGGGCCTGGGCGAGCCGCTGTACGACAAGCTCGATGCCGACATCGCCTACGCGATGATGGGGCTGAACGCGGTCAAGGCGGTGGAGATCGGCGCCGGTTTCGACGCGGTGACGCAGCGCGGCACCATGCACGGCGACTCGCTCAGCCCGCAGGGCTTTCGCAGCAACAATGCCGGCGGCATCCTGGGCGGCATCAGCACCGGCCAGGACATCGAGGTGCGCATCGCGATCAAGCCCACCAGCTCCATCATCAGCCCGCGCGAGTCCATCGACGTTCATGGCAACAGCACCGAGGTATCTACCCGCGGCCGCCACGACCCCTGCGTGGGCATCCGCGCCGCGCCGATTGCCGAGGCGCTGCTGGCCATGGTGCTGATGGACCATGCGCTGCGCCACCGCGCGCAGAACGCCGATGTGAAGCTGGACGTGGGGCCGATCGCGGCCGCGGCGCCGCGCGGCTAGAAGCCGCAGCCGTGGCTACCGAGACGCCGCGCGCAGTGCGGGGCGGGTGTCAGGCTGGCTGGATCCAGTTCTCCACTTGCAGCGCGGGCACACGAGTGAATTCGGCCATGTTGTTGGTTACCACCACCAGCCCTTCGCTGCGGGCATGGGCGGCGATGTGCAGATCATTGACGCCGATGGGTTGGCCCTGCTTTTCCAGCGTTGCACGGATCGCACCGTAGTGCTGCGCGGCCTTTGGACCGTAAGGCAAGACCTCCAGGCGGCTGCAGAAGTCTTCGATGGCAGCCAGATTGACGCTGATCTGGCTGCTTTTTTCTGCGCCGTGCATCAGTTCCGCCAGGGTGATTGCCGAGATGGCCATGCGGCTGGCATGAGCATTGAAATGCGCCAGCACCTCGATGGGCCGCCGCTTGAGCACATAGATGACGATGTTCGTATCAAGCAGGTAGCGCAGCATCACAAAGATTCCCGCTCCGCCGCGGACTGCTCGGCGCGCTCGGGCAGAAAGTCGTCGCTGACGGCGGGACCGTTCAGAAAGAAACTGTCCCAACTCTGATCCACGGGAGAGATGATGCGTTCGCTGCCATTGGCGCGCACTTGCACCTGGCGTATGCCTTCGGGCAGGCGCAGTTCCAGCGGCAGGCGCACGGCCTGGGTCCGGTTGTTGGTGAAGACGGTGCTGAGAGCCATGAACAATCCTCCGCTATATGTATAGTGCGATTGTATATTGCGGTGTGAAAGCTGCACATTCATGTATTGACCCACTAAAAACCTGCACAGGTCCTAAACTTGAAGAAAGGACCTGA
>NZ_JBMDII010000066.1:0-14799 GCF_057808605.1 Comamonas sp. FG99
TTGGGCGGCGGCGCCGGCGCCGGCGCCAGGGGCACGCTGCTGCGCCATGAGAAGCTGGTGGATTTCATAGCCCGCAACTACCTGGCCGAGCCCGATGGCCGCTGGTTCTTCCAGAACGGGCCGCAGCGCGTGTATGTGGAGCTGGAGCTGGCGCCCTGGGTCTGGCGCCTGCGCTGCAGCGCGGGCGCGCTGCAGCTGCACAGCCATACCGGCGCGGCGCTGGACTGCGCCGATGTGCGCGCGGCACTGCTGGATGGGCAGGGGCAGCTGTACCTGCACACGCATCTGGGCCTGGGCTCGGTGCATACGCAGGACATGCTGGACGCCGCCGCCGCGCTGGAGTCGGGCCTGCTGCCGCCGCCCGAAGAGGTCGAGCGCCAGGGCCTGGCCGCGCGCTTCGGCTTTGTGCCCAGCCCGCAGGGCCTGGCTCCGTGCCTGTAGCACGCAACAAAAAGGCCGACACGGGGTCGGCCTGGGTTTCTATCAAAACAGGAGCTGCTGGCGCTTGCTTGGCAATGGATTCAAATAGTTTTTAACCTCAATCGCTTTGCTGGCAAGCGCTGATAGCTCCTGTTTTTGAGTGTGCCTACTTGGAGTGCTCCACCATGTACTCCACCGCGGCGCGCACGTCGTCGTCCGAGGCGCTGGCGCCGCCCTTGGGCGGCATCGCGCCCTTGCCGGTGAGCGCGATCTTGAATACCGTGTCCATGCCTTCGGCGATGCGGGGCGCCCAGGCGGCCTTGTCGCCGAACTTCGGCGCGCCGGCAACGCCAGCCGCATGGCAGACCGCGCAGGTCTGGTCGTACAAGGCTTTGCCGGCGGCAGATGGCGCGGCAGCGGGTGCCGGCGCTGCGGCCACTGCGGGTGCTGCAGCAGGTGCGGGCGCAGCGGCGGCGGCAGGAGCAGGTGCCGGGGCGGCTGCGGCGGCATCTGCCGCCGCACCAGCGGCTGGGCGCTCGGGGATCGGGAACTTGGCGCCAGCGGCATTGGCCATGTAGACCACGCCGCGTGCGATCTCGGTGTCGTCGAAGTCGCCGCCGCCCTGCGGTGCCATCGCCCCCTTGCCGGCCAGCGACGAGTGCACCAGCGCGTCCAGGCCGGTCTTGATGCGGGGGGCCCAGGCGGCGGCGTCCTGGAACTTGGGGGCGCCGGCGGCGCCGGTGGCGTGGCAGGCCGAGCACTGGGCCTTGAACACGTCCTCGCCCGAGCGCAGCGGGCGGTTGGCATCGCGCACTTCGACCGTGCCGATCTTCTGGATGCGGGCGGCCACGGATTTTTCATCGTTGGATGCACCAGCGCCGGGCTTGTTGGCCGAGGTGACATAGGTCACGAGGCCGATGATGGCAAAGACGGGAACCACGAAAGCGCCAATGCTGGCCCACAGCAGCTGCTTGGGGGTTTTGATCGGGCCGGTGTGTGCTTCTTCGTGCTGGATGTCGCTCATTGCGTCCTCAGGAGTATCGGGGTCTTATCGTTCGTTGTAGGCGAGGTGCGATCGATTATATCGACGGCCTCTGTTCCACGACCATGCGGGCAGGCGCGGCGGCGCTTTCCGCCGCAGTCCTGATGCAAGTCATAAAAAAATGGCTCGCCGCATGGTGCAGCGAACCATTGTGCTTCAGAGCAGCCGGATTCGGGCCTATGGTTTGCCAGCAATGGGTTGCGCGGAGCCTACAGTCGCAGTTGCGCCGGCGACAGCGGGCTGCTCGCTCCAGCCGCCGCCCAGGGCCTTGTACAGCAGCACCTGGTTTTGCAGCTGCGCCAGCTGGATCTGCACCGTGGCCTGCTGCAGCGCGAACAGCGAGCGCTGCGCGTCCAGCAGGTCGAGGTAGCTCGCCACGCCGTTGGTGTAGCGCAGGTCGGAGAGCTTCAGGCGCACCGACTCGGCCTCGAGCTGCGCGCGCTGCGCATCCAGCTGGTTGGCCAGCGTGGCGCGGCTCACCAGCGCGTCGGAGACTTCGCGGAACGCGGTCTGGATGGACTTTTCGTACTGGGCCACCGCAATCTTCTTGCCGGCCTCGGCCGCGTCCAGGTTGGCCTGGTTGCGGCCGGCGGTGAAGATCGGCAGGTACAGCGACGGCGCGATGGTAAAGCCCTTGGAGCCGGACTTGAACAGGTCAGACAGCTCGGTGCTGGCGAAGCCCGCCGATGCGGTCAGCGAGATGTTCGGGTAGAACAGCGCGCGCGCCGCGCCGATATTGGCGTTGGCGGCGACCATGGCCTGCTCGGCCTGGCGCACGTCGGGGCGGCGCAGCATCAGCTCGGAGGGCAGGCCGGCGGGCACGTCGGCCAGCGCCGGCAGGTCCGCCAGCTTCTTGCCCTGCAGGCTGCCCAGCAGCTCCTCGGGCAGCGGCTGGCCGACCAGCAGCGTGAGAGCGTTCACGTCCAGCGCGCGCTGGCGCTGCTGCTGCGCCAGCGTGGCGCGGGCGTTCTCGGTGAGCGACTGGGCCTGGCGGAAGTCCAGCTCAGAGGCGGCGCCGGCGTCAAAGCGCAGCTTGGTGAGCTTGATGGACTCCTCGCGCGTGTTCAGCGTGCGGCGCGAGATGTCGAGCAGCTCCTCGTCCGCCTGCAGGCCGAGCCAGGCATTGGCCACCGCGGCCACCAGGCTCACCTGGGCGGCCTTGCGGCCTTCCTCGGTGGCGAGGTACTGCGCCACCGCCTGCTCCTTCAGGCTGGCGAGGCGGCCGAAGAAGTCGATCTCCCAGCTGGGCATGCTCAGGCCGGCGGTGTAGGTGTTGCCGATCTTGCCGGTGGTCTGGCTGGGGCCGCGGGTGGCGGTGAGGCCTGCGCCCACTTCCGGCAGCAGCTTGGATGCCTGGATCTGGTACTGCGCGCGGGCCTGCTCGATGTTCAGCACCGCCACGCGCAGGTCGCGGTTGTTCTCCAGCGCCATCGAGATCAGCTGCTGCAGCCGTGCATCGGTGAAGAAGTTCTGCCACGGGATGTCGGCTGCCGCCGTGGCGTTGGCCTCGGTGGCCACCGGGTAGCTGGCGGCCACCGGCGCGGCCGGCTTGTCGAGCTTGGGGATGAACGAGCAGCCGCTGGCCAGCAGCGCGCTCGCCAGCAGGGTGGGGATGAGTTTCTTAGCCATGGTTGACGCCTCCATGCGTGGCAGTCGGGGCTGCGGCAGGAGCACGTGGCGGCGTTTTGCTGCCGAACAGCTTGCGCACGACCACGAAGAAGACAGGAACGAAGAACACCGCGAGCAGCGTGCCGGTCACCATGCCGCCGAGCACGCCGGTGCCGATGGCGCGCTGGCTGGCCGAGCTCGCGCCCGAGGCCAGCACCAGCGGCACCACGCCCAGGCCGAAGGCCAGCGAGGTCATGATGATCGGGCGGAACCGCAGGTGGGCGGCTTCCAGCGCGGCTTCGATCACGCCCTTGCCTTCGGCCTGCAGGTCCTTGGCGAACTCGATGATCAGGATCGCGTTCTTGGCCGACAGGCCGATCACGGTCACCAGCCCGATCTGGAAGTACACGTCGTTCGAGTACTGGCGCAGCAGCGTGGCCAGCACCACGCCCAGCAGGCCCAGCGGCACCACCAGGATCACCGACAGCGGAATCGACCAGCTTTCGTACAGCGCGGCCAGGCACAGGAACACGGCCAGGATGGCGAATGCGTACAGGTAGAGCGCCTGCGCGCCGGCGAGCTTTTCCTCGCGTGACTGGCCGGTCCATTCGTAGCCGAAGCCGTCGGGCAGCTTGGCCGCGAGCTTTTCCATCTCGGCCATGGCCTCGCCCGAGCTGTGGCCGGGCGCGGCGCCGCCTTCGATGCGCATCGACGGGTAGCCGTTGTAGCGGATGGTCTGCTGCGGGCCCTTGATCCACTTGGTGGTGGCAAAGGTGGACAGCGGCACCGCATCGCCCTTGGAGTTGCGGGCGTTGAGCTGCAGCACGTCTTCCGGCTGCATGCGGGCCGGCGCGTTGGCCTGCACCACCACGCGCTGCAGGCGTCCCTGGTTGGGGAAGTCGTTCACATAGGCCGAACCCAGCGCGGTGGACAGCGCCGCGTTGATGGACGAGAAGTCCACGCCCAGCGCATTCGCCTTGTCGCGGTCGATCACGATCTGCAGCTGCGGCGCGTCTTCCAGGCCATCGGGGCGCACGCCAGCCAGCACCTTGCTCTGCGAGGCCATGCCCAGCAGCATGTTGCGCGCGTTGACCAGGGCCTCGTGGCCGAGGCCGGCGCGGTCCTGCAGGCGGAACGAGAAGCCGGTGGCGTTGCCCAGCTCCGAGATCGGCGGCGGGTTCACCGCGAACACGAAGGCATCGCGGATGCCGCTGAGCAGGCCCATGGTGCGGCCCACCATGCCATCCACCGTCGACTTGGGATCGGTGCGCTCGGACCAGTCCTTCAGCGGCACGAAGGCCAGCGCCGCGTTCTGCCCTTGGCCGGAGAAGCTGAAGCCCACCACGCTGACCATGTTGGCCACCTCGGGCTGCTGCAGCACCGCGTTCTCGACGGTCTTGACCACCTCCAGCGTGCGCTCCTTGGCAGCGCCGGGCGGCAGCTGCATGTTCACGATGTAGTAGCCCTGGTCTTCGCTGGGCAGGAAGGAGGTGGGCAGGTCGCGGAAGATGAGCACCGCCGCCGCGATGATGGCGGCATAGATGCCCAGCATCACGATGGCGCGCTTGAGCATGCGCGACACCCAGCCCTCGTAGCCCTTGGCGGTGCGCGAGAAGCCGCGGTTGAACCAGCCGAAGAAGCCCTTCTTCTCATGGTGGTGGCCCGCCTCCACCGGCTTGAGCAAGGTGGCGCACAGCGCGGGCGTCAGCGTCAGCGCCATGAACGCCGAAAAGGCGATCGACGCGACCATCACCACCGAGAACTGGCGGTAGATGTTGCCGGTGGAGCCCGAGAAGAAGGCCAGCGGAATGAACACCGCGATCAGCACCAGGGTCACGCCCACGATGGCGCCCGAGATCTGGCCCATGGCCTTGTGCGCGGCCTCGCGCGGCGCCAGGCCCTCTTCGGACATGATGCGCTCGACGTTCTCCACCACGATGATGGCGTCGTCCACCACGATGCCGATCACCAGCACCATGCCGAACATGGCCAGCACGTTGATCGACAGCCCGGCGGCCAGCATCACGCCGAAGGTACCCAGCAGCGCGATCGGCACCACGATGGTCGGGATCAGCGTATAGCGCCAGTTCTGCAGGAACAGGAACATCACCAGGAACACCAGCGCGATCGCCTCGAACAGCGTGTGCGCCACCTTCTCGATGGAGATGCCCACGAACTTGGAGCTGTCGTAGGGCACGCTGTACTTCACGCCCTGGGGAAAGTACTTTTGCAGCTCCTCCATGCGCGCATGCACCGCCTTCGATGTGGCCAGCGCATTGCCGCTGGGCGTGAGCTGCACGCCGATGCCGACCGCGTCCTTGCCGTTGAGGCGGGCGCCGGTGGCATAGGTCTGGCCGCCCAGCTCCACGGTCGCCACGTCCTTGAGGCGCACGGTCGAGCCATCGACGTTCGCGCGCAGCACGATGTTCCCGAACTCCGACACGGTGGACAGCTGGCCGCGCACCGTCACCGTGGCGGCCACCTTCTGGCCGGTGATGTTGGGCAGGTCGCCGATGGTGCCGCTGGCCACCTGGGCGTTCTGGTTGCGGATGGCGGTCAGCACGTCTTCGGCCGACAGGTTGTAGCCGCGCAGCTTGGCCGGGTCGAACCAGATGCGCATGGCCTTTTCCGAGCCGAACAGCTGTGCCTGGCCGACGCCGGCCAGGCGCTGGATCTCGGGCACGATGTTGCGCGACGCATAGTCGCCCAGCGCGGTCGGGTCGAACGCCGGATCGTCGGAGGACAGCATCACGAACAGCAGGAAGTTCTTCGCCGCCTTGTCCACGCGCACGCCCTGCTGCGTCACCGAGGAGGGCAGGCGTGGTGTGGCACGCGAGAGGCGGTTTTGCACGTCCACCTGCGCCAGGTCCTCGTTGGTGCCGGGCTCAAAGCTGATGGTAATGCTGCCGGTGCCGTCGGCCTGGGCCACCGACTCCATGTACACCATGCCGGGCGAGCCGTTCATCTCGCGCTCGATCACCGATAGCACGCTGTCCTCCAGCACCTGCGCAGAGGCGCCGGGGTAGGCGGTGTTGATGACGATCGCGGGCGGCGCCACCTTGGGGTACTGCGCGATCGGCAGCCGGGTCATCGCCAGCGCACCGATCACGATGATGAACAGGGCGACCACCCAGGCAAAGATAGGTCGATCAATAAAAAACTTGGCCATAGAAGGGGCCTCTTACTTCTTGGTTTCAGCGTTGCCATCGGCCGCCGCGGCAGCGGGCGCAGCAGCAGCGCCGGCCGCGGGCTTGGCCGCGTCCTTGCCGGCTGCGGCGGGCGCCTGCGCCGGCGCGCTGCTGCTCGGACTCCATTCCACCGGCTTGACCGGAACGCCGGGCGGCATCATCTGCAGCTTCTGGAAGCCGTCGACCTGCACCTTCTCGCCGGCCTTCAGGCCGTCGGTCACGATCCACTGGTTGTCCTTGGAGCCGTTGATGGTGATGTTGCGCTTGGTGATCTTGCCGTCGTCGCCGACGATGCTCACCGAATTACCCTGCTCGGTGCGGGTGACCGCCTGCTGCGGCAGCAAGATGGCATTGCTGAGCTGGGCCTGCTCGATGCGCACGCGCACATACAGGCCCGGCAGCAGCGCCGCCTGCGGGTTGGGCACCTCGGCGCGCAGCGTCACCTGGCCCGAGCTCGGGTCCACCGTCAGGTCGGTGAACAGCAGCTTGCCGTCATTGCTGTAGGGCGTGCCGTCGCTCATCAGGATCTTCACCTTGGCGGCCTCGGTGCCGGGCGCCTTCTGCAGCTTGCCCTCCTGCAGCGCACGGCGCAGGCGGAAGACATCGTCCGACGACTGGGTGAAGTTCACATAGATCGGGTTGATCTGCTGGATCACCGCGAGCTGCGTGGCCTCGCCCTGGCCGACCAGCGCGCCTTCGGTCACCAGCGCGCGGCCAATGCGGCCGGCGATCGGCGCGGTCACCGTGGCGTAGCCCAGGTTGATCCTGGCGGTGGTCACCGAAGCCCTGGCGGCGGCGACATCGGCGGCGGCCTGCTTCTGCGCCGCCTCGGCGTTCACAAAGTCCTGCTTGCTGATGGCGTTGGCGGCCACCAGCGGCTTGTAGCGGTTGAGCAGTGCGTTGGCCTGGGCCAGGTTGGCCTCGGCGCGCTGCAGGCTGGCCTTGGCGCTGTCCGCGGCGGCGGCATACGGCGCCGCATCGATCTGGAACAGGGTCTGGCCGGCCTTGACATCGCTGCCTTCCTGGAACAGGCGCTTTTGCAGGATGCCGGCGCTGCGCGCGCGCACCTGCGCCACGCGGTAGGCCTCGAGGCGGCCGGGAAGCTCGGTCACCAGCGATACCTCCTGGGGCTTGGCGGTGACCACGCCCACCTCGACCGCCGGGGCGCCGCCGCCGGCGGGCGCATGGGCGGCTTCTTCCTTCTTGCCGCAGGCCGCCAGCGCCACGGCGGCCATCAAGGTCAATCCCAGCGCCAGCGAGCGCGAAGGGCTGGCCGCAGCGGCAGTTTGACGACCTTCAGAAGCGCGGGTGTCTTCATACATGGATCGCATGAAAGTCCTTCCGGTATGTTGTACGAAACGAAACGGGTGGTGCCGGGATGGCGAGGCGCATCGTGCCCGGCGTCAAAGCAATTGCAGGCCTGCCAGCGTATCGGATTTTTGTTCTGGACCGATGGCTGGTGCCGGCTGGTTCGGTGGTCTGGATCGCGAGAGTATCTGATTCCCCAGAAAATTGCTGCGCCATTATACATACATGCATAAATGTATAATTAACCGATGAGCTTGCACTGGCATTCATGGCCTTGTCGCCCGGATGCCATCTGCTCGCATGAAGGAGATGACATGGCTCGACGAACCAAAGCGGAGGCGGACGAGACCCGCAGCCGGCTGCTCGACGCCGCGGAGCAGGTTTTTTATGAGAAGGGCGTGGCCCGCGCGTCGCTCAACGAGATCGCGCAGCACGCGGGTGCCACGCGCGGCGCGGTGTACTGGCACTTCAAGGACAAGGTCGATGTCTTCCTGTCCATGCTGGACCGCATCTGCATGCCGTTCGACGAGGTGTGCGCCAACCACTGCAACAGCCTATCGCCGCTGGAGGGCATCCGCCACTCCATCCGTTCGGTGTTCGAGAGCATGGATGGCGATCAGCGCCGCCTGCGCATCTTCGACACCGCGCTGTTCAAGATGGAATACGTGGGCGAGTTGGAGAGCGTGCGTGCGCGCCATATAGAAAGCGCGCGCGGCAACCAGGAGCAGTTCGCCCGGGCCATCGCGCAGGCGGCGCAGGAGCAGGCGCTGCAACTGCCCGTATCGCCGGCCGACGCCGCCCTGGGCCTGCATTCGCTCTTCGTGGGGCTGATACATGGCTGGGTGCTCAATGGCGGCAGCTTCCTCATCGCACCCGTGGGCGCCGCCGCCGTCGATGCCTATCTGAAGGGGCTGGGATTCCGCCTCGATGCCAAGGCCTGACGGCCCCGCCGCCGTCAAGTTACCCGGCCTGGGCCGGATGGCATGCCAGCCGTGCGATAATCCCGAGCTGCATGGTTTGCCGGCAAGGCAAGCCACCTAGCGGCTGTAGCTCAGTGGATAGAGTATTGGCCTCCGAAGCCAAGGGTCGTGGGTTCGATCCCCGCCAGCCGCACCACCCGACTATCTCAGATAGTCTCGGAATCTCTCAAAACCCGCATGCTTCCTGGCATCGCGGGTTTTTTGTTGTCTGGCGTGGTCTCGGATGTGCTCTGGGCATGTCGGCAAATTGTTGGCGCTTTTGTTGGCATATCCCATGCCGGTATTCAGTGGATCGAGTTTGGTAGGGCTGCGTTCAAGCCATGCTCTTTTGCCCTGAGGCACGCAGCGCAGTGCTTAGATAGTCCACGAAAGCGGTCACGCGGCGTGCTTGCTGGTGGCGCGGAGGAAACACGGCATAGATGTCCGCGGGCGGGGTGGTGTACTGCTGGAGCACTTGGCGCAGCCTGCCGCTTTGCAGGTATTTCTGGATGTCCCACTCGGCGCGCATCAGGATGCCGTGGCCGTCCAGCGCCCAGGCCACTGCTATGTCCCCGTCGTTGGTGACCATGGCTTCGGAAATCTTGACGGACACGGTCTGCCCTTGCCTGCTCAGGCGCCAGGTGCCATAGGCATCCTGGCCGTGGTGGATGCTGATGCATTGGTGCCGGCTCAGATCCGAGGGAGCGCGCGGGATTCCATGCTGCTCCAGGTAGGCCGGCGATGCGCACAGCAGGCGCCGGTTGTCCGCCACCTTGCGCGCAATGACGCGCGCATCCGGCGGTTCGCCGAACCGTATGCACACATCGTAGGCATCGTCAGTCAGGGCAGGCGGCGTGACGGAGAGATGGAATTGCACCTGGACTTTGGGATAGGTCTTGCGAAAGCGCGAGATGACCGGCGCGATGTGGCTGCGCCCGAACCCCAGGGTGGCATTCACGCGCAGCAGACCCTGAGGTTCTGCGACGGACTGCCGCAACTGCAATTCCATCTCCTCGATCTCTGCCAGGATGCGCCGCGCCTGCAGCAGGTACTCCTCGCCTTCGGGCGTCAGCATGTTGCGCCGCGTGGTCCGGGTCAGCAGTGTGACGCCCAGCCGCGCCTCAAGCAATGCCAGCTTGCGGCTGACTGCGGGTGTGGTGAGCCCCAGCTGCCTGGCCGTGGCAGTCAGGCTGCCGCAGCGCACCAGCAAATGGAAGAAGGCCATCTCCGACGATGCGGGCGAGAGTTCTTGCATTGTTCAATCAGATTAAAGAATGGTGTAATTTTCAGCAGATTATTCAGAGTTGTTTGCCTCGTAAAGTGAATTGCCGCACGCCGCTGTGGCAGCAAAAACCCAGGAGACAAACATGCAAACTCCCACCTTGCGGTGGACCCGACGATCCGCTGCACTCTTTCTGGCCACCCTGCCTTTCGCAGCTTCGGCGCAGACCTATCCCGCCAAACCCGTCACCGTCGTGATCCCCTATTCGCCGGGAGGCACGACCGACATCATCGGCTGGTTGATCGCACAGTCCCTGGCCAGCTCCACGGGCAAGGCCTTCGTGGCCGAGAACAAGGGCGGCGGCAGCACCACGATCGCGACCGGCCTGGTGGCCAAGGCGCCGCCGGACGGGTACACGCTGCTGGCCAATGAGATGACCCAGACCATCATCCCCGCGCTGTTTCCCAAGCTGAACTTCGATCCCATCAAGGATTTGACCCCCATCACGGTGTTTGCCGAGGCGCCCTATGTGCTGGTGGTCAATGCGGGTGTCCAGGCGAACAGCATGCGCGAGCTGGTTGAGCTGGCCAAGGCCAATCCCGGCAAGCTCAATTTCGCGTCGGGCGGTGCCGGTAGTGGGCCGCATATTGCGGGCGAGCTGTTGAAATCGGTCGCGGGCATCGACATGACGCATGTGCCATACAAGGGCTCCGGGCCTGCCGTGGCCGATCTCCTGAGTGGCCAGGTGGACGTGCTCATCACAGCCGCTCCCACGGTGGCTGCCCAGATGGGTTCGGGGCGCATGCGTCCGCTGGCGGTAGCGCACACCAAGCGTCTGTCGTCGCTGCCGCAGGTGCCGACCTCGGCCGAAGCCGGCTATCCCGATTTCCGCATCGCCAACTGGTTCGGTCTTGCTGCGCCCAAGAACACGCCGGCGCAGGTGATCAGCTACCTGCATGCACAGGTGCAGCAGGTAATCCAGAAGCCGCAAGTGCAGGAGCGCTTGATGGCCAATGGCGCCGATCCTGTGTTCATGTCTTCTGGCGAAGCGGCCCGGCACATTGAGGCCGAGGCGGCCCGCTGGGGCGCTCTGGTGAACAAGGCCAAGATCAAGCTGGACTGATTTTCCATCGTCCCAACCATGCATCAATCAAGAAGCAAGCCATGAAAATCCGCAAAGTCGAGCCCTTGCACGTGGGGCAATTCATGTTCGTGCGCATCACCACGGACGACGGCACCGTCGGCTACGGTGAAGCCGGCACCTGGGGGCATATCGAGGCCGCTGGCGTTTGCATCAAGCGTTTTGCCGAGTATCTGGAAGGCAAGGACGCGTTCGCCATCGAGCATCACTGGAATGTGATGCACCGCTTCAGCTATTTCACCGGCCTGGCTGAAAATGCCGCGATCTCGGCCATCGACATCGCCCTATGGGATATCAAGGGTAAGGCCTTGGGGGTGCCGATTTACGAACTGCTGGGCGGCGCGGCGCGCACCAAGGCGCGCATCTATGGCCACATCTACGAGCACAGCATTGAGAAAATGCTGCTCGAATGCCAGGCGAAGATGGAGGCCGGCTTTAATGCATTCGGCCACCTCAATCCTTTCCTGGATGAGGGCAATGACCAGGTGTATTTCAAAACGCACATCAAGAAAATGCGCGATGCGATCGAGAACACGCAGCGCATGCGTGAGGTTGTCGGCGACCGCGTGGATCTGCTGATCGAGATCCATCGCCGCCTCACGCCGGCGGAGGCGATCGTGTTTGCCCGCGGCATCGAGCATACGCATCCTATGTTCATCGAGGACCCGATCCGCCCGGAAGGCCCGGACGGCATGGCGCGCGTGGCAGAGAAGATTGCCATTCCCATCGCCACAGGCGAGCGCTTTGCAAACATCTACGAGTTCCAGACCCTCATGGCCCGCGGCGGGGTCGAGTATGCGCGGGTGGACCTGTGCCTGTGCGGCGGTATCACAGGGGCCAAGAAAGTGGCGGCGATTGCCGAAGCACACCATGTCCAGGTTGTGCCTCACAACCCGCTGTCGCCTATTGGGCTGGCTGCATGCCTGCAGCTGGACGCTGCCATCCCGAACTTCGCCATCCAGGAATACGCCACGGGCTTTGAGGCCGGCATCTTCGAGTCGCGCCCTGAGCACCTGGGCAGCAACATCGTGGACCAGGTACCTCGGCCCCTCAACGGCTTCGTGGATATTCCCTCGGGCCCGGGCCTGGGCATGAACCTGCTGCCCGATGCGCAGAAGATCCGTCCGCCCCTGGTCAAGCCCATTACCATGCGGCCGCATTTTGACGGCTTTGTGGTCGATCAATAACTGGCATTTCGCGCCAGCGATCCAGCGCCGCCGCTTGGCTGTGAACAACCTGCCCAAGAGGCTGCTCGCGGAGGCGGCCTGCGGTGCAAGGCGCCGAGCCCGCAGGCGCCGGTCTTCGAGCGTTGGTAAGGTTTTTTCGCTTTTGAGATCCTTGTCCGCCGAAATTTTCCATAATCCATTGGTTTTCAAGATCTTTTATTTCCTGGCAGCTGCTGCGCCTTGTCGCCGCAAACAAGCCGGCGAAGCTGGCGGGAGCTGCAAGGCGGCGCGATGCAGCTTGTCGGCTAGAGTGGGTGCTGGCGGCCGGTGGGCATCTGTGCCAGCATTGGCCATGCCATTCCCTGCGATGGCGATGCTGCTGATTCTTGATGGCTGTGAGCCATTGGGTTCTGGCAGCCGATGGGTGAAAACCAATATGGCCAGACACTGGCGGACTATGGCATCACCAGGGACAGCACCGTGCACTTGGTGCTCCATGGCGAGGCTGTTTCGGCACAGGCCACTCCAGCGCTTTCCCCTCTGGGCAGCGCCGGAGCAGCCGTGCTGCTGGGCCTTGCGGCGGTCTTGCACAGGCGCCGCGCTCTTGGCTCCTGTGCATAAGCCGCAAGGCCGAACAAGGGGAATTGCGATGATCGACGGATTGGTGATGGGGCGCATTCATGGGCAGCCGGCCGAGCGCACCAGCAAGACCGGCAAGCCCTTCGCCATTGCCAAGGTGCGGGCCGCGGCGGGCGATGGCGAAAGCCTGTTCGTGAACGTGATCGCCTTCGACGATGCGCCGGTGGCCGCGCTGCTGGGGCTGGGCGATGGCGACAGCGTGGCCTTGTCCGGCAGCCTCACGCCCAAGGTGTGGGTGGACCGAGAAGGCCAGCATCGGCCCAGCCTGGACATGGTGGCGCACCAGGTGCTGACCTCCTACCATGTCGCGCACCGGCGCCGTGCGGTCCGCGGCGCGGAAGGCCAGCGTGGCACCGGCCCTGCCGGCGCGCAGCCAGATGGGCTGGATGACGGCCGGCCGCTGGATTTCTGATGCCGGCCATGGGTTGCGCACCGTGCCCGTGCGGCATGCGAATGCCCCGACAATGCGGCCATGATCAAAGCTGTCGCACTACTGTTTGGCTTGCAGTGGCTGGGTGAGGTGCTCGCCCGGCTGCTGCATCTGCCCATCCCCGGCTCCCTGGCGGGGACCTTGCTGCTGCTGGCATTGCTGGTGGCCTGGCGCCGGATTCCCGATTGGCTGCAGTCGGCCACCCAGGCAATGCTGCCGCACATGATGCTGGTGTTCATTCCCACGGTTGCCGGTGTGATGGTGCAGCAAGAGCGCATCCGCGCGGAATGGCTGCCCTTTCTGGCCGCCTGCGTGCTGGGGGCGGTAGTCACCCTGGCGGCCACCGCGCTCACCATGCGTTGGGCCATGCGGCTGCAGTCCCGCGCAGGCTCGGGGGTGCGCGGTGTCTGAGTGGCTGGCCATGCATGTGCTGCGCGGCTCTGCGGCCGTATGGGTGGCGCTGACGGCGATCATCTACCTGTTGGCGCAGCAGCTCTATATAAGAGCGGGCTCCAGGCCGGTGCTGATACCGGTGTTGACGGGCGTGCTCATGGTGGTCGGCGTGCTGAGCTGCTTTGGCGTGCCCTACGACGAGTACTACCGGGGCGTTGCCTTTCTCAATGCGCTGATCGGCCCGGTCACGGTGGCGCTGGCGGTGCCGCTGTATGCGCAGTGGCCGCGCCTGCGCCAGCTGTGGCTGCCGATCACGCTGGCGGTGCTGGTGGGCGGCTCGGTGGGGATTGCGTCCGCGGTGGGGATTGCCTGGCTGTTTGCCGGCAGCGCCGAGATCATGATGTCGGTCGCGCCGAAGTCGGCCACGATACCGATAGCCACGGCAGTGGCCGCGGAGTTCGGCGGCGTGGCATCGCTGGCCGCGGTGGCGGTGGCCATCACCGGGATCGTGGGAGTCATCGTGGCCGATCCGGTGCTGCGCATGCTGCGGATCGGGGATGCGGCCACGCGCGGCGTGGCCGTCGGGCTCACGGCGCATGCCATCGGCACCGCGCGCGAGATCCAGCGCAGCCCAGAATCCGCGGGCTTTGCGGCGCTGGCCATGGCGCTCAACGGAATCGCCACCGCGCTGCTGATGCCGGTGCTGGTCGGTATGATGAAGTGAGCGCGGCACAAAGAAGTGCGAAATAGGGCAAGTTCTTCAAAAGCCCAAAAAACGATGCTACAATCTAATTCTTCTTCGGAGGGGTGCCCGAGTGGCTAAAGGGGGCAGACTGTAAATCTGTTGGCTTACGCCTACACTGGTTCGAATCCAGTCCCCTCCACCAGTAATGGTAGAAGAAGAGCCTAACGGCGGCAATGGCGTGCATGCATGGCGTGATGTGTGTACGAGGTTGTGCGGGAGTAGTTCAATGGTAGAACCCTAGCCTTCCAAGCTAATGACGCGGGTTCGATTCCCGTCTCCCGCTCCAGCGCTGCGTTAGTGTTGTTTGGTTTTCGCCCATGTGGCTCAGTGGTAGAGCACTCCCTTGGTAAGGGAGAGGTCGGCAGTTCGATCCTGCCCATGGGCACCACATATAAAAGTGTGCGCACGGTTCTGGTTGCGCTTCAATCTCTTCATAAGATTTAGGTTTTTTCGGAGTCGAAAATGGCAAAAGGAAAATTCGAGCGCACCAAGCCCCACGTGAACGTGGGCACGATCGGTCACGTGGACCACGGCAAGA